>NZ_JBBHZM010000005.1:0-140378 GCF_049843615.1 Fictibacillus sp. Mic-4 | reverse complement strand
GACGGTAACTTGAGGTTACCGTCTTTTTCTGATACGTTATATTATGTATCGTTGTTATTTTGTTAATGCCCTCCTGCACCAGGAGTCATCATAAATGTTGTCCAATACGTGAACCCTACGAAGAATACGGTCAGGTAGGCACCGAAAATATAGATATACATACGTTCTGATAAGTTCAAATACCCTAAAGTTACAAACATAATCGTTTGGCCTACAAATAATAAGGCCATTGGCACTAAATCCCCAAGATAAGCCATTACCGCGATGACTGCTGTCCAGAATCCGAGCACTCTGTACATTCTCGCCATGTATGCATCCCTCCTTTTTCACGAAAAAAAGCTAGTTCCTATTGTATTATATATGTTTTTTTACATCATTGTAAATGCTCAAATAATAAAAATTTGGAGACAATTTGATAATCCTGAAATAAAAAATGGCTGGGCTAGCTGGATTCGAACCAGCGCGTCACGGAGTCAAAGTCCGTTGCCTTACCGCTTGGCTATAGCCCAATGGAACAGTTATAGTATAACATCCCATCATAAAAAATATACACGGTTTGTGAAATTCAACAAATAGCAATTAACTTTTTTGTTGACATTCACAAATGACAGTTTTATAATCAGAGCAAATAACTGATTATTAAAAAATGAAAATGATAAAAGCTTAGAAAAGGAAAAGTAAAAGAAAGCTCTTTCGCCAGAAATCCGTCCCATAGGCTGAGAGGACGGTCGTAATCTTTCTTTGAACGCCACCTTGGAGCTTTGTTTTGAAGGTGAAAACCCGTAAAAAACAACGGCCCGGTCTTTCGTTAAAAGGACTGAAGTTCATGTGAACTTACGGAGTCTGTTTTTTGTGAAAAAAACGGAAAAGCTGAGTGGTACCGCGATACTCTCGCCTCAGCAGCCAAACGAATGGAAACATATCGTTTGGTTGCAGGCGGGGGTTTTTTTATTTCACATTAAAAATTGAAACATTAACTAGGAAACTGAGCATCCGCTATGTAGACTCGGCAAAGACGGAGAAATCTAATGGAGAAATTGTAGGAGGAAGAATAACAATGGACAACTGGATGGATTTGGATAAAACATATATGATGTCGGTTTATGAACGACTGCCTGTAGCAATAACCGGGGGGAAAGGTTCGACTCTTTATGATGTAAATGGAAGAGCGTATCTTGATTTATTTTCCGGTGTTGGCGTTAATTTATTAGGTTACGGTCATCCTCAAATCATGAAAGCGGCAACTGAACAAGTGGCTAATTGCTTACATCTTCCGTTTCACTTTTTAAACCCTGTAGCAATTACATATGCGAAAAAACTTGTCGATCATTCATTAAAAGCGGGAAAAGTCTTTTTTACCACTTCTGGTGCGGAGGCGACAGAATCAACCATTAAGCTGATCCATAAATTTAAACAAAAAGCAGGGGATGTAAGGGACGGAATTGTCGTATTAAAAAATAGTTTTCATGGAAGGACGCTAGGTGCTCTTCCATTAACGAGACAAAAAGGCGTCTATCAAGATTATCCGTGTCATTCCATTACGATCCATGAAGTTGAACGTGAGGATGTCGACGGATTAGTAAAAGTGATCCACCAACAACATCCGATTGCTGTTATGATTGAACCTGTCATGGGAAGCGGTGGAATTTACCCATTGTCGGGGGAATATATAAGGAAAATTGAGGAGCTTTGCCGCGAGAATCATATGCTTTTCATTGTTGATGAAGTTCAATGCGGAATGGGGAGAACCGGAAAATTATTTGCTTATCAGCACCACGGAGTAACACCAGATATTGTACAATTCGGTAAAGGTGCTGGCGGGGGAGCGGCCTTTGGAGGAATTATTGCAGGTCCGCGTGTTCATGACTGTTTTGCCCCGGGAGATCATGGCACGACCTTTGCACAGCCTCCTTTAAGCACGGCTTTAGGGCTCGCCGTATTAAAAGTTTTGCTTGATGATGGAATGATGGAAAAAGGGTATGAAACGTCTCAATATCTGTATAAAAAGCTCAGTGAGATCCAAAAGAAGCATGCTGATTATATAACGGATCTACGCTATAGCGGGATGATGTTTGGGATGAGTGTGAATGATACTGCAGCTAACGTGAAAAAAATACAACGGAAATTACTGAATGACGGAATGTTGGTCGACGTGACGCAAGGAAACATTATTCGCCTCTTGCCTCCACTTGTATTAACGAAGCAAGAAGTAGACCGCTTTATCGATGCATTCCAAAGTCATCTGCCGACACCGGTTCTTGCGGCAATCGGTTGCTAAATTGAAGGAGCTGACAAAATATCAGCTCCTTCAAAATTTTTTTGAAAAGAAAGAAGGATTTTGCAGAATTTTGCCGTATACATAACTTACTTGACGAAAAGGAGTGTGATCACATATTCTCGCCATTGAAAGTAAAAGCAAGCAATTGTTGCAACAGGCTGTTTTCCTGCAAGCCTCAGATGTTCACTTCATTCCGAAAAGAAACAAGGGGGTGGTTCAATTTCGAATTGCAGGCGAGCTTGTTGAAATGGAACAACTTTCATATGGTTATTTTGAAAGATTGATTTCCCATTTTAAATTCCTCTCCGGCCTTGACATCGGTGAAAAAAGAAGACCTCAAAACGGTTCTATGGACATAATGATCCAACAGAAAATTCTTCATTTGCGCCTATCGACATTGCCTTCCGCCTATTCTGAAAGTCTGGCCATCCGCTTATTGCCTCAGGAAGAAACCATCGATATGCACCATCTTTCATTATTTCCCGAAAGTGTTGACCAACTTTGTAACTTAATGGTACGCGCAAGCGGGCTGATCCTTTTTACAGGGCCGACAGGTTCAGGGAAAACGACCATTTTATATTCACTTTTGCAGTACATCCAATCTCAAATGAAGCGGCAAATTGTCACGCTTGAAGATCCTGTCGAAAAAAAAGTCGACTCGTTTTTGCAAATGGAGATTAATGAAAAAGCGGGGATTACGTACGGGGAAGGTTTTAAATCAATTCTCAGGCATGACCCGGACGTCATTATGATCGGTGAGATAAGGGATGAAGAAACGGCTAAACTTGTGCTGAGAGCGAGCCTTACAGGACATTTAGTGTTAAGTACAGTACACGCCAGGGATTCCGTTGGATGTCTTTATCGACTTCTTGAATTAGGTTTCACCTATCGTGAGCTTGAACAAACATTGCTTGGCGTCGTTTCTCAACGCCTTGTTCTAACAAAATGTCCATACTGCAAAGAAGAATGCCATCCGGTTTGTTTTCGCAGAAGAAAGATGAAACGGATGGGGGTCTATGAAGTACTTGCGGAACGGGATTTAGAAAACGTCTTGCGTTGGATGGAAGGAGCGAGTTTCGGTGATCATGTAAAGTACAAAACGATTAAACATTACATTCAGCAAGGCATCGCGCTTGGTTTTTTGCCCGAATCAAGTTATGAAAAATGGATTGGGGAGTAATGGATATGAAGAGGAATAAGAGGTGGAAAAGAGAAAATCAAGCGGAATTTTTAATTAAACTCGGTCAACTGCTGGAAAAAGGTTATACATTGCCAAAAGCAATTGAAATGGTGCAACTGCATCAATCACCCGATGTAAAAGTCATATTTGAAGATATATTAACGTATTTACGGGCAGGCTTCTCACTTCATTCCGTATTAGCAGAGCATAAGTTTCCTGAGCATGTGTTGGGGTATTTATCCTTTTCCGAGAAGCATGGAGATTTATCGTTTAGTTTAGCAGAAAGCGGGAAAATGATGCGAAAAAGGGAAGAAATCAAAAGGCGGTTGTTAAAAACGATTCGCTACCCTCTATTTTTAATGATCATTGTCATTATCATCGGTGTCGTGTTTTTACAATTTTTGTTTCCTCAATTTGAATCGCTTTATCAATCGTTAAATATCGACTTTCCTCTATTTACCCGCCTGTTTATCGCCTTCATCCATGCCCTTCCATTCATAGGATTACTCACCTTAAGTTTCATCCTTCTTTTGTTTGTCTATTATTTTACAACGTTTCGAAATTACCAGCCGACAAAACAAGTTTTAATGTTGCAGCGAATGCCTCTTCTTCGTTTATTTTTCCCGCTTTTAATTACCCATTACTTTTCGATTCAATTAGGAACTTTACTGAAAGGAGGCCTATCGATCCATGAAGCATTGAACGTTTTCGAAAAGAACGATTATTTGCGTTTTTTTCAACAGGAGGCAATTGCCATGAAAACAGAGCTATTAAGTGGTGAGGGTTTTGAACGGATTGTAAAAGCGAAGAAATACTTTGTTCCGGAATTGTCACATATTGTCGCACATGGGCATGCAAATGGAACTATCGGTCCCGAACTGATCGACTATGGCGACATGTTGATGGAACTATTTGAAGAAAAAGTGACCCGTTATTTTCAAATCGCCCAGCCGGTTTTGTTTTTGATCATTGGCAGTACAGTTTTCTTAATGTTTGTCAGTATGCTGTTGCCGATGTTTGAGCTGATGAGCTCCATTAAATGAAAGGGGAATAAAAGTGAAGCTAGTAAAAAAAGAAGACGGATTTACGTTAATCGAAATGACGATTGTCCTTTTAATCATATCAATTTTGCTGTTGATCGTGTTGCCTAGCATGGCGAAAAATAATAAAGTCGTTAAAAATGTGAGTTGTAAGGCGACAGTGGATCTCGTGCAAGGCCAGGTCGGGGCGTATGAAGCGGATAAAGGAAAGCCGCTTGCCAATCTTCAAGATCTTGTCGATGAAGGATATGTGGATCACGTAACTTGTCCTGATGGAAGCGAATTAATTTTTGCAGATGGAATTGTTAAGCCTCCTGCCAAATGATAGACATCTTAGCAAAGAAACAGGTGAAAAATGGCGGGTTTACGCTCATTGAAATGGCGATTGTTCTTCTGATCCTCGCTACAGTTCTTTCCATCGGTCTTTTTTCTTATGAGAAATCGAAAGAAACGAGAAAAGTAGAATACTTTTTTGAAGAATTACAAAAAGACGTATATTTAACACAGCGAACGGCGATCCATTCAGAACAAAAAGCGTCATTAATTTTTTTTCAAAAGGAACATTATTACGAAATCCGTCTTGGTAATGATCAAGTCTTGAAACGTAAACAAATTCCGCAAGACTTCATCGTTTTTTCAACATCAATGAAGCTTCAAATTGCCTACAATCGTATTGGAAATGTAATTGAATCGGGTACGCTGCACTTTCAGACACCGGTTGGCGATTATCGAATGGTTATCCTGCTTGGGGTGGGTCGCTTTTATGTTGAAAGATGGTAAAGGCTATCTACTATTAGAAACGATTCTGGCTTTAAGTATATTAGGAATTGTCACGGCATCGACGGTCCCGATGCTCTACACTCTCTATAAAGAACGGTTTACAATCAAACAAAACAGTGAAGCGATCGATCTTCTTCACAATAGCCTTAATGACTATATGCTTTACTCTACTCTTCCCGATCCAATCGTAAAAGGGACTACAGCGACCTTTACTATTCGCTATCTCCCGAATGGTGGCGAACCGAAAATATGTGTATCATTTAATGGGAAGAATAGCAGGAAATATGAAAGGTGTGGATCTGTCAAGAAATGATTTTAGTGACGAAAAATGGATTTACCTTAATCGAAACGATCATCGCTTTACTCATCTTCGTCGTGCTCGCCTCCTTTTCCCCGCTTTTTATTAAAGTAATTCGTCCGCCCGCGGAACCCGCCGTACGGCTTGAAGAATTGCAATTGTTCTTCACAGAGATTGGCAAAGAAATAAGAAGTGCGTCATCGATTCGAGTGGCGAATCGTCAATTATTGATTACAAATAGTGACGGGGAGACGGCAACTTATTCTCAATATGGACAAATCATCCGCAAGCAAGTCAAAGGGCTCGGCCATGAAACGTGGCTTCAATCTATTAAACGCTTTGAACCGTCTGTTACAAACGGCATAGAAGTTCATGTGAACATTCAAGATATTTCAGGGAAGCACTATGATCGAAAATTTTTTATCGGGCATCTATTATATGAAAAAATCCTTGCTGAATCATAATGGTATCATTTTTCCAACGGTTCTCGTTTTTTGCCTGATGCTTGTTATGCTGACAGGTCACCAGTTGCTGCTTTATTTAGGCGAGCGGCAGTTTATATCGGATCAACAAGAGAATTTACAGCTAGAGACGGTCATTGAAAAAAGCGCCGTTGACCTTATGAAAAGCATCAAAGATGGAAAAGCCCAGACGTCCGGCATCCTGAATTATGAGGAAGGGTCAGCCACTTATCAAATTAGTGAATGGGCTAAAATGAAATATATTATTGAAATACGAGGGAAAACAAAAGAAAGGAAAACAAAATCCGTTCAAATCGTTTATAATAAAGAAAAAAATGAAATAACGAAGTGGGCGGAAGGAGTTTTAAATTGAGGGCCATCTATTTAACCGGATTTATGGGGGCGGGAAAGACAACGATCGGAACCGTCTTAGGGGAAAAGCTTTCGGTGCCTGTCATAGATACGGATCATTATATTGAAGAATGGAAAGGAAAGCGGATTGCGGATATTTTCGGGCAAGAAGGAGAACATGCCTTTAGACAGTATGAAACCGAGGCTCTTCTTTTGTTGCCGAAAGCCGATGCCGTCATTATGACTGGCGGGGGATTACCTCTTAAAGAAGCTAATCGTGAAATGATGAATGCGGCCGGCACAATTGTATATTTGCATTGTGATTTTGAAGTGATTGTCAAACGGCTTGAGGAAGACCAAACGAGGCCGTTGTTTAATAAACATCGGAAAGAGGAAATGAGAGCCTTGTATGAAGCGAGACGGCCAGCTTATGAACAATGTCATTTTACTCTGGATGTTTCGGTTCTGACCCCGGTTGAGGCGGCAGATTCAATCATTACGGGATTAAATTTAAAGCTTGTTGGGAAGGCTGATTAAAAAAGATTTAAAAGTGGTGATAAAATGCCTTCCTCAAATGATTATATAAAACAGGCGACCGAGCGATTTGTACGCTATATTGAGGAGCCAAAAGAGATAAGAAAGAAACGAAGAACTGAAAAAAGAAAGGCGAAGGAACCCCCATTGTCCTTTTTGTTCGGGTTAATCCCGACAGCATTAGGTTATGCGTTTAAACGGAAGAAAAGATAGTGCTTCCGTTTTTTTATTTTTGTTTTTGTCAACATTAATGAGTTCAAGGTTGTTTTATTCCACGCTAACTTATGGTAAGTTTTAAGAAACAAATGCAAATGAGTGTGATGGAAAATGGAGGATCAATCGATCATTAAAGATCAATATCATCGGCCGCTCTGTGATTTAAGAATTTCTGTCACGGATCAATGCAATTTTCGCTGCACATACTGTATGCCTGAGGAAATATTCGGATCGGACTATCCATTCTTAAAAAAAGAGGAATTGCTAACATTTGATGAAATCGTATGGCTTGCCAGGCAGTTTATCCGTCTTGGCGTGAAAAAAATCCGAATCACAGGCGGGGAGCCACTGCTTAGAAAAAACTTGCCCGAATTGCTTGAACGTCTTCATCAATTAAAAGGGCTTGAAGATCTGGCGATTACAACGAATGGCGTGTTGCTTCCGAAGCTGGCTGCCAGTTTAAAAAAAGCGGGCATGAAAAGGGTAACCGTAAGCCTCGATTCACTTGATGACGATACTTTTGGAAAGATTAACGGGCGAGGCGTCCGGGTTCAAGCTGTATTAGATGGGATGAAAGCGGCCTATGCTGCGGGCTTGCAAGTAAAAGTAAACATGATGGTGCGAAAAGGGATAAACGACCATGAAATTGTCAGGATGGCCCGTTTTTTCAAAGATACCCCTTATATATTACGATTTATTGAATACATGGACGTTGGTACGACGAATGGCTGGAATCTCCATGAAGTGATGACGAAAAAAGAAATCATTGAAAAAATCAATAAAGAGCTTCCATTGAAAAAAATAGAAAGTCAATATTTCGGAGAAGTGGCAACGAGATATGAATACATTGACGGACGGGGTGAAATAGGCATCATTTCCTCGATAAGCGATGTGTTTTGCAGCTCTTGCACAAGGGCGAGACTATCAGCGGACGGAAAACTGTATACGTGTCTGTTCGCTTCCAACGGGTTAGATGTAAAAACGCCATTGCGCAGCGGCTATTCGGAGGAAGAGCTGCGTAAAACGATCCATCAAACATGGAAAAAACGAACCGATCGTTATTCCGAGGAACGTTTATCATATAAATACCGGAAAGACAAAATCGAAATGTCGTATATCGGCGGATGAACCGTTTTCGAAGCGGATTCATGAAGTGAGAAAGGTTAAATTGATTTTAAATCAATTTAACCTTTTTGACTGTTTGCCAGGTAAAATAATCCGCCATTTATAATGGAGACGGTTATTTTTGGCTCGTATTGCGTTTGTAACGCTTCTTTTTCTCCATAGTAATATTCGGGTTTCTCTTCTATATCCTCGTAAAAACGGTTAAGCAGCTCTTCGTCTTCGGCCCATCTCATGCGCGCATCCTCGGCCCATGAATGGTCGTCTTCATGGATTTTTTCAATGATCATATTTTCCAATCGCTTTAACCCGCTGACCGGTTTAATGAGAGGAGAGAGCGTATAACAATAGTCAGGAATCCGTTTCGACAATCGTATCGTTTGAAGTTTCTCATGAAAGTTTTCCTCAATGATTCCGTTAATTAAATGAATTCCGTAAGAATGAATCATATCTTTTTTTCGATCGCATTGATACGATATTTTTACATTTATACAAAGCCACGGGTTGAGGGCGATGTTTATCCCGGAATGAGGAACCGATTCGTACATGCGAATAAAAGAAGCGAGCTTTTTTGTCGATGAAAAGATTTGATGCAAGCGGGGAGAGCCAAAGTGAATGAATTCCCCGCTACTGTCCGCCGGCTGTCCTTGTCCAGTGTAGAGTGTTAAAGTCATCGGGTTTGGTTCGGCTCCTGTCTTCTCAAGATAATGCCAATAAAACGGGCGGTTCATCAAAAGTTTATCGAGCTCAATTGTAAGCTGGACTTTTAAAGAGTCAGCGGTTTTTTCAAGGATCTCGCACTCATTCGCTACGAAGAACCGTTCAAGAAAACGATGAATCTCTTGCTGCTGCATGTTCTTCCCACCCTTTTTGTTTAATGCCTCCTTCATAATTGATTAAAGAGGCTAAATTGTCCATCTTTACCCGAATTTCTCCTTCACTTTCGGAGTTAATGAGAATGTCCGAAATATAATTTTCAATGTTTCGCAATTCAAATTTCGTTAAGATTTCATCCAGCTCGCCAATGACACTTTCGAAAAGGTTGATTTTGTTGTAGAGCAAATTTAAAATGTGTTCCTCAATCGTATCTTTCGTCGCGAAATTATAAATGTGAACATCTCCCTGTTGCCCGATCCGATGAATGCGGCCAATTCTCTGTTCAATGCGCATCGGGTTCCATGGCAAGTCGTAGTTAATAATGTGCTGGCAAAATTGCAAGTTAATCCCTTCACCGCCTGCTTCTGTAGCAATTAAAACCTGGGCGTGGTTTTTAAACAAGTACGTCATATAATCTTTTTTGCTGCGCTTGAACCCGCCTCTAAACGGAACGGAAGATATGCCGTGCTGCTGCAAGAACCATTGCAGAAATAGCTGAGTCGCTCGATATTCCGTAAATATAATAACTTTATCGTCAATCGATTGGATGAGTTCCAACGCTTTTTGCGCTTTTGAATTTTGCGTAACGTTTTCAATCAATTTCATTATAGAAACTAATATCTGATCGGGAAACGCATTCCCCTCGCTTTTTTCAAGCATATTTTTAATCGTGAGAAAAGCGGCTTCCCGAGAGCTGCATACTTCGCGCTGCAACGTAATGACCGAAAATTTGCTGCGATTTAAATAAGGCAGTTTTTTAAGCTCCGTTATTTTGTCATAAAGGAGCCGTTCGGATTCCGATAGCGTAATCGGGATCGATTGAACGTACCTCTTTGGCCAGTTTAACCCTGTTTCTTCACGGCGGTTTCGAATCATTACTTTGTTGACGAGATCTTTTAATTTTTCCTCATTTTTTAGCGAATATTTATCGTTCCGGAAATCTTTATCAAAATTTTCCTGATTCCCAAGATGCCCTGGTTTTAATAAAGAGACTAGGTTAAAAATCTCATCGACTTTGTTTTGAACCGGAGTGGCCGTTAATAATAAACAAAATTTCTTTTTTAGATGCTGAACAAACTCGTAATTTTTCGTTGCCTTATTTTTAAGTTTGTGAGCTTCATCAATGACGATAATGTCATAATCTTGATTGAGGACGATGTCCCTGTGCGGCTGTCGTTTCGCCGTATCAATCGAAGAGACAACGATATCACATTGTTCCCAGACATACGATTTTTTCTGGGCGACTGCCGGTATAAAAAATTTCTGATTCAATTCCGTAGTCCACTGCAAAACAAGTGAAGCCGGCACGAGAATAAGAACTTTTTGGGCAAGACCGCGAATCATATATTCTTTAATGATCAAACCCGCTTCGATCGTTTTTCCTAGCCCCACTTCATCAGCTAAAATCGCTTTGCCGTTCATTTTCTCAATAACAGTTTTCGCAACTTCTAACTGATGGGGAAGAAACGTCAACTGGGGGAGATGTTTCGGCGCCTGAAGTCCGAGGAACTCCGGTATGGATAAATGCCGTTCGGCTTCCAATGCTAAATTGTACAGTTCCCAGTTCGCCCACGGTCCGTCATCATCAATTCGTTTGAGAAATTGGTCATGCCAATCCCTTTGAAAGTTAATGTCGATATTCATCAATTGGTGATCCTTTCAATTAAAAAGATGATTGCTTTTTCCGTTATAAAAATGATAGGATAATAATGTGTTATACAAACGTAAATAATTTAGATGTTTTTAGTATTGTCGTTACTGCCAAATTGCATACTTGCGAATGAAGGCAAGGGGAGAGACTACTTCATGTAGCGCCGAAGGAGCAAGCATAGTGTGAATCTCTCAGGCAAAAAGACTCTTGTTTGACGCATCTCTGGAGAGTGCTAATTCAGTTTAGCCACCAAAGAGGAAACTCCGGCGAGATTCAAAACCGCTTGCGAGAAACTTTCAGGTATAAGGACAGAGAAATACGCCACTGATGGTGTATTTTTCTGTCCTTTTTTAGTTTTTGCAGTAAAAGTAAAGCGGCTTTCTAACTGCTTGATGATACTACTTTAATTGTTTGAATTTAAAAAATAATCTAAGGAGGAGAAGCAATGGGAGAATTAAAGCGTACACCACTTTTTGAACTTTACAAAAACTATGGCGGAAAAGTCATCGATTTTGGCGGCTGGGAACTTCCTGTTCAATTTTCAAGCATAAAAGAGGAACATGAAGCCGTACGAACACGTGCCGGGCTTTTCGACGTTTCTCATATGGGTGAATTTGAAGTGAAAGGAACCGGGGCGCTTTCTTATTTGCAAAAAATGGTGACGAACGATGTATCCAAGTTAATAGACGGCGGTGCACAATATACGGCCATGTGTTACGAAGATGGCGGCACGGTTGATGATCTTCTCATTTACAAGCGAAATGACAATCACTTTTTACTCGTTGTGAATGCAGCGAATATCGATAAAGACTTTGAATGGATGCAATCCCATCTTGATGGTGAAGTTGAATTAACGAACATTTCAGATCAAGTATCCCAATTGGCACTTCAAGGCCCATTGGCGGAAAAAGTTCTTCAAACATTAACGGATACGGACCTTTCTTCCATTGGCTTCTTCAAGTTTAAAGAAGACGTTTTGATTAATGGAAAAAAAGCGCTCGTTTCTCGAACGGGCTATACAGGTGAAGATGGATTTGAAATTTATTGCCGTCCTGAAGATGTGGCCGACCTCTGGAAGGCCATATTAGAAGCAGGCAAGGAAGATGGCGTTTTGCCATGTGGACTAGGGAGCCGGGATACGCTTCGATTTGAAGCTAAACTCGCACTTTATGGCCAGGAGCTCACGAAAGATATTAGTCCGCTTGAGGCCGGCATCGGTTTTGCCGTTAAGCTGAATAAAGAAGATGACTTTATTGGGAAACAAGCGTTAATGAAACAAAAAGAAGAGGGAGTGGCGCGGAAGCTTGTCGGTATTGAAATGATCGACAAAGGGATTCCACGGTCCCATTATGAAGTATTTAAAGGCGGGGAAAAAATCGGTGAGGTGACAACTGGCACACAATCACCAACGTTGAAGAAAAATCTCGGGCTTGCGCTAGTAAAGTCAGAATATGCTGAACTTGGAACCGAAGTAGAAGTCCAAATTAGACAAAAACGCCTGAGGGCAGTCGTAGTAAAATCTCCATTTTATAAAAAGGGCTAAATTATTTTTTAAACCACGATTTAGGGGAGGATCAAAATGACATTCCGTTACTTGCCAATGACTGAACAAGATAAAAAAGAAATGATGGAAGCGATCGGCATTTCTTCTACGGAAGAATTGTTTAAAGATATTCCGGAAGAAGTGCGTCTGAAAAGAAGCCTTGAAATTGAAGAAGCGTTGCCTGAGCCTGAGCTTGTTAAATACATGTCCCAATTAGCGGCTAAAAATATGAATACGAAAGACTATACTTCATTTTTAGGTGCGGGGGTGTATGATCATTACACTCCATCAATTGTTAATCATGTCCTTTTGCGTTCGGAATTTTATACAGCGTATACGCCTTATCAACCGGAAATTTCACAGGGGGAATTGCAAGCCATTTTTGAATTCCAAACCATGATTTGTGAATTGACAGGCATGGATGTCGCAAACTCTTCCATGTATGATGGCGGAACTGCATTAGCAGAAGCTGCACTTTTATCAGCAGCGCAAACAAAACGAACTAAAATTATCGTCTCAAAAAGCGTTCATCCTGAATCGCGTTCGGTCCTTGCCACTTACGCATACGGCCAAAATTTTGAAGTCGTTGAAGTGGACACTGAAAATGGCGTGACCGATCTTGAAGAATTGAAACAAGTAGTTGATGATAGCACGGCTTGCGTGATTATTCAATATCCGAACTTCTTCGGTCAAATTGAGCCGTTAAAAGAAATCGAACAGATCGTCCATCAGGAAAAAGGGATGTTTGTAGTTTCAAGTAATCCGCTTTCGCTTGGTGTCCTCACTCCTCCTGGGAAATTAGGGGCTGACATCGTGGTCGGTGACGCGCAAGTTTTCGGCATCCCTCAAGGATTCGGCGGACCGCATTGCGGATATTTTGCCGTAACGAAAAAGTTAATGCGGAAAGTGCCTGGCCGTCTTGTTGGCCAAACGGTAGATGAAAATGGCAAACGGGGATTTGTTTTAACATTGCAAGCACGCGAGCAGCACATCCGCCGGGATAAAGCAACGTCAAACATCTGTTCGAACCAGGCGTTAAACGCACTCGCTGCATCTGTTGCGATGACTGCGCTAGGGAAACAAGGCGTAAAAGAAATTGCAATGCAGAACGTGCAAAAAGCGCACTATGCAAAAAAAACGCTGGCTGAAAAAGGGATTAACGTTCCTTTTGAAGGGCCTTTCTTTAATGAGTTTGTCGTTCAATTCAATCGCCCAATAAAAGAAGTAAACAAAAAATTATTAGATCATGGAATCATTGGCGGCTACGACCTCGGCAAGACTTATCCGGAGCTTGAAAATCATATGTTAATTGCAGTGACGGAATTGCGTACGAAAGAAGAAATCGATCAATTAGCAACTGTATTGGAGGGACTATAATGCATACACAAGATCAACCGCTTATTTTTGAATTGTCAAAAGAAGGGCGCATTGGCTACAGTATTCCGCCATTAGACGTTCCTGAAGTGTCCATTGACGAGTTGATTCCTTCCGAATACATGCGAACAGAAGATGCTGAACTACCTGAAGTATCAGAATTGCAAATTATGCGCCATTATACGGCATTATCGAAAAGGAATCATGGGGTTGACTCCGGATTTTATCCGCTCGGTTCTTGCACAATGAAATATAACCCGAAAATTAATGAAGATGTGGCCCGTTATCCCGGGTTTGCCCATATTCATCCGCTTCAAGAGGAAGAAACGGTTCAGGGCGCGATGGAAATGATGTATAACTTACAAACGACCCTTGCAGAGATTACAGGTATGGATGAAGTCACTTTGCAGCCTGCTGCCGGTGCGCACGGTGAGTGGACGGGGCTAATGATGATTCGCGCTTATCATGAAGCGAATGGGGATAAAGAACGGACAAAGGTCATTGTGCCTGATTCCGCTCACGGCACAAACCCCGCTTCCGCAACTGTTGCAGGATTTGATTCCATAACCGTAAAAACGGATGAGCGCGGTCTTGTCGATTTAGATGATCTGCGTAGTGTGGTTGGGAAAGATACGGCCGCACTTATGCTGACCAATCCAAATACGCTCGGTCTTTTCGAAGAGCATATTTTAGAGATGGCTGCGATCGTTCATGAAGCTGGCGGAAAACTTTATTATGACGGAGCGAATATGAATGCGATTATGGGTTATACGCGCCCTGGTGACATGGGCTTTGATGTCGTTCACTTAAATCTTCATAAAACATTTACGGGTCCTCATGGCGGCGGTGGCCCTGGATCAGGTCCAGTAGGGGTGAAAAAAGAGCTCATTCCGTTCTTGCCGAAACCTGTCTTAATGAAAAAAGGGGATGCATTCACGTTTGAGTATGATCGTCCGCAATCGATCGGCCGTGTGAAGCCGTATTACGGCAACTTCGGAATTAATGTCCGTGCTTACACATACATTCGCACGATGGGGCCGGAAGGTTTGCACAACGTATCGGAATATGCCGTATTAAATGCAAACTATATGATGCGTAAATTAGAGCCTCATTTTGATTTGCCGTTCAATCAGCATTGTAAGCACGAATTTGTATTGTCCGGCAAGCGGCAAAAGAAATTAGGCGTACGTACGCTTGATATCGCAAAGCGTCTGCTTGATTTCGGCTATCATCCGCCGACAATCTACTTCCCGCTTAGTGTAGAGGAAGCTATTATGGTAGAACCGACGGAAACCGAATCAAAAGAAACGCTAGATGAATTTATCGCAGCGATGATTCAAATCGCTAAAGAAGCGGAAGAAAATCCTGAAATCGTTCAAGAAGCTCCGCATACAACAGTTATTAAACGGCTAGATGAAGCGACTGCTGCCAGAAAACCAATATTGCGTTACGAAAAACAATAAAAATAGCCCGGTTAGGAGCGGTCAGATAGGGATTATAAATTCCTGAAAAATTCGGCATAGTCGTTGATATTCGGCTATGCCGTTTTTTCGTTTAGTTTGGCAAATCAATAGCGCCAATGCAGTTATAGAAAATTTGAATCCGCTGGGTTCTGCGGCCATCTACTTTTTCAGCCTTAAATACAATAATTTTGTCAATGAACTCTCGGATAATCTCTGCATCCAATTCTGTAATTTCTGTGTACTTTTTAACCAGTGCCAAAAAGCGGTCGGTATTGAGGGACTGTTCATTTGCAGTATCAATGGTATGTTTTAATTTGGTTATCCTTTCTTCCAGTGTCTTCTGCTCGGCTTCATATTCAGCCGACATCTTGTAAAAACGCTCTTCGGGAATTTTGCCCATCACATTGTCTTCATATAGCTTTCGAATGATTTTGTCTATGTCAGCAATACGAGCCTGTGCTTGTTCGTACTCCTTTTGACTTTGGCGGAGTTCTTTGGCAAGTTCTTTTTCTGAATTATTCATTACTATACGGATGAATTCCTGTTCATGGTCTTTGGCAAAGGAGGTTACACGCCTTAAGTCTTCTAACAAAAGCTGTTCCACTACAACATTGCGTATCTGATGTGAACTGCACATACCCTTTTTCTTGCGGTAAGTAGCACAAACGAAGTATTCCTTATCGTGTGTCCATCCCTTGCCTCTAACCTGATACAGCTTTGCTCCACAGTCGGCACAGAACATCATGCCAGAAAGCATTCCCATTTCACCTAATCGTGATGGTCTTCGCTTGCCATCTCTGATTTTCTGCACTGTTTCCCAAGTGCCCTCATCGATAATTGCTTCATGGGTATTTTTGAAAACCAGCCAATCTTCTGGATTGTTCAATATCTTGACTTTGCTCTTATATGACTTTTTAGAAGTCTTGAAATTTATCGTGTGACCTAGATATTCCATTTTAGCCAGAATATCTGCTACGGTACGAGCCGACCAAGCATATGGGTTTTCTGGTGGTCTTGCTGGAGTGTTAATACCCATTTTGCGAAGATGAACCGTAGGTGTGTCAATGCATCGCTTTTCAAGTTGTTTTGCTATCTGCGTGGGTCCAAAGCCAGCCATGCACAGTCGGAAAATATCTCTGACCACCTCAGCGGCTTTTTCATCTATAATCCAGTGCAACTTATCTTCAGGGTCTTTAATATAACCGTAAGGCGGATTGGTGCAGAGTGGTTTACCGGACTGTCCCTTGGATTTGAATACAGCACGGATTTTCTTGCTAGTATCCTTAGCATACCATTCATTAATAATGTTAAGAAACGGTGTAAAGTCACTGTCTGCTTGGTTTGCACTATCAATACCGTTGTTAATAGCAATGAATCGTACATCTGCTTCAGGAAACATTATCTCTGTGTAATAGCCTACTTTGAGGTAATCCCTGCCGAAACGGGACATATCCTTGATGATAATTGTTCCGACTCTACCAGACTCTACATCAGCAATCATGCGGTTAAAGTCTGGTCTATCAAAAGTTGTACCGCTGACCCCATCATCCACATAAAATTCGATGTTGCGAAAACCGTTGTCCTCAGCATATTTTTTTAGAATTGCCTTCTGGTTTACTATACTGTTGCTGTCTCCTGCAAGCTCATCATCACGGGAAAGCCTGCAGTACAAAGCAGTAATTTTCGCTTCTTCAAATGCTAATGTTGATTTACGTATAGTGCTAAATGTTGACTGTCTATTCATTTTTCTCCTCCATTTCCGACAGTCTTCAAGCGGTTTAGCACTATGTATATTATCGTACTACCTTGAAGAAGTCGAGTTGATTTCCGTGGGTTTATATGAACTATCTGATAACTTTGAAAGACTTTTTGCGTTGACTGTAATCAGCCGTTTCAGCTTGGAATATGCACTTTCCTTTGCTGAATCACTTACTCGTGATTCCACCACATAGACCGTACCTCCGATATCGGATTTGGTTGTGCGGCTGTTACTTTGATTCTCCATATCGTGACCTCCTGTCCGAAAGTTTTGAAGGAACTGGCACTGAGCCGAATTGATGACCCAGTGCCTAATCCATTATTTAAGCTTTTATTTGTAATATTTTCAGAGCATCCGGTTGAATTAGCTTGCCATCCAATCTCTCGTAAGCAGAATAGCCAATTTGCCCCTGCAATGCATATAACTCACTTAATTTTTTTATTGTTATTGGCTGACGCTCAATCAGCCAGTAATAAGATAAATCTCCGAATACAATGCTTTTTGCTCCTGCTGATACTGTAGGCATATATGGAGAGGTAACTACAGGCTTTCCGAAGATGGTGTTATCTGAAGAATTCCACAGATAACTGCCACTTGTATCTTTAAGGGTTCTAAGAAGCATGGCTGTATTATCGTGCATGATAAACACAGCGTTATTTCGGTATTCATCTTTTAATGAAAAATACAGAGAGATAATCTCATCAAAAGAGATGGTACTATTGTCTGCTGTAGTTACATCTGCGTCTGCCGTAAGTAAACCTGTTGGCTGAGTTGTGCCATTTCCATTAAGCAATGCATTTTCCTCAGCCTTGCCAAAACGCTTCGCAAAATCACCCATCAGATATTTTTCAAGATTAAAGTTCATATCAGTGACGAATGAGCGGTTTAGCTTGACAAGAGATGCCAGCTTGTATGATTTCACCAGAAACTGTGTAAATGTATCGGCACTTTCGGGGATTGGATCTCCGTCTTCAACCCAATCTGCTGTACCCGTTGAGGATACCGCTTGAATTTTACCTTCTGCAGAAGATAGATTGATAACAGTAGCAAATCTGCGGAATATATTCTCCTTGGATAGAGCAGTGTTAAAGCCTTCTCGGAACTCGTCTGGTGCGACATAGGCTCCTGCATTATCAAAGCCCTCGCTTAGATTTTGATTGTTTTCTTCTTTTCCTTTCATAACATTCCAAAACGCTCTATTATAAGTTGTTGATGTTGCCATAATCGTTTACCTCCTAAATTAAAATGGATTGTGGGGTATATACCCCGTTTGAAACCGCGTTTTTTTACGCGTTGCCCCACGCCCGTTGTCCAGATGAAAAGATGTGGAGATTTGACCTCCCCTAGGGGCTGGTATTAACACATAGGGTTGTTTCCAGTGGTCTTAAGCTTTGTAGCAAGATGTAGCAGGTAAAAACTAAACTCTCTATACGAGAGCGATTTTTTATATAACCTGTTTTTCTTGCTACAAGCTGCTACACTGTGTTTAAATAAGAAAAAACTCTTCTTCAGTCAGCTTATATCCGATAAGCATTGTGGTCATTCCACCACCAGAACGTGGTCGTTTCCGTTCTACACGGGCGATAGCTGTTAAGGCTTGTTTGAAGTTTCTTGCATTCTCCGAATAACAGCCATTGGCACTGCACCAACGCTGATACCGGGCATACACTTCGGATGTCCGCACCTCACTGTTAGGGCTTTCCTCCAAGGCATCCTCGAAAAATAATGCGATTTTATCGCTGTCACGCTTATAAGCCTCCGTTGCTGTCTTAACGGAATCAGGTAAAGTCAATCCCTCCTTCTTTAACAGCTGATAGCCTTCAATTAGCCAGTTGAGGATAGCACTCTGATTCTTCGGTTTGGCGAATTCGCGTTTTAAGTTTTTATCCTGCTCGCTTTCATCAAAGTGTCGTTCAAAAGGGATAATCACCACTCTGCCACTAGAAAACAGCGTCATATCCGTAATAACGGGCAGATAATTAGTGTTGATATACAGCTTAAACTTTGGCGAAAAGTCAAAAGAATTCTCATGTAGAAACCTTGCATTGATGGTGTCACCACCCGTCATGCTTTTTACCTGTGCAGCATTTAGGACAAGTCCTCTGCTAGGTTCGGAAATATTTACATAGCGTACTCCTGCAAGCCGGGCAATATCTTCACTTGGACTTGAACTGTTATTGTTCTTTTTCAGACTGATAGTCTCTGGCCTTGCGGTACAGCCATAACTTCCTAATACCTTAAGAATGCTCTCACATAGCGTACCTTTACCGTTTCGAGTTGTAGCACCATAAAGAACAAACAGGCATTCATACCGAGTGTCTCCGCTGATGCTGTAGCCAAAGGCTTTTTGGAGGAATTTTGCCTTTTCCTCATCTCCGCTCATAATCTCATGAATAAATCTATCCCATCGCTCGCTTTTGGCTTCTGGATCATACTTAACACCAGATATCTTAGTAAGTCTGTCCTCGCTGTTGTGGGGACGAAAATCCATAGACATTAAAAACAAAGTCCCATTGGCACAGTTGAGCATAAGCGGGTCTTGGTCAAATTCAGCCATTGATATGGGATATACGCTCTGTGCATCCTTAAGAACCGTTTCTCGGTATCTTCTTGACTGCCACTTACGGCAATAGTCAATGTATGCCTTTCTTTGATGTTCATCCTGAATAGTCAAAGCATAGGTTAGTAGTTGGTTAGCCAATGATTTACACATTTCCATCACTTTGAGATTACCGACATCAGGAATCCAAATACCATTCTCGTAGCAAAACCACATCTTCCTTTCGGGAACAAAGCGGGCAAAAGAATTATAATAATCAGCAAACAGCCTGCTTGCCCCGATATCCGTCCAAGGGTAGTGATCGTTACTCTCAGGCTTAAAATCAGCAAGGGAACGTTCACCAAAATCTTCTGCAGCTGATGAACGCTTACTACCTGGTTTGTATATTTCAGTAGTATTTGCAATAGCTTTTTCTATGGTTATCATTCCATAAGTACTGCCGGACTGTAGTCTATTCCATTTATCTCGCATTAGGCCGCTCTGCCGGAAAAGTCTGTCCATCTGCCCAATATCCCTGCCACACCAAAATGCCAGCATACCGCAAAGTGCCAAATCAGCTTCACTGGCAGAAGCATAGCCAGATGTATCCCCTTGCCATAATGCTTTGAACCTTTCTCCGTTTGCCGATTTTAAAGCCTTCTCAATAACAGACTTGTCAGACAGATAGGATTGACTTTCTGTATCCAGTAGTTGCTTCACAGGGGTAGGACGTAGCATATACTTGTCTAGTATCATCTGTAGCTCAATCGATTTCTCAGGTATATCACCATCTGCAAATACATTGCCCGTTACGGTAACAAAACGATTAGTCGCTCCAGCCACATAGACCTCAACTCCCAGCTTTCTGTTGTTGATATAATATTTTGTTTTGTCGAAGTTAAAGCCGGTGGCCTTAAAGAAAATATGAAGCCCTTTTTCAGATGGACTGTGTTCCATATAGCAACCACTAAAAGCCTCTACAACAATTTGGGCAATAGGCTTAAGCTTACCATTGCTATCAAAACAATCATCTAAGTCGATAACACATATGTCATTACCCACCAAAAATCCGATACCGTCATAATCACTTATAGCAGCTACCGCCGAACTAAAATCTTTAAATGTAATCTGCTGATCTGCTTTTGCCCTTTTTCCCGTTACCGGGTTATAGGGAACTTTGGTCTTTTTACCACTTCGCTCTTCATATTTCCAACAGCAAAACTGTGGCTTATCTTTAAGCACCTGCGGCAAGTTCTCGTATTGTGTTTTCAGTTATTTCACCTCCTTGCCTGTTATAAATGACCCGAAACGCTACTGTTCCAGAGAGTTTGCCTTGTTGGACACAATCTCGTTATCTTTCAAGGAATACGCTCGGAATTATCGTCATGGCATATTCTGCTTGAAGTATCTCTTGCATTTCGGGGTATTCAGTTGTCAAGGAGCAGTGAGAGAAAAACTATGCTTTCATTGGGGGATTTTTTTCCTCTCACCTTATAGCCACGGTAGGGCATATTAGTTGAGGATTTTCTAAAAATAATTTTCTTCCTCATCTATAAGCGAAGAATTCTATTGATTCGAACCCTTAAAACAAAACAGCCTGTCTTTTTTCTAAGGTAAAGACGGCTGTAATGATTGTGTTTTTGCTCGAATTTGAGCGAAAGTGATATTAAATTTAAGAAGGCTGAATGTTATAACTTTGCCTTTGGTTTTACAAATAGACTTACAGACATTTTTGTCTAAAAGTATTTATTTAAATAAAAATCAAAAATAAAGGCATACACAACTATCATTATCTTTGTTAACATTGTAAAATTACTTCACAAACGCAGAACAATCATGTTATTTTTGAAGAAAATGTGCTATAATGGAAGAAACATATATAAAGAGGTGACCAAGATGGCCGTTAGCTATAAAAAGCTTTGGAAATTATTGATAGACCGCGATATGAAGAAGAAAGATTTACAAGCTGCTGCGGGAATAAGTCCATCGTCAATTTCAAAGCTTTCTAAAAACGAATATGTCAGTATGGACGTTCTTGTAAAGGTTTGTACGGCACTTGGCGTTGATTTTAAAGATATCATGGAATTAGTGCCCAATATGGTTGAAGAAAGGAAGTAGAGTTATGGAAAATAACAGAAAAGAACAGGAACGGGCGGAATTACACCGCACGATATGGAATATGGCAAATGATCTAAGAGGCAGTGTAGATGGATGGGACTTTAAGCAATATGTTCTAGGTATGCTGTTTTACCGCTACATATCTGAAAATATTACTGCCTATATTAACGCCGGAGAATGGGAAGCTGGCAATACGGAATTTGATTATGCTAAGTTATCCGACGAAGAAGCAGAACAGGCACGAGAGGATTTAGTTAAGACAAAAGGCTTCTTTATTTTACCCAGCGAGCTTTTTGAAAATGTCCGAGCTCGTGCAAAGGACGATGAAAACTTAAATGAAACACTAGAGCAGATTTTCAGTAATATAGAAGCATCTGCCCAAGGAACAGAGAGTGAAGATAATTTCAAAGGTCTGTTTGACGATATTGATGTTAACAGCAATAAGCTAGGTAACACTGTAGTAAAGCGTAATGAAAAGCTGGTTAAGCTAATGAATTCTGTTGGAGAAATGAAGCTGGGAGATTACAAAGACAATACCATAGATGCATTCGGTGATGCTTATGAATTTTTAATGGGTATGTATGCATCCAATGCAGGAAAAAGTGGTGGTGAATACTATACGCCGCAGGAAGTTTCTGAACTCCTTACCCACTTAACATTAGTAGGAAAAACTGAAGTCAACAAGGTATATGACCCCGCTTGCGGTTCTGGCTCTCTACTGCTAAAGTTTGCAAAAATCTTAGGAAAAGAAAATGTACGTCAAGGTTTCTTCGGTCAAGAAATCAACATTACAACCTACAACCTGTGCAGAATTAATATGTTCCTGCACGATATTGATTATGACAAATTTGATATTGCCCTTGGTGACACGCTAACAGATCCGCAACATTGGGATGATGAGCCTTTTGAAGCCATTGTATCAAATCCACCTTACTCCATTAAATGGAAGGGCGACAATGATCCTATTTTGATTAACGATCCCCGTTTTTCTCCAGCGGGAGTATTGGCTCCTAAATCCAAGGCAGACCTTGCTTTTATTATGCATAGCCTTTCTTGGCTTGCAACAAACGGAACAGCGGCTATTGTCTGTTTCCCCGGTGTAATGTACCGTGGTGGAGCCGAAAAGAAAATCAGGCAGTACCTGATTGACAATAACTATATCGACTGTATCATTCAGTTACCGGACAACCTGTTTTATGGTACCAGTATCGCTACCTGCATTATGGTGCTGAAGAAGTCAAAATCAGAAAATAGCACCTTATTTATCGATGCATCAAAGGAATTTGTCAAGGTTACCAATAACAACAAACTAACACAGGAAAATATTGAGACCATTCTTAACGCATTCAAAGATAGAAAAGATATAGAGCATTTTGCTAGGCTTGTGCCAAACAGTGAAATAGCTGAACAAGATTATAACCTGTCTGTTTCAACATATGTGGAACAGGAGGATACCAGAGAAAAAATTGATATTGTTGCCCTCAATGCTGAGATAGAAAAGATTGTGGCACGAGAGCAAATTTTAAGGGAAGAAATAGATAAGATTATTGCGGAAATTGAGGTGGGCAAATGAGTAGATTGGATGAGTTGATTGCTGAGCTTTGCCCGGAAGGGGTGAAATATAAAAAAATAAAACAAGTCTATAAAAGACTCAAGGGTACCCCTATTACGGCAGGAAAAATGAAAGAAATTGATAATCCCAATGGTGAAATCAGAATCTTTGCAGGTGGAAAAACTGTAATTAACGCAATGGAAAAAGATATTCCAAACGCAAATATTACAAGAGTTCCAGCAGTGTTGGTACAATCCAGAGGTGTAATCGATGCTGTTTATTATGATAAGCCATTTACATTTAAGAATGAAATGTGGGCGTATACAGCCGATAATGAAATAGCTGTGAAATATTTATATTATGTACTTAAAAGCAACCTTTCACATTTTAGAAAAGCTGCGTTAGGTATGGGTTCATTGCCGCAGATTTCTCTTCGGGTTACAGAAGAATTTGTTATCCCCGTTCCCCCTCTACCTGTTCAGCAGGAAATTGTCCGTATTCTGGACAATTTCACAGAGCTTACAGCAGAGCTTACAGCAGAGCTTACAGCAGAGCTTACAGCAAGAAGAAAACAGTATGAGTATTATAGGGATCTACTATTGACTGATCTTAACGAAGATACTGTTAAATGGATTTCGCTTAAAGAATGCACCCTACCAACATCAAATATAAAATGGTCTTTGGAAGATGAATCAACAACTTACAAATATATTGATTTAACGTCAGTTGATAGAGAACTACATTATATTACTGAAACACAGGAAATCAATAAAAACAATGCACCAAGTAGGGCACAACAAATCGTAAAGGCAGGCGATATTTTGTTCGCTACTACAAGACCTTTATTAAAAAGATATTGTTTAATTGATAGTGAGTATGATGGACAAATATGTAGCACTGGATTTTGTGTTTTAAGGGCAAATACAGATATTGTTCTACAAAAATGGGTTTTATATCACATTGCATCTTCTTCTTTTTATTATCATGTTGAAAAGTATCAACAAGGTGCAAGTTATCCAGCAATATCCGACGCAAATGTTAAGGATTATCGGATTCCTGTCCCTCCCATTGAGGAACAAGAGCGCATCGTATCTATCCTAGACCGCTTTGACGCTCTCTGCAACGACTTAACCAGCGGCATTCCTGCTGAAATTGAAGCTAGGCAAAAGCAATATGAATATTACAGGGATAAACTGTTATCATTCAAGGAGGTGACGGCATGAGTATATACAACATCGTTGCCAGTACTGACGAAGCAACGGTTGTTGCTGAATATGCAGCTGAATACAATGTCCGTCCTGAAAAGTATCAGAGCGAGGCGGAACTTGAGCGGGAGTTTATTAGGCAACTGACTTCCCAAGGATATGAATATATTTCAGTGCACAATGAAGCTTCATTGTTAGAAAATCTCCGAAAACAACTTGAACTGCTTAATGACTTCACTTTTACTGACAGTGAATGGGATAGATTTTTCACAGAATGTATTGCCAATACAAATGAGGGTATTGTTGAAAAAACCAGAAAGATTCAAGATGACCATATCCAGATTCTAAAACGTGAAGATGGAACAACAAAGAACATATACCTTTTGGATAAAAAGAATATCCATAACAATCGCTTGCAAGTTATTAATCAATACGAAGAAGCAGGTGGCAAGCACGAAACCCGATATGATGTAACAATCCTTGTAAATGGACTTCCACTAGTTCATGTGGAGTTAAAGCGTCGCGGTGTTGCTATCCGAGAAGCCTTCAACCAGATAAAACGATACCAACGTGACAGCTTTTGGGCGGCTTCTGGTTTATTTGAGTATGTACAAATATTCGTAATCTCCAATGGCACCCATACAAAGTATTATAGTAACACCACAAGAAATGCTCATATCAAGGAGCAAAGCAGCAGTGAACGTCGAAGAAGTAAAAAAACAAGCAACAGTTTTGAGTTTACCAGCTTTTGGGCAGATGCAAATAACAAAATTATTCCTGACCTTGTGGACTTTACTAAAACATTTTTTGCCAAGCATACCCTTTTAAACATTCTAACAAAATATTGTATTTTCACATCTGAGGATCTGCTCCTTGTAATGCGTCCTTATCAAATAGCTGCTGCAGAACGTATATTATCACGTATTGTAGTATCAACCAACTACAAGAAGATGGGCACAACTGCAGCTGGAGGATATATTTGGCATACAACAGGCTCTGGTAAGACATTGACCAGTTTTAAGACAGCCCAATTAGCTTCTGCCTTGCCTTACATAGACAAGGTACTGTTTGTTGTTGACCGTAAAGACCTAGACTATCAGACGATGAAGGAATATGACCGTTTTGAAAAGGGGGCAGCTAACGGTAATACGTCCACAAGAGTTCTTCAAAGACAATTGGAGGACAGGGATGAAAAAGGAAATCCTCATGAATACAAAATCATTGTAACCACTATTCAGAAGCTGGATATATTTATTCGAAAAAACAAACAGCATGATATTTATAAGAAACATGTGGTATTGATTTTTGATGAGTGTCACCGTTCCCAATTTGGTGAAATGCATCAAGCAATTACGAAGAGCTTTAAGAACTATCATATCTTCGGCTTTACGGGAACTCCGATTTTTGCTGCCAATGCCAGTTCAAGAGGTAACCCACTGCTTCGTACAACAGAGCAGGCCTTTGGAGAAAAGCTACATACTTATACCATTGTAGATGCCATCAATGATGGGAATGTTCTGCCTTTTAGAATAGATTTTATTAACACCATCAAGATGCCTGATTACATTAATGATAAAAAAGTCTATAGCATAGATAGGGAAAAAGCCTTAGCAGATCCACAGCGAATCAGTGAAATTGTTTCATACGTTCTTGAACACTTTGATCAGAAGACGAAGCGCAATAGTTATTACACATTCTCTGCGAAATGGGAAGAAGCAGATAAGCACAACCCTAAAAAGATGATAGAAAAGCGTGAAACAAGGCGAGTTGCCGGTTTCAACTCCATATTTGCTGCTGCATCCATCCCAATGGCAATCAAATACTATAATGAGTTTAAGAAGCAGATAGAGGAAAAGAACCGTAATCTTACCATAGCAACTATTTTCAGTTTTAGTGCAAATGAGGAGGAGCCAGATGGACTGCTGCCTGAAGAGGACTTTAATATGGAAAACCTTGACCAGAGCTCCAGAGATTTTCTTGATGCGGCTATCCGAGATTACAATTCCACATTTAGCACAAATTACGATACTTCCTCGGACAAGTTCCAGAATTATTATAAAGACCTCTCTCTTCGTGTAAAGAATCGGGAGATTGATATATTGATTGTTGTTAATATGTTCCTTACTGGCTTTGATGCAACAACCCTAAATACGCTATGGGTAGATAAAAATCTGCGGCAACATGGACTGATTCAGGCTTTTTCAAGAACTAACCGCATCTTAAACAGCGTTAAGACATATGGTAATATCGTTTGTTTCCGAGATTTGAAAGAAGAGACAGACAAAGCTATTGCACTATTCGGCAATAAGGATGCAGGCGGTATTGTACTGTTAAAAACATACGAAGAATACTATAACGGCTATGATGATAAAGGTGAGTATAAGCCGGGATATGCTGAACTGATTGCAAGTCTTACAACACAGTATCCCCTTGGCCAACCTATTATCGGAGAAGAAGCAGAAAAAGACTTTATCCGGTTATATGGAGCAATACTTCGACTCAGAAATATTCTTACTTCCTTCGATGACTTCGAAGGAAACGAGATTTTATCTGAAAGGGATTTTCAGGACTATCAGAGCATTTATATTGACCTGTATCAGGAATACAGAAAAGGAGCTGATGGTGACAAAGAAACTATCAATGATGACATAGTTTTTGAGATTGAACTGGTCAAGCAGATAGAGGTAAATATTGACTACATCCTTATGCTTGTAGCCAAATATCAACAATCCAACTGTAAGGATAAAACCATTCTTACGACCATTGATAAGGCTATCAATTCGAGTATTGAACTTCGAAGTAAGAAAGAACTTATCGAGCGTTTTATTGAGCAAGTCAATGTTTCGACCAAAGTGGATGAGGATTGGCGCAAATTCCTCCACGAGCGTAAAGAAGCGGATATTTCAGCAATTATAGAAGAAGAAAGATTAAAGCCTGAAGAAACCCGCCGTTTCATCGACAATGCTTTCCGAGATGGAATGCTTAAAACAACCGGTACAGCCATTGATAAAATCATGCCACCTGTATCTCGTTTTGGCGGAGGCAGAGCCGCAAAAAAGCAAGGAATTATCGAAAAACTAATGTTATTCTTTGAGAAGTATTTAGGGTTGGTGTAGTCTATACCGTATGATAAAGGAGCATTTTGAATGGGAAAGATTATTGAACATGATTTACTTCCGAAACAAAAACCAAGAAAAAGCAACTTAAAAGTAAAAGTTGATTTATACAATTATGCAACTGAGCTATATAATGAATTATCAAAAATTGGTATTATTCAGCGCCTAAAAGATACCCCTCAGCTTGGTGTTATTAGAGTTCCCAAAAATCTAAGGAAATCTCGATTTGACTATACTGTATTACAATTATATTTTCATCAGCTAATAAAGAAAAATTTACAGACCAAGCTCGAGCTAACATATAATAACCCTGTGAAGGGTAAGGAATTTGGGGATAATATGCAATATATATCAGAAAAAGAAAATCCAACTGTGGGGGATATGTTGCAAATCCTTACAATTGCTTATAATCTAGGACATTTTTATAATACCTTTACTGCTTCGCGAGCAGTTGTAATGCTTGCAGAGGAAAATGTGGATTTTAGAAATAAACTATTGAATAGTTCTAATAGCCATCGATTTAGAGTAGCTGCAGAGTCTTTATTGAGTGAGCAAAATTATCATAGGCTACATTTATTGAATTCATTACTTGTCCTTGAACGTTGTGATCAGAGCAAACAATCTGTCATATTGGCACAGGAACTTATATATGCATATCTTAATGAAAACTCAATTAGTGATAGTAGTAAACTGCATTTTATATTTAAAGTTTTTCGCTCTGTTCGCAATGTTTCCTATATCGCTTATGACTTACAAATTGCAAATATGCCCATTACAATTGACTTGTGCAATAAAGAAGCGGTTCTTATCCTATTTCATGAGTTATTATCAATTTATAATGATCAATTACCTGCAAATCGATTAATTACTTCTATTGGGAAAATGCTTGATGACACAGTTTATAATGAGAATTCAAACGCTATTTGCTACTATAGAATATCACGAAAAATCGTCAATACTTTATCTAAAGATGAGAGTATTAAGTATAAAGAATACTATTCTGATTTTTGGTTATGTTCAAAAAGCATTTTTAATAAACAGCATCGCCAAACACGTGATTATTCACCAGATGCTATTCTGAAATTAACATTTACTGCTGAGGACAAAAAATTATCACAAGGATTGTTGTTGGAATTGGAACGTATAAATAACTCAAGAGTAGGATACTACGATCGAAATTCTGGAGAACGAACAATACTTGTTTCAATAAAAAAGAATTGCCAGAATAAAGCTCTTACATCGTTTAGAGTATTAAAATCTACAATTAAATATTTGCGCCGAGTTGCGCACCCATCAAATGCAGACATACGATATTTACTCGCCAGTAAATTTTTTCT
This sequence comes from Fictibacillus sp. Mic-4, assembly GCF_049843615.1. Taxonomy (NCBI): domain Bacteria; kingdom Bacillati; phylum Bacillota; class Bacilli; order Caryophanales; family Fictibacillaceae; genus Fictibacillus; species Fictibacillus sp. Mic-4. Next base: position 111,585 of record NZ_JBBHZM010000005.1, on the reverse strand, counting down.
CTATTATTTATTTGGCGAAAATCCAGTCGTAATTAAAGCAACAGTTGACCCTGAAATTTGTGTGTTATGCACACGAGGTAAGAGGCAACGCACTGCTGAAATTAAATCCCTTTTAGCAAAAGGGAATGGAAATACCGATGAACGTCATGAAGTGGAATTTATGCTTGACTGTCTAATACAAGATGACATTAATGATACGAGTATTACAATACCTTCAAGCATATTAATTTATCAAAAAGATTTGCCTGGAAAGAAATTAAGTGAATTTGATGGGATGGTTATTCATCCAATGAGAAAGTCAGAACAAATTATGTTACTAGAAGCAAAAAACACTGATAGCAATCCTTCGTATGCTAAAAAATGCTTATCAGATAAACTTGATAAACTGAATTTTGACTACAACAAAAATGCTATTAAAATTCATAACTATGATGCCTTGCTCAAGGTATCCATTTAGAAATGATAATCGATCAAAAAGACCAGCCGCTTCAAGCATTCATGCCTGATTGTGGCTGGTCTTTTACTTTTGCCCCGCTTGAAGCTGTTCACTTTAGTTTTTTCTTCAATCCCTAAGTGAACGCTTCTTTCCGGGCTATTTTTATTTAGATTTTTTAACTTTGCCAGTCCATTTTTTGAAACCGCCTTTTAGATGATAAAGCTGGCTGTATTTTTTCTTTTTTAGAAATTGTGCAGCTCTTGCGCTTCGCATTCCGCTTTCGCAATAAAGGTAAATTGGCTGGTCGTTTCGAATTTCGCCAAGCCGCTGCCTCATTTGTGTGAGAGGGATATTTCTCGCGCCTAAAATATGGCCGTTTTTAAATTCATCAGGCTCCCGTACGTCAATTAGCTGGGCTTTACGGTAACCTGCTCGAAAGTCCTCTTCGGTTAATGTTTGTAAATACGTTTTCCGGTAAAGGGCTGTACCAACAAAATATGTGATTAAGGCTACAACTAAAACCAGAAGAATGATCCAATCCATTTCTTTGCACTCCTTTACAATGTCTATACTAATTATAGCTATCTATTAAATGAGAATCAAAAAAAATTTTGCGTTTGAGGAAACATTTGTTTCCACAAATACAAAAGAAAAACGCGAGCGTTTTTCTTTTTGATTTGGTACACTAGAGTACGTGAATGAGAGGATGACATAAAGTGAAAAAAGAACAATGGTTATTTATCGACTCAGGCAATTGTGATCCGGCCTATAATATGGCGATGGATGAAATGTTATTAACATGGCATAGCGAAGGGAAGATTGCTCCTGTCATCCGTTTTTACGGATGGAACCCGGCTACATTATCGATCGGGTATTTTCAAAAAGTTGAAAAGGAAATCAACCTGGAAGCTGTTCGCAATTATGGGCTCGGCTTTGTTCGCCGTCCGACAGGCGGAAGAGGGGTATTGCATGACAAAGAGCTAACGTACAGCGTCATTGTCTCCGAAGCACATCCGCAGATGCCACAGTCGGTCACCGAAGCTTATCGTGTTATTTCTGAAGGTATTCTTGAAGGCTTTAAAAATCTAGGGCTTGATGCCTATTTTGCTGTCCCGAGAACCGAGGAGGAAAGGGAGGGGCTGAAAAATCCCCGATCTGCCGTTTGTTTTGACGCTCCTTCCTGGTACGAACTTGTTGTCGAAGGCAGAAAAGTTGCAGGAAGTGCACAAACACGGCAGAAAGGAGTCATTTTACAGCATGGTTCAATTTTATTGGAGTTAGATGAGGACAAGCTGTTTGACCTATTTAACTACCCGAGCGAACGGGTGCGTGAGCGAATGCAAAAGGCTTTTCGAAATAAAGCAGTCGCTATTAACCAATTAACGGATAAAGCCGTGACAATAGAAGATGCAAAGAAAGCTTTTAAAGAAGGGTTTGAAAAAGGCTTAAATATCGAATTATGTCCATTCACGTTAACAGAAGACCAGGAAAGCGAGGTTCAACAGTTAGCTGAATCACGTTACCGAAATAAAGATTGGACATTTAGGAGATAAAACGAAAAAATATATTTTTTGAAGGTTTTTTATAGATGAGATGAAACATCTGTTTTATCAACGGTTTTCGAATGGGGCTTCTTTTTCAATTGCGAATTCATTTAATTTGGAAGTAAATGAGCCCCAATTTCTCCGTATTTCTATTATTATCTCTGTTTTTCGCCAAATTCTGCGTTTGACAGAATTTTTCTTTTGACAATAGGTTTACCTATATATAGTATAGTGGTAGTGTGTTTACATACAACATATTGATAATTTTTTGAAAGATTGACAAGGGAAAGCGAGGACGGTTAGCGAAATAATAGTTCTAGCCGTTAAAAGCGAACCTAAAAGGAGGAGAATGATGGGAGTAGCATTACATGATCCTTCAAGGATTAATATTGAATCCTTAAATAAGGATATCGAACAATTCCCACAGGTACACCCAATTACTAGCGATATGAAAATTACGCATAAAGGCGTGTCCCGATTAGTCATGCTTGATCGGTACAGTTTCAAAGATACCGAAAAGAAAACGTTAAAGATCGGCGATTTTGTCGTTTTGACGGTAAAAGAAGATCCGAAATTTCCAGCAAGAGGGCTTGGAATTATCGTCGGCATTAACTGGGAAGAGAAAAAAGCACAGGTTCGTGTAGAAGACGAATTTAAAGGTGTTTTAGATAAGCCGGAAGAAGCGGAAACAGGAATTATTACCCGGCCGCTTGACGTGATGGACAAACCGCTTGAGATTTTTTATGAGCAAATAGCGAAACGCAACGCAACCGGCCTTGCCAGTGTAGAAACGACGGAAGAAAAAAGAAAAGAATCATTTGAGCGATTTTACAAGGAACTCTCTGAAATGAATTTTATTCCGGCGGGGCGTGTCCTTTACGGCGCCGGTTCAAAAACGGACGTCACTTACTTTAACTGTTACGTCATGCCGTTTGTGAAAGACTCGCGTGAAGGCATCTCTGACCACCGCAAACAAGTGATGGAAATCATGTCGAGAGGTGGCGGGGTAGGAACGAACGGGTCGACGCTCCGTCCGAAAAACGCACTTGCCCGCGGCGTTAACGGCAAGTCATCCGGGTCGGTATCATGGCTTGATGACATTGCGAAGCTGACGCATTTGGTTGAGCAGGGCGGCAGTCGTTAACAACATGGCGACTTAATCTCGCGAATTGCTGGAACACCCTAAAGCTTTAGGAGCTACAACGTGGCTGGTAACAGCGAGCGTGAATGCAGAAAATCTTAAAGATGGAACAATGGGCAATCAGCAGCGAAGCATCTTTGGAAACGAAGATGAACGTTCAACGACTATTGAAAGTTCCCAAAGCTTTAATGTGGATATCATTTTAAGAGGTGGTGTTTAAAATTAAAGAAAGGGAACGAGTAAACCATAACAATCGGCAACGAGGTTATGGGGCGCGAGACAAAGAAGAACTAAATAAAAACTAAAGAAAAAACTCATAATAAATTTTCTTCTTTGATGATATAGTCTGAACTTGCATGAAAGTGCAAGAGAATGGCAGAAATGTCCATTCCCTCCAATGGAGAGTAACAATTTGCGTGGAGCCCAGATGATCATGCTGGCGGATTGGCACCCTGATATCATTGATTTCATCATTTCTAAAATGCAAAACCCGCGGATTCTCCGCTATTTAATTGAGAATACGAATGATGAGAAGATCAAGCAAGTCGCCCAGGATAAGTTAAAATTTACGCCGCTTACCGGAACGGAGCGTGCGATGTACCAAGGAATCTTAAATTATAAAGAGATTCCTGGCAAAGGCGGCTTTGATGACGATGTCTTCCGTGAAGCGGAAATGATGCTTCGTGAAGGCGGAAAATATTCCGTCCATAATCCAGACTTTTTAACTGGAGCGAACATCTCCGTCACGATTACGAAAGAATTTATGGAAGCTGTTGAAAAAGACGAAGAGTATATGCTCCGTTTCCCTGACGTGGAAAATTACACGCCTGAAGAAATGAAAGCTTACAATGAAAAATGGCATGAAATCGGGGATGTAAGAGTCTGGGAAGAAATGGGCTATGGCATCCGCATCTATAAGCGCATTAAAGCGAAAGAACTATGGAATTTGATCAACATTTGTGCGACGTATTCAGCTGAACCTGGCATTTTCTTTATTGACAATGCCAATGAAATGACAAATGCAACAGCTTACGGTCAAAAGGTTGTTGCGACAAACCCATGTGGCGAACAACCACTTGCACCATTCTCTGTCTGCAACCTTGCTGCGGTGAACCTCGGCAATATGGCAGACAAAAAGAATAAGAAAGTCGACTTTGAAAAGCTGAAACAAACGGTTGAAGTCGGTGTCCGCATGCAAGACAACGTCATCGATGCCACGCCTTACTTTCTTGAGCCAAACCGCAAGCAGGCCCTTGGCGAGCGCCGTGTCGGCCTTGGCGTAATGGGCTTGCATGATCTGCTCATTTATTGCGAGACGGTTTACGGATCGGAAGAAGGAAACAAGCTCGTCGATCAAATTTTTGAAACGATTGCGACAACGGCTTACCGCACGTCCATCGAATTGGCAAAAGAAAAAGGAAGCTTTCCGTTCCTTGTTGGCAAAACGGATGAAGAGACAAAAGAACTTCGCGAGCGGTTTATCAATACCGGCTATATGAAGAAGATGCCGGAAGATATTCGCCAGGGAGTTCTGAAACACGGAATTCGCAACTCACATCTATTAACTGTCGCGCCTACCGGGTCCACTGGAACCATGGTTGGCGTGAGTACCGGACTTGAGCCTTACTTCTCATTCTCTTACTTCCGTAGCGGCCGCTTAGGGAAGTTTATCGAAGTCAAAGCGGATATTGTGAAGGAATATTTGGATCAACATCCGGAAGCAGATGAAAATCATTTGCCAGAATGGTTTGTTGCGGCAATGGATTTAACGCCGGAAGCGCATGCGGATACACAATGCGTCATTCAGCGCTGGGTGGACAGCTCCATCTCTAAAACGGTAAACGCGCCAAAAGGCTATACCGTTGAGCAAGTCGAAAAGGTATACGAACGCCTATACCGGGGCGGGGCGAAAGGCGGTACGGTCTATGTCGACGGAAGCCGCGACGCCCAGGTGCTAACGTTAAAAGCGGAAGAAGCGTTTGAACAAACGGAAATGAATTTAAGTACGGATGACGAAAAAAGCAAAGTCGTCCTCGTCGATACAATCACGGATTTACGGGCAACAGACGTCACGATCGGCAATGAAGTAGGTAATACATGTCCGGTCTGCCGCAAAGGGAAAGTGAAAGAAATCGGCGGCTGCAATACATGCACGAACTGCAATGCCCAATTAAAATGCGGGTTGTAATCCCGTTGAAAGAGGTTGAACGTTCTAGTTCAGCCTCTTTTATATGAAAGATAAGATGCGATGTTTACTTGTCATCCACATTGGAGTATAGTATCATTTTAATAGTAAAAGCTGACAAATGAATGATGGGAGGGAACTTAGATGCCCCCAACACCAAGTATGGAAGATTATATTGAGCGTATTTATTCATTAATTGAAGAAAAAGGATATGCAAGAGTTTCAGATCTAGCGGAGAACCTCGAAGTCCATCCCTCCTCGGTTACGAAAATGATTCAAAAACTTGATAAAGGGAAATTTCTCGTTTATGAAAAATACCGTGGATTTGTATTAACCCCAAGCGGGAAAAAATTAGGGAAGCGTCTTGTATATAGACACGAATTGCTGGAAGATTTCTTAAAAGTTATCGGTGTTGAAGAAGAAAATATTTTTCAGGATGTTGAAGGGATTGAACATCACTTAAGCTGGAACGCGATCGACCGGATTGGGGATTTGCTTCAATATTTTGAGGAAGACCCTAAACGGGTTGAAGACCTTAAAGAAGTGCAAAGAAGAAATGAACAGGAACAATCTTGACAATCGTCATGATTGTTTTTTTATTTCAGTGGCGCCTTGTCCATTTATTCTGGCTCCTTCCTTCTATGAAAAACGCTTTTGCGGTTTTTGTTTTTTTTAGAATATTGTACGTCCCTTCCTGCTTAGGATGATATGGGGGGAGAAAAGGATGATCATTGACGGTGTATTTTCTGGCGGCGGGATTAAGGCGATCGCTTTAATCGGCGCTTTAGATGCAGTGGAGAGAAGGGGGATTGAGTTTAATCGAGTTGCCGGAACGAGCGCCGGCGCACTCGTTGCTGCACTCGTTGCTGCAGGCTACAAATCAAAGGACATCGAAACATTAGTTGATCAAACGGATTTAAAACAATTTATGGATAAGAAAAAATCATTAATTCCTATTCCTTTTATGAACTGGTTGAAAGTGTATTGGAAACTCGGCTTGTTTAAAGGTGACGCCCTGGAAAATTGGATTCGTGACGCCTTAAATGCCAGAGGGATTGAAACGTTCGCAGACATTACGGAAGGTTCGCTTAAAATTGTTGTTTCCGACATCTCAAGAGGAAGGCTTGTCGTTTTACCTGACGATTTAGAGGAATACGGACTGTTACCGGAACGTTTTTCAATTGCCAGAGCCGTCAGGATGAGCTGCAGCATACCGTATTTTTTCTATCCGATTACGCTATACAATCGGCTTGGACAAAAGAGTTATATTGTCGATGGAGGCGTATTGAGCAATTTTCCAATCTGGCTCTTTCAGCGGAAGGATAGAACGTCGATCCGCCCTATTCTAGGTTTTCAATTGAGCTCCGACCTTGAGGAAATTCCTTCGCATCGTGTTAGAAATGCCTTTGAAATGTTTTATGCCCTTTTTGAAACGATGAGGGAAGCCCATGATAATCTTCATATTTCGAAGCAAGACGCAAGAGATATCGTTTTTATACCGGCGCAAAAAGTTTCAATGATTGATTTTCAACTGCCTGAAGAAACGAAACGATCATTAATCGATTTTGGGTTTAACCGAACAGACGAATTTTTAAATCGCTGGATCGTAAGCAGAGCGCGGTTTATAGAAAAGAAAAAGAATCGGACGGTTTAAAAAGACGCCCGATTCTTTTTCTTATTTTTTTTCCCTTCAATAACGGTGAAATTATGTTCTCTTTTTCGCTTTTTAAATGGTGCAGTCTTTGCTTTTGAGGAAGTAGTTTTTTTGGCAATTGAAAGGTGATTTCCGTATTTTTTCTTCGATTGTCTCACTGCTTTTGCATATTTCCCTTTTTCACCTGGACGAAGCCGTTGGAAAAGAAAGAAACCAATTGCAAGAACTACAGCAATAATGATCAGACGTGTAAATAGTCCTTGAGGTGAATGAAAAACAAGCCCAATTACTGCCAACGCCACAATAACCCAAATGAGCGGATTAAAAAACTGTCGATGCAAAAGGTTCACCTCCTTGAATAATTAAACAATTTTTTCATTTTGATTCGGTACCGTTTGTTCATATTCGCCATCTCGCTTAAGCATTTCTTGAAAGGAAAGGATGGCCACTTCAACCTGATCGTCCATTGGTTCTTTCGTTGTTAACAATTGGAGCCATAGTCCTGGATAACCAAGAAATTTTAAAACTGGCATTTCCCGTAGTTTATTGGTGATTTGCAAAACTTCAAATGAAATACCAAGAACGACCGGAATCAATAAAATCCGATATAAAACCCGCAACCAGAGCGGATCTGTCGGAACGAATAAATAAATAATTACTCCAACAACAACGGTAAATAATATGAAACTACTCCCGCAACGATAATGAAGCCTTGATTGACTCTGAACATTTGCCACTGTTAAATCAAGCCCGTTTTCAAAGGTATTAATTACTTTATGCTCCGCACCGTGGTATTGGAACACACGTTTAATCGTAGGCGTAAGTGAGACGAAATAAATATAGGACAGTAAAAACAATATTTTAAATAGGCCTTCAAGCAAATTTTGACCGATGTGGCCAGAAATGACTGGTTTAAAAGCCGCTGCTAAAAATACAGGCACAAGGGTAAAGATAAACTTGCCAAACAAAAAGGAGAGCACTCCGATCACTGCTAAGCTTAGAAAAAAAGTAGCTTTTGATGTTTCACGGGGTTTTTCGACTTCTTCGCCAGGATTAACACCGAACCGCTCGGCAGCGAAATTCAAATGTTTTGTACCATTTGCACTGGCTTCGATGATTGCGGCAATGCCCCGGATAATAGGGACTTTTTTCAACCGTTTAAGCCAGATGTTTTCTTTTTTGATCACTTCAAAGAATTCTATTGTATTATCATTTCTTCGAATTGCAGTTACATACGTATGTTTACCGGCAAACATTACTCCTTCTACAACTGCCTGACCACCATATGCCGGTGTTTTGTCTTTTGTCATTTTTACACCTCAACCTATATTGAATTTCCTTAGGTACTTTTATTCTACAGGAAAGTACCTTAATCCTCTAGGCTGACGATCATTCTTAGTTGTATTTTTCCCATTTTATTTAATTTTTACACCGATTATTAGTAGGTTATTTGTTTTTTATGCAAGAAAAATCAATGAAATGGACATAATGTGAAAAAAAGGAGGCGGAAAAATTGGAAGACAAAAAATCACAACAAATGGAAACTGATGGTTCGTTTATGAGCAGAGTGATCAGCGTTGGATTTTTCGGGGGATTAATTTGGAGCCTACTCGCATTTTTAGCGTATTATCTTAACTTCACAAAAGTCGGACCGGCGCTTATTCTTGCGCCGTGGGCCCTCGGTAAATGGAAAAACGAGTGGCTCGGTCATTTAATAGGGGTTGTTATTCTCGCCCTGCTTTCTATCCTCGTAGCTATTGGATACCGATTTCTTCTCTCAAAAGTTAAAAGCATGTGGGCCGGTATTTTGTATGGGACAGTACTCTGGTTTATTGTATTTTATGTCCTTCATCCAATCTTTCCGGGCCTTGAACCAATGAATAAAATCGGTAAAAATACCGTTGTGACCACCCTTTGTCTTTTTATTTTATATGGTTTATTTATTGGAATGACGATTTCCTTTGAATACTCGGAAAGATATGGGACGAATAATCAAAAAAGTAGCTAACTATTCAAAAAAATAGAGCTGTGATAGAATGTTCATGTGACATTCTATTTTTCATTTAAAGGAGAACTCTTAAATTGAATCGCATTTTAGTGTTAAACGGCCCTAATCTAAATTTGCTCGGAAAGAGGGAACCTGACCAATATGGTTTCGATACGCTTGAAACGTTAGAAAAAAGGATAATTGATTACGGAAAAAGCAAAGAATGTGAAGTGGAGTGCAGACAGTCTAATCATGAAGGAAACCTCATTGATTGGATTCACGGATCAATGGGGGAGTATATTGGGATTGTATTGAATGCCGGAGCCTTCACACATTATAGTTATGCGATCCGTGATGCGATTGCAAGTGTGAATACCCCGGTTGTCGAAGTACATATTTCTAACGTCCATAAAAGAGAACCTTTCAGGCATGAATCTGTCATCGCGCCTGTTGTAATAGGACAAATCGTAGGTTTTGGATTAAAAGGGTATGAACTTGCCATTGATGCATTGTTAGCACAAAAATAGGAGGAAAACTTATGCAGCGTTTAGAGAAACTTCGATATGAATTTAAAGAGTTTGGCATTGATGGTATCCTTATCGCGTCTTTAAGCAACCGTAAATACATAAGCGGATTTACGGGAACGGCCGGTGTTCTCGTCATCTCTGAAAAAGAGGCAAAATTGATCACGGACTTCCGCTATATGGATCAAGCTAAGGAGCAAGCAAAAGAGTTTGATATCGTTTTACATACATCATCGGTTCCAATAGAAGTGGCGAAAGTTGCACATGAACTGGGGATTACGCGGCTTGGATTTGAACAGGAGTATCTTACGTACTCTGAATACCGCACTTATGAAAATGAATTATCCGGGATAAATGCCACTTTTGTGCCTACTTCAGGCATCGTTGAAAAATTGCGCTTGATAAAGGATTCACAAGAGATTAAGATATTAAAGGAAGCAGCTGAGATTGCAGACAGCGCTTTTTCACATATTACAAATTTCATTAAACCGGGAATAAGTGAACTTGATGTTCGAAATGAATTGGAATTTGTCATGAGAAAAAATGGCGCAACTTCTTCTTCGTTTAATACGATTGTCGCTTCAGGATATCGCTCCGCTCTGCCCCACGGTGTTGCCTCAGACAAAATCATCCAAGAAGGAGAATTGGTCACACTTGATTTTGGGGCATACTACAAAGGATATTGTTCTGATATAACAAGAACAGTGGCAGTCGGTCAAGTATCTGAGGAACTGAAAGCGATATATGATGTCGTATATGAGGCACAGTTAAACGGAGTGGAAAAGATTAAACCAGGAATAACTGGACGAGAAGCGGATGCTTTAACGAGAGACATTATCGCGCAAAAAGGATATGGTGACTATTTTGGCCATTCGACAGGGCATGGAATTGGGCTCGAAGTTCATGAAGGCCCTTCGCTATCCGCTAAATCTGATATGGTCCTTAAGCCAGGAATGGTTGTAACGGTTGAACCGGGGATTTATATATCTGGTTTAGGAGGCGTGCGCATTGAAGATGACATTTTAATTACGAAAGATGGCAATGAAATACTTACGCATTCTCGAAAAGATTTAATTATCCTGGGAGATTAGGTTTTTTAAGGCGGCTTTGGCCCGCTAGCAAACAGGGAGGAAAAGACATGATTTCAGTAAACGATTTTAAAACGGGATTAACGATTGAAGTGGATGGGGACATCTGGCAAGTGCTTGAATTTCAGCATGTAAAGCCGGGAAAAGGGGCAGCATTTGTCCGCTCCAAGCTTCGTAATTTAAGGTCCGGATCCATTCAAGAAAAAACGTTCCGCGGCGGCGAAAAAGTGGCGAAAGCTCATATTGAAAACCGCAGAATGCAATATTTGTACGCTTCTGGTGATTCTTATGTGTTTATGGATAACGAAACATATGAACAAATTGAATTGCCGGCAAAACAAATTGAGCATGAATTGAAATTCTTGCTTGAAAACATGACTGTCCACATTATGACTTATCAAGGTGAAACGATCGGGGTCGAGCTGCCGAACACGGTTGAACTAGAAGTAACTGAAACTGAACCTGGAATTAAAGGGGACACTGCATCTGGTGGTTCAAAGCCTGCAACATTAGAAACGGGATTAGTTGTCCAAGTTCCTTTCTTTATTAACCAGGGCGACAAGCTAGTAATCGATACACGTACCGGACAATACGTATCAAGGGCATAAAGAAAAGAGAAAGCTTCATTCCAATATACGGAATGAGGCTTTTTTCTTTTTTCTAGGTCATAAAACGATTGGAAAAGCCATAGGTTATAGTACTAATTTCTTTTATGGAGTGGTGGCTTTGAAAGATGTACTAGCTGTACTCCCGGATTCTATGAAATGTCTCGTAGCCGACTATCCCGAAGCTAAACAAGCGCAAATTGAGGAAATTCGCATCCGATTAAACCAGCCTCTTGAATTCATTGTGAATGGAAGACCGGAATATCCGTTAATGTATGGGCGCCCATATGTTGTTTCAAGTGAAGACGGTGCCCAGTTAATCAATCAATTAAGTCACTTTTCTCTTTATGCGCTTGAGGAAGAGTTGAAACAAGGATATATCACCATTCGCGGTGGACATAGAGTTGGACTGGCAGGAAAAGTGATTACGGAAAAAGGAACTGTGAAAGCCATTCGAGATATTAGTTCATACAATATTCGAATTGCGAGAGCTAAGACGGGCGTCGCTGACTCACTGGTTCCTTACTTATTCGCAAGCGGGCGCTGGCTTAACACATTAATTATTGGTGCTCCACAAACAGGGAAAACTACGATGTTAAGAGATTTGACACGTATCGTTAGTATGGGGGTCGAGCCGAAAGCAATCCCATCGAAAAAAGTGGGAATTGTGGACGAACGATCTGAAATTGCCGGATGCGTGAAAGGAATCCCTCAACATCCGTTAGGGAAACGGGTCGATGTTCTTGATGCCTGTCCGAAAGCGGAAGGGATGATGATGTTAATTCGTTCGATGAGCCCTGAAGTGTTGATTGTTGATGAAATCGGTCGTAAAGAAGATAGTGAAGCCATTTTAGAGGCGATGAATGCCGGTGTTGTCATGATGATGACGGCTCATGGATTTTCGCTGGAAAGCGTTATGAAAAGGCCGACGATATTAAAGCTAATTGAGATGGAACTTTTTGACCGCTATGTAGAATTAACTCGGTTAAACGGTCCGGGCACAGTTCGAACGATCTATAATTCAAAGTTGGAAAACATTACAGAAAGCAGGCTTAGGCGATGAATTGGCTTGGTGCAATCTGTATTCTTGCAGCATCAACCTGGATGGGATTTGAATTGGCGAAAAAAGTAACGGACCGAACGAAGCAGCTGCGAAATTTCAAAGTAGCGCTACAATCATTAGAAGCTGAGATTATGTATGGCTTAATACCGCTTGATGAGGCGTTTTTGCATTTAAGCGAACAGCTTCATGGGCCGACCTCGGACTTTTTCCGAATGGTGTCCGAGAAGCTCACTGCAAAATCGACGACCGTTCAACAAGCATGGGATGAAGCCATTAACGAAAACCGCCATCAATTGGCATTAAAAAATAATGAGTTAGAGATTTTGAGACAATTCGGTGCTACATTGGGCAGGCATGATCGGCAAAATCAACAAAAACAAATCAAGTTAGCGTTAACTCATCTTGAAAGGGAATTAAGTGAAGCGAAAGATGCGCAAGTCAAATATGAAAAAATGTTCAAAAGTTTAGGTTTCTTAACGGGTTTATTACTGATCATTTTACTCATTTGAAAAATAGGGGGATTTTAAAATGGGCTTTGACGTCAATATCGTCTTTCAGATCGCCGGATTAGGGATCATCGTAGCGATGTTTCATAGTGTGTTAAAAATGATCGGTAAAGAAGATTATGCCCACTGGGTGACACTTATTGGCTTTGTCGTTGCATTGTTTTTAGTTATTTCACTATTAGACGATCTATTTCAAAAGGTGAAAGGCGTTTTTCTTTTTAAATAAACTTTAGCAAGTACGCTTGAAAGAGGGAGGTTATTAACATTGAAATTATTCAAATTGTAGGACTAGGGTTAATCGCTACTTTTCTCGCTCTCGTACTGAAGGAACAAAAAGCGTCTTTTGCCTTTATTTTAACACTTGTTGTAGGGATTGGAATCTTCCTTTTCTTAATTGACAAGATTAGCGTTATTTTCCGAATGCTTGAGAAGCTTGCGTCCAATGCCCAATTGAACATGGTGTACGTTGAGACGATCTTAAAAATCATTGGAATTGCGTACATCGCTGAATTCGGTACCCAATTAGCAAAAGATGCCGGACAAGGCTCCATTGCTTCAAAGATTGAACTCGCCGGAAAAATATTAATCCTCGTCATGGCCCTGCCAATTTTAACAGTCATCATCGAAACGGTTGTTCAACTATTGCCGAAATAAGCTTGAAAAATGAGCCGGGGAGGTGGTCCAGATTAAGAAAAGAAAAATACTGTTCCTCTTTATCTTTTTGTGCGCAGTCTTCATCATCTTTACGGACACGACCTCCGCCAGGGCGGCATCAATGAAAGATGAAATGATCGACGAGCAGTTAAATAGCCTTGGAATCGATGAAATTAAAGAATATTGGACAAAAGTGGCAGAAGAATATGGCGGTTTTTTGCCGGAAAGCCAAAAAGGAAGTTTCATGGATTTTGTGAAAGGAGAAAAGACGTTTAGCTTTAAAGAGTGGGCGATAGGCATTTTGAAATTTCTATTTCATGAACTGCTCGTTCACGGAAAATTGCTTGGCACACTCATTCTCCTCACCGTATTTAGCATGATGCTACAATCGATTCAAAACGCATTTGAACAACATAACATCAGCAAAGTTGCTTATGCGATCATTTACATGGTGATCATCATCTTTGCCCTAAACAGCTTTCATGTCGCTATTGACTATGTAAAAGAGGCGATCGCCAACATGATGCATTTTATGATTGCTCTCATGCCGCTATTGCTTGCATTAATGGCAACGATCGGGAGCGTCGCCTCCGTTTCATTCTTTCATCCGATTATTGTATTTCTCGTGAATTCAAGCGGAATTTTAATCAACAGCTTTGTCCTTCCGCTTTTCTTGTTGTCCGCGATACTCAGTTTAGTCAGCACGTTATCTGAACATTATAAAGTGACACAACTGGCTAAACTTTTACGGACGGTTGGAATGAGTGCGCTCGGGGTCTTTTTTACTGTTTTCCTTGGCGTCATTAGCGTACAAGGGGCAACAACCGCAATTTCAGATGGAATTACGATCAAAGCGGCAAAGTTTGTCACGGGTAATTTTATTCCAGTCATTGGCAAAATGTTTACGGATGCAGCGGATACGGTAATGAGCGCTTCGCTTTTGCTCAAAAATACGGTTGGCGTAGTCGGAGTTGCGATCTTGCTATTAATCGCACTGTTTCCAGCCATTAAAGTGCTCGCTCTTGGTTTGATTTATCAACTGGCAGCAGCCATTCTTCAACCTCTTGGCGGTGGGCCGATTATTAAATGTCTCGAAATTATTGGAAAAAGCGTGATGTTTATCTTTGCGGCTCTTGCAACCGTTTCCCTTATGTTTTTTTTAGCGATCACTGTCATTGTTGCAAGCGGAAATCTCTCTCTCATGATTCGGTAGAATTAGGGAGGAATCGATATGATGAAAATGATTACGGAATGGGTAACAAACATCATTTTAATTATTTTATTTGCCACGATTTTGGACTTGCTTTTGCCGAATACGAGTTTTCAAAAATATATTAAAATGGTCGTCGGTCTGCTTCTTATCCTTGCGATATTAAACCCTATTTTAAAGTTTGCGGGATCGGATATTAACCAGGTATTTTCAGCAATGGGTATCCATTCAGAGGCGAATGAGGAGGAAATGAAAAATTCAATAGATTTGAAGAAAAAAGATATACAAGCTTCACAAGGTGCATATGTATTAAATATAACAGAAGAGCAAATGAAGAAACAAATCACAGGGGAGATGATGAAAAAGTATGGATTAGCCGTAAAGAAGGTTGAATTAATTGCAAAGGACGGATCCGCCGTGGGTAATCAATTGGATCCGAAACAGTTGAAAGAAGTTAATGTATTTGTGGCAAAAGGCGATTCTAAAAAAGATATTGCAGTATCTAACGTAGAAGATGTTCAAATTGACACGTCTTTGCCGGCAAAGAACGAAAAACAAAAAGAGGCTACAAACCTGGGGCCGGCACAGGATGATTTAGCAAAAAAATGGCAAATCGAAAAAGAGAAAATTCATTTTTACTTGGAAGGAGGAGAAGGATCATCGCAGTAAAAAACAATGGAAAGTTTGGATCGTTAATGGACCTGTTTGGAGTAGGAAAGAAAAAGCCCGGAAAGCCGCATACATTTATTCTACTATTATTAATTGCCGGCTTAGGGTTTATGCTGCTCAGCAAATGGACATCTTCTTCTCCTTCCGAAGAGTCGGCGCTTACGACAATGTCAACAGGTAAGGAAGATCAAACAAAACAAACAATCGGCAATACAAAACTTTCTTCTAAAAAGATGCAGGATTATGAAAAAGATTATGAAAATCAATTAAAAGAAATGATTGAACATATACATGGAGTAGGAAAAGTTGAAGTGATGGTCAGTCTAGAAACGTCCGAGAAAAAATTAGTTGAGCGCAATAAAAATCGCCAGAGCCAAACGACCAACGAAGAAGATAAAAATGGAGGAAAACGAACGATTGAAGATGTAAAAGATGATGACGAAGTGGTCATGGTGAAAAACGGTGACCGCGAGGAGCCGATTATCACATCTACTGAAAAACCGGCCGTCCGGGGGGTATTAGTCGTTGCAGAAGGGGCGGAGAACATTGAAGTCAAGGCAATGATTATTGATGCGGTAACGAAAGTGTTTAACATTGGATCGAATCGTGTTTCGGTTGAACCGAAAAAAAGTGAGGGGGAATAACATGCTTTTGAAAAAACAGACTGTCTGGTTGTTGACGATGCTCAGTTTAATTATTGTTCTTTCCGTTTATTACATTCTAGCTCCGGCGAACAATGATGATATGGCGTATCTTAATAAAGAAAAAGACAAGCTTTCGCAAAAAGAAAAGGCGGCAAAAAGCAACACGGTTGAGCTCGCCAACTCAGGCGATTCATTTACCGCCCTTCGTCTGCAGCGCCAGGAAGACCGTGACAAATTGAGAGAGCACCTTACAACAATTGCAGCTTCTTCAAACGTATCTGCGGAAAAGCAAGCTCAAGCCCAGGCAGAAATACAGAAGTTAGAAAAATTATCGATGAAAGAACAGACGCTTGAAACATTAATTGAAACGATGGGCTATAAAGATGTGCTTGTCAATACGGATACGGACAATAACCAGGTGAGAATTATCGTGAAGGCAAATAAAAAGCCATCAGCAAAAGCGGCGGTAGAAATAATGAATAAAGCAAAAGCGCAGCTTGGCACCGGAGTAGTAGCCGTAGAATACCAGCCTGCAAAATGAACCGGGAATTCCCGGTTTTATTTTTTTGTCAACAAAAAAAAGACAACACTTAAGTTTTTTTGGAATTTAGGTTAGTATGATAGTAGGTAGCTATCCAATATGAATTGGATGTGGTATTATTTATTAATGCTAGTACCTGGTTACAATAGAAGGTGCCAATTTAAAAGTTTGTCCTATAGTTATCTTTTTTAAATAGGATTTTTGTTGAAAGAAGGAGTTGGATTTTTATGTTGAAAATACAGGAAATCAGGGAATTGATCAAACTAATCGACAAATCTAGCATCGATGAATTTCAGTTTGAAAATGAAGGGACAAAAATTGTCTTAAAGAAAAATGAAGCGACGGTTGAACCGAAAGTAATCCCGAATGCGGAAACGCCGATTTTTGTTCAACCGCCTCAAATGCCGGCTCCTCAAGCAACCCAAATGCAGCCGCAACCGGCAGAAAAAGAGGTTCAGCAAAGTGAACCGAAAGAAGACAAAAATGAAAACTTACATAAAATTGAATCGCCGATGGTTGGAACTTTTTACTCATCCCCATCTCCAGACAGCCCGGCTTATGTAAAAGTTGGAGATAAAATCTCAAAAGATTCGATTGTTTGTATTATTGAAGCGATGAAGCTCTTTAATGAAATCGAAGCCGAAGTAAACGGTGAAATCGTTGAAATCCTGGTGGAAAATGGCCAATTGGTGGAATACGGGCAGCCTCTGTTTTTAGTAAAAGCGGAATAGAGGTGAAGATAAATGATAAAAAAATTACTCGTCGCCAATCGCGGAGAAATCGCTGTACGAATTATCCGTGCGTGCAAGGAGCTAAATATTGAAACGGTTGCAGTATATTCGGAGGCTGACAGAGATGCCCTTCACGTTCGGCTTGCCGATGAAGCTTATTGTATAGGGCCAAAGTCTTCCAAGGACAGCTACTTAAACTATACGAACATTATGAGTGTTGCAACGTTGACTGGAACCGATGCCATTCATCCGGGATACGGCTTTTTGGCGGAAAACGCTGATTTTGCCGAGATTTGTGGGGAATGCAATATTATTTTTGTCGGACCGAGCCCTGACAGCATTAATCGGATGGGAATTAAAGATGTTGCCCGTGCCACGATGAAAGAAGCTGGTGTTCCGATTGTTCCAGGATCTGACGGCATTATTGAAAGCAAGGAAGAAGCCATTCAGCTTGCTAAAGAAATCGGTTATCCTGTTATAATAAAAGCAACAGCAGGAGGCGGCGGAAAAGGAATCCGTATTGCCCGTTCCGAGTCAGAGCTTTTAAAAGGACTTTCCATTACCCAGCAGGAGGCGGCAACGGCGTTCGGAAATCCGGGAGTATATATTGAAAAATATATCGAAGATTTCCGACATGTTGAAATCCAGGTGCTTGGCGACAAACACGGAAATGTTATCCATTTAGGAGAACGTGATTGCAGCATTCAGCGCCGCCTTCAAAAGCTGCTCGAAGAGACTCCATCGCCGGCATTAACAGAAGCAAAACGTGAAGAGATGGGACAGGCTGCGATTCGGGCCGCTAAAGCCGTTAATTATTATGGTGCCGGAACGATCGAATTTATCTATGACCATAATAGTGGCGAATTTTATTTTATGGAAATGAATACGCGCATTCAGGTGGAGCATCCTGTTACAGAAATGGTAACCGGCATAGATTTAATTAAAGAACAAATACGTGTCGCAAACGGTGAAAAACTCTCGATTAAACAAGAGGATGTCGTGTTTAACGGCTGGGCGATGGAATGCCGGATCAATGCCGAAAATCCGGATAAGAATTTTATGCCGTCACCGGGGAAAATTGAAATGTATTTACCGCCGGGGGGCCTCGGGGTTCGAGTCGATTCTGCCGCATACCCGGGGTATGTGATCCCGCCTTATTATGATTCGATGATTGCGAAAGTCATTACGTACGGAAGCACGCGCCAGGAAGCGATCGACCGTATGAAAAGGGCGTTAAGCGAATTTGTGATCGAAGGTGTTCATACAACGATTCCATTTCACTTGCGTCTTTTAAATCATGAAACGTTTGTGAATGGTCATTTTAATACAAAATTTCTTGAACTTCATGATTTGTCTCAGGTTAAAATATAAAAGTAAAGCGAAGAGTCGCAAAAACTGTTCATAAGTTTTTGAACGAATACGCCAAAGCTTAAAACCGATAGTTGGAGGTGTAAGCATGAATGAAATGACATTTGAAATGGAAGAGCATCACTCGGATCTAGGTAGAGTTGAAATTTCACCTGAAGTCATTGAAGTAATTTCCAGCATTGCTGCATCGGATGTAGAAGGTGTTGCTTCAATGAGAGGAAGCTTTGCCGCAGGCGTAGCCGAACGATTAGGAAGAAAATCGCACGGGAAAGGCGTCAAAGTGGAACTGACAGAAGACGGAATCACCATTTCGGTTTATGTTGTAGTCAATTATGGTGTTTCCATACCGGAAGTTGCTCAAAATATCCAGGATCATATTCGACAGGCTTTGATGAATATGACAGCGCTGGAAGCAAATGAGATTAACATCTTTATTGTCGGTGTTCAATTCGATGCAAAGGAAAAGCTCCAGGAAGCACCTGAAGTATATTGATAAAAATCAAAGGGGTATCATCCCCTTTGATTTTTTAATAGGTATTGGCGGAGCTGAAAACGAAAAGGAGTATGGGAATGAAACGTAGACTAGCAAGGGAAAAAGCTTTCCAGGCATTGTTTCAGGTAGAAGTTAGCGAAATCGATCCAAAAGCGGCGATTGAGCACGTATGTGATGATAATGAAAAGAACGATGAATTTATGAATACACTTATTTTTGGGACGATTGAAAAGAAAGATGAACTTGATCGGATCATTTCTGAACATCTAGAAAATTGGAGCTTAAACCGGGTGGCAAATGTCGAAAGAGTTGTGCTTCGGATGGCCGCTTTTGAAATGACACAATTAGAAGAGATCCCGGTTAATGTTTCCATGAACGAAGCTATTGAATTGGCGAAAGTATTCGGGAGTGAAGAATCAGGAAGGTTTGTTAATGGCGTGCTTGTTAAAATAAGTAAACAACTATGAGCCATTCAAGTTTAGGGGAGTTTTAACATGCAAAATGACCGTTATGTTACGATCAGCGCGTTAACCCGATATATTAAACGAAAGTTTGAAGAAGATGGGAATTTGCAAAATGTCTGGGTACGCGGTGAACTTTCGAACGTAAAAATGCATAGCAGGGGACATTTGTATTTTACGTTAAAAGACGAACAGAGCAGAATCAATGCGGTGATGTTTGCCGGGAATAATCGTTTTTTGTCCTTTAGGCCGGAGGAAGGAATGAAGGTGCTTATTCAAGGTGAAATCTCCGTCTATGAGCCGCAGGGACAATACCAGCTATATGCGAGAACAATGAAAAAAGATGGAATTGGGAACCTCTTTTTAGCTTACGAAGAATTAAAGAAAAAGCTTGAGCAAGAAGGGTTGTTTGCAGAAGAAATAAAAAAGGCAGTGCCGCTTTTTCCTATGGAAATTGGAGTTATTACTTCCCCAACTGGAGCGGCCATTCGCGATATTTTGACTACGATCAAAAGGCGGTTTCCGATCGCGCGTGTCACGATATTCCCCGCTCTAGTGCAAGGAAGCGGTGCGGCACCTTCGATTGCAAAGGCGATTGAAACGGCGAACAAGGCCCGTCATTTGCAAGTTTTAATCGTTGGAAGGGGAGGAGGCTCAATTGAAGAGCTATGGGCCTTTAATGAAGAAATGGTCGCCCGGGCTATCCATCAATCAACCATTCCGATAATTTCCGCTGTAGGTCATGAAACCGATTTTACGATTGCCGACTTTGTCGCAGACTTGCGTGCTCCGACGCCAACAGCCGCGGCCGAATTGGCCGTGCCTCATTTGTTAGAATTACAAGACCGATTAAATCAACGAAAGCTTCGGTTAAAACGGGCAGTTTCTGAGCAAACGGCATCCTTGCGCGAGAAATTAGGAAGGATTCAAAAATCGTACGCTTTCAGGTATCCGACGCAGTTAGTAAAACAAAAAGAGCTGGAATTGGATCGGCTTCTCGAGTCGCTTCATAAAGAAACAGCGAGAACAATCGAAACAAAGCGCGTACAAACCGAGCAAAAACAGAAACAGCTTCTCTATTTCTCGCCGGCCTTGCAATTGAAAAGAGCGAAAGAAGCGCAGATGAAGCTGAAGAAATCGATCGTGCGGCAAATGAAACAAATCGTTAAAAGTGAGCAATCTGATTTTAGCCACATCATTTCCCGCCTAAACGCATTAAATCCTCTTTCGATTATGGAAAGAGGCTATAGCCTTGTCTATACGCCGGAAAAAAATTTGATTAAATCAATAAAACACGTTCAGCCGGGAGATACCGTGCAAGTTCAGTTGAAAGACGGCAAACTTGATTGTCATGTCTGGGGAATGGAGGAGAACTAAATGTCCGAAGAAAAAAAAGAGATGACGTTCGAAGAAGCGATGGAACAATTAGAGCATATCGTTGAGCGGTTGGAGGAAGGGGAAGTCCCTCTTGAAGAAAGCATTGAATTGTTTCAACAAGGGATGAATCTTTCGAAATTGTGTCATTCAAAATTGCAAAACGTTGAAAAGAAAATGGATTTAATCTTGCAAGAAGATGGAGAGTTAAAGCCTTTTGTCATTCAGGAGGAAGAAAATTAGTGGAAGAGCTACAGGAATTTTTGACGAAGAAACGAAAAGAGATCGATCGACACCTTCTTCTGTCTTTAAATGAAATCAACGTCCCTAATCCTTTAATCGATGCGATGCTTTATTCTGTAAAGGCTGGTGGGAAACGAATTCGCCCGATTTTAACGCTGGCAACCATTGAGGCGTTTGAAAAAGAAAGCTCCATAGGGATGAAGATCGCCTGTGCGATTGAAATGATTCATACGTATTCCTTAATTCACGATGACCTTCCATCTATGGATGATGATGATTATCGAAGGGGTAAATTGACGAATCATAAAGTATTTGGTGAAGCAAATGCAATTCTAGCCGGAGACGGGTTATTGACATATAGTTTTCAATTGATTGCTTCGGCACCTAATATAAGCCCCGAGAAGAAACTTGAAATCATTGAGCTGATTAGCGAAGCGGCAGGCCCTGAAGGAATGGTTGGCGGACAAGCGGTTGATATCGATTCGGAAAATGAAGAATTGACCCTTGAGGAGCTCCAATCTATCCATGAACGGAAAACCGGCAAGCTCCTTATGGCATCAATACTTGCGGGTGCAATGCTGGCAAATGCAACCCTATCGCAATTGGAACATTTGCGGAAATTTGCTTTTCATCTTGGCATTGCATTCCAAATTCAAGATGACATTCTCGATTGTATCGGTGATGCTACTGTAATGGGAAAACCGGTTGGAAGTGATGAACATAATCATAAAAACACGTATCCAAAACTTTTAACGCTCGAAGGCGCGTCAAGAGAATTGAACAGGCATTTGCTTGAAGCAAAAAAACAATTAATAAAGACGGGAATTAATACAGTCATATTAGAGGCAATAACAGATTACATTGTTAACAGGAACCAATAATGGAATAAAAGTAGCGGCAGTTCCAAAACTGTTATATTGTTGGTCTATCCATTTTATGATATGATAATTGTTAATTTGGAGTGGTGCAGTATTCTAGTCAGTCCTCCATTCCTGAAGGCGGGGCTAAAAATCCGTCAAAGGGCACATCGATGAAGTTCCTTGTGTTGGCTTGAGGCGCCCAGCCTTGGGTTAACGCTGGGAGTTAAGGTCGTAGGGCGATCCACAATGGCATGTGGGCGATGACCCTGCTTCCGCGGAGGCCCCCATTTTTGCGGCTTGTGTGGCAATACCTTGCATGCGAATTGGGGTTTAAACCTGTCTTTGTTTCACCTTTATACGTATGAGGTTGAGGCAAGCAGCGTAGCCTGCCTTGAGTGGAGTTTGAGGGGATTATGGCATAAGGAATAAACAGTAGTTGGCCGCTGGTGTTTATTCTGTCCCATATGAAATCAACTCTGCAAAAGAGGCTAGGGAAATGGCAAGGGCTGTCCGAGGAAAACTCCTAGACTGTTCGCTTCAGACATTCAATAGGGATTATAGTGCGGACTAAGTGGCAATCTAGTCTAACGTTTGGCGACAGCGTTAAGGCGGAAGTAAAGGGAAACCGCGAAGATGGCGACATTTTCGTTTCTGCCTGGGAAAACCTACTGGACCTAAGCCGCAGTGTTTACCTATTGAATGACCACTCCACCATACATAACGCTAAAAAGTGACTTTAAGGAGTTGTTCATGAAACACTCATTCGATAAATCAATCAAATGGAGTACCGGTATAGCCGTTATCACGCTAGTGTTAGCGGCTCTTTTTTCAGTCATATCAACGTCAATGCTCCGCGGGGTGACGTGGGCGATTGGAATGCTTATTGTTTTCCTTATTATACTTACGGGCGTTATTTTTGATATTATTGGTGTAGCCGCAACAGCGGCGAGGGAAGTTCCTTTTCATGCAATGGCCTCTGAACGGGTCGCCGGAGCGAGACATGCGATTTATATTACAAGAAATGCCGACAGGGTGGCCAATTTTTGTAATGACGTTGTTGGTGATATATCTGGAATCATTAGTGGAACAGCCTCTGCCGCGGTTGTACTTGAATTGACGGTCAACCTCGGCCATAAGAGCGGTTCTCTTTTTGAATATATCGTATCTGTAGTGTTCACGAGTGTTGTGGCGGCGGTAACGGTCGGGGGAAAAGCGCTCGGCAAATCATTTGCAATACAACATGCGACAACGATTATTTTTCAAGTCGCTCGACTAATTTATTTTTTTGAGGAAAAATTAAAGATTAAACTATTTGACACTTCTTCTAAAAAAGGGAAAAGAAGGAATTCATATGGAAAGTGAGGATTTTTCCATGAAATTGGAAGACATTCAAAACCCTCAATTTTTAAAAACATATAGCAATGAACAATTGACGATGCTTGCAAAGGCGATTCGGGATTTTCTCATCGAAAAATTATCTATGACAGGCGGACATCTTGGCCCGAATCTTGGTGTTGTTGAATTGACATTAGCTTTGCATAAAGAATTTGACAGCCCGAAAGATAAAATCATCTGGGACGTCGGACATCAATCCTATGTGCATAAAATATTGACGGGAAGAGCGGACCAATTCGATACTCTTCGCCAGTTTAAAGGGCTTTGCGGATTTCCGAAGCGAATTGAAAGTGAGCATGATGTATGGGAGACCGGGCATAGTTCTACCTCGTTATCTGCGGCAATGGGAATGGCAATTGCACGGGACTTAAAAGGAACTGATGATAAAATTATTGCCGTTATAGGAGACGGGGCATTAACAGGTGGTATGGCGCTTGAAGCATTGAATCATATTGGACATGAACAAAAAGATTTAATTGTTGTTTTAAATGACAACGAAATGTCGATCGCGCCAAATGTCGGAGCTCTTCATAATGTGCTCGGCCGTCTGCGCACGGCTAGAAAATATAATAAAGCAAAAGAAGAACTGGAGTCGCTAGTTCGTAAAATACCCGCTTTTGGCGGGAAGCTGGCATCTACAGCCGAGCGCGTGAAAGACAGCTTGAAATATTTGCTTGTTTCTGGAATGTTTTTCGAAGAGTTAGGATTTACTTATCTTGGACCGGTAAATGGCCATGATTTCGAAGCGTTAGAGGATAATTTAAAATATGCCAAAAAAACGAAAGGCCCTGTACTTGTGCATGTTCTCACAAAAAAAGGGAAGGGATATGCTCCAGCGGAAATGGATGCTACCGGAAATTGGCACGGTGTAGGGCAATATAAAATCGAGTCAGGTGAAAGCATTAAGCCGGAAAAACAAACGGGTCCATCCTATAGCAAAGTAGTGAGCGACACGTTGCAAAAAATCTCAAGAAATGATGACCGAATTGTAGTGATTACTCCGGCAATGACGGTCGGTTCAAAATTAGTGGATTACGGAAAGGAATTTCCTGACCGCCTAATTGATGTGGGAATTGCAGAACAACATGCAACAACACTTGCTGCAGGTCTAGCTACACAAAATATGAAGCCGGTTTTGTCGATTTATTCTACATTCTTGCAGCGTGGATATGATCAGTTAGTTCATGACGTAGCACGGCAAAATTTGAACGTCGTGTTTGCCGTTGACAGGGCTGGCCTTGTCGGGGCGGATGGCGAAACCCATCAAGGCGTATTTGACATTGCATTTATGCGCAATCTTCCAAATATGGTCATTATGATGGGGAAAGATGAAAATGAGTTGCAACATATGGTGTATACCGCGATTCAATATAATAACGGTCCCATTGCCGTTCGCCTTCCGCGCGGAAATGGCTCCGGTGTTCCAATGGATGAGGAATTTGAAACCATTCCAATCGGCTCATGGGAAGTGTTGAAAGAAGGAAATGAAGCGGCCATCTTAACGTTCGGCACAACCATACCGCTGGCGCTAAAAGCATGGGAAATTCTCGCGAAACAGGGGATTTCCGTTAAAGTAATCAATGCCCGGTTTATTAAGCCATTTGATGAGGAGCTTATGCTAAGCCTTCTAAATGAAGGACTTCCGATTTTGACAATTGAAGAAGCGGTTCTGCAAGGCGGGTTTGGCAGTGCCGTCCTGGAATATATCCATGATGGCGGCTTTGACCATATACTTGTTGACCGTATGGGAATTCCGGATTGCTTTATTGAACATGGCAGTGTCGATAAATTGCTTAATGAAATTGATTTAACAACCGAGGCTGCAGTCGAAAGAGTAAAACGGCTGGTCAATCGAAAAACGAAAAAAGGATTACTCACATGAAAAAAGAACGGGTTGATGTATTGCTCGTTGAGCGGGGATTATGTGAAACGAGAGAAAAAGCGAAACGGTCGATCATGGCAGGGCTTGTTTATAGCAATACAGAGCGAATAGATAAACCTGGATTGAAAATAGACAGGGACACTCCGCTAACGATTAAAGGAGATGTGCTTCCGTATGTCAGCCGGGGAGGCTTGAAACTTGAAAAAG
Source organism: Fictibacillus sp. Mic-4 (assembly GCF_049843615.1). Lineage (NCBI taxonomy): Bacteria > Bacillati > Bacillota > Bacilli > Caryophanales > Fictibacillaceae > Fictibacillus > Fictibacillus sp. Mic-4. The sequence continues at coordinate 86,120 of NZ_JBBHZM010000005.1, read as the reverse complement.
CGATAAAAGAATTTAACATCGATTTTACCGATAAAGTCGTCCTCGACATTGGGGCTTCTACCGGTGGGTTTACGGATTGTTCGCTGCAAAATGGGGCAAAATTTGTCTATGCTCTTGATGTGGGCTACAATCAATTAGCCTGGAAATTAAGACAGGACAAGCGTGTCGAAGTTATGGAACGCACCAATTTTCGCTATGTTGAACGTGACCATTTAAAATTTGGCCTGCCCGATATTGCAACGATCGATGTTTCATTTATTTCATTAAAGCTTATACTGCCAGTATTAAAGTCGATTTTAAAACAAAATGGCGACGTTATTGCACTGATCAAACCACAATTTGAAGCGGGAAGAGAGGAAGTCGGGAAAAAAGGAATTGTCCGTGATCCGGCAACTCATCGCCGGGTCATTCGAGAAATGGTTGATTTTTCGATGAGTGAAGGGTATCACGTCTTGCATTTATCCTATTCGCCCATCACAGGCGGCGATGGGAATATCGAATTTTTACTACATCTTTCTTTAGCACCGGAAGAAGAACGGTCTTTTAATGCAAGTATAATTGATGAGGTTGTAGAAGATGCACATCACGCTTTCAAAAAAGAACGGGACTAAAGAACGGGAAAAAATCTTCCCGTTCTTTTTTAAAAAACGAAAGTTATCGATTTCGAAAAGAAAGTGACAAGTTTTATGCAATATTATAAGATAAAGGAATAAAGAATAGTGTCGAATAGAAATTAAATGAGGTGGAACAGACGTGAACAAAGGCCAACGCCACATTAAAATTCGAGAACTTATTGCAAATAACGACATTGAAACACAGGACGAACTTGTTGATCGGCTAAGGCAGGCTAATTTTAACGTTACACAGGCGACTGTCTCCCGGGATATAAAAGAGTTACATCTTGTGAAAGTGCCGATGAGTGACGGCAGATATAAATATAGCTTGCCGGCAGATCAACGGTTTAATCCGTTGCATAAATTAAGAAGAATCCTGGTCGACAGTTTCGTAAGTATCGATCACGCCGATCACCTGATTGTGATGAAAACGTTGCCGGGAAATGCACATGCGATCGGTGCTTTAATCGATAATTTAGATTGGGAAGAAATTATGGGAACAATTTGCGGTGATGACACCATTTTAATTATTTGCCGCTCGAGGGAATATAGCCCCGAAATTTCCCAACGTTTTCTAGATATGTTGTAATTTTTTGATAAGGTGTGATAGAAGTGTTAGCAGAATTAACCATACGTAATTTTGCTATAATTGATTCCTTAACGATTTCTTTTCAAAAAGGCTTAACTGTTTTAACAGGTGAAACTGGTGCAGGAAAATCAATTATCATTGATGCGATTGGTTTGCTCATTGGAGGGCGCGGCTCTAGCGAATTTGTACGATTTGGCAAAAATAAAGCAGAGATTGAAGGACTTTTTCATATCACTCAAAGTCATCCAATTCATGAGAAAGTGATGGAACTTGGCATTGATATTACGGATGAAATGGTTATTTTAAAACGTGATATTACAGACTCGGGAAAAAGTGTATGCCGAATAAACGGTAAGCTTGTTACACTTTCCGTTCTGAAAGAAGTGGGACAACTATTAGTTGATATTCATGGACAACATGAAACCCAATTTTTGCTTCAGCCGGAAAAACATCTCCATCTCCTTGACAGTTTTGGTAAAGATATCATCAGCAAAGCGCTGTTACAATATAAACAGATTTATGAACAATATAAAGAAATTACCAAGCAATTGAATACGTTAACAAAAAATGAACAGCAAATGAATCAAAGGCTCGACCTTCTTCAATACCAGCTTGAAGAAATTGAAAATGCGAAATTAAAACCAAATGAAGATCAAGAACTTTTGGAAGAGCGAATTAAGCTCGGAAATTTTGAAAAGCTCTATAACAATCTTCAAGATGCGTATTTTAACCTTTACGGTGACCAAAAAGGCCTTGAATATGTGTCCGTCGCATTAGAGCATCTTCAAACGGTCTCTAATTTAGATGAATCATTATCAAAAATGCATGAAAATATGGCCAATCATTTTTATGCGTTAGAAGAAGTTTCGTATGCCATACGATCCTATTTTGAAACGCTTGAGTTTGATCCAAAACGGTTAAACTTAATTGAAAGCAGGTTAAATGAAATTAGTAACCTGAAAAGGAAATATGGAAATACTGTAAATGAAATCATTGATTATGGAAAGAAGATTAAGGAAGAGCTTGAGCTGTTGAAAAATAAAGATGGACGAATCGATAAGTTAAAGGCCAATTTAGAGAAAATCATGGTGGAGTTGCAAACAGCAGCGCTTGAACTTAGCAATGAACGCAAGGAATTAGCGAACAAGCTAAAAGAAGCGATTCACCGTGAATTAAAAGAGTTATACATGGAAAAAACGGTTTTTGATATTCAATTTAAAAATGAGACGGCTTCTTATAAAACCCCTTTAATAGACCGGTTCGGTAAAACAGGGATTGATGAAGTTGAATTTTACATTTCAACCAATCCAGGTGAACCGCTTAAGCCTCTGGCAAAAGTAGCGTCCGGAGGGGAACTTTCAAGAGTAATTTTAGCGTTGAAATCCATTTTTTCACAACATCAAGATGTTGCATCAATTATTTTTGACGAAGTAGACACAGGAGTAAGCGGAAGAGTAGCACAGGCCATCGCAGAAAAAATATATAAAGTTTCTGTCGGTTCACAAGTATTATGTATTACACATCTACCTCAAGTCGCTGCAATGGCAGATCAACATTTACACATTTCGAAAAATGTTTTAAATGATCGTACAGTGACAAATGTTTCCCTTTTGGAAACTTCAGAAAAAGTAAAAGAAATCGGCCGTATGATTTCAGGAGTAGAAATAACGGATTTAACGATTAAACATGCAAAAGAACTGATTGAACTCGCCGAAGAAATAAAAAAATCATCTTAAGAAGCAGTTGAAAAGCTATCCAAAATAGGATAGCTTTTTTCTTTTGAAACAGTTATAAACTAAAGGGTCTGAGGCAAAATTATAGTTACAGCCATGGTGGAGGTGTGGGTGAGTCAACGAGGAGAGTGAAAAATGAAAAATGATTATATAAGACGGATTGTAGGTGTAATTCTCCTTGGATGTTTAGTAGGAGTTGGTTTTTTAGAGCCTATCAGGGACTATGTAAACCTTCCTTCTTCTATTCATGTTTTTCAAGGGCAAAGCAAAATTATTTCCCACCTTCCTACAGGAATAAAAGCGGAAAACCAATTCAAACAAAACGCTGTTTATTCGATAGGAAAAGCAGAAAAAGGGAAGAAGAATTCCTTTTCCATTGATGCGAAAGAAAAAGGTGATTCAATGGTCACTTTAAATGTAGCAGGCTTTCCTATAAAAAAAGTGGGGGTTAACGTATTGCCCGAATTTAAAGTAATACCGGGCGGGCAGTCAATTGGAGTGAAATTAAACACATTAGGTGTTCTTGTTGTCGGGCACCATCTCGTTCAAACCGTTAATGGACATAAATCCCCTGGGGAACTCGCAGATATACAAGTTGGGGATATTATTACAAAAATCAATGGCGAAGCAATAGAGAAAATGAGCGATGTTGCTCCATTTGTAAAAAAAGCTGGAGAAGCCGGACACTCACTTGATGTAACTATTATCCGCAATAAAAAAACCTTTCATAAACATTTGATGCCGTTAAAAGATAAAAATGATCACTCTTATCGAATTGGTCTTTATATTCGGGATTCGGCACAGGGCATTGGCACTCTGACTTTTTATGATCCCGTTTCGCATAAATACGGTGCATTAGGGCATGTTATTTCAGATATGGATACAAAACGCCCTATTGTTGTCAATAATGGCCAAATTGTAAAGTCAACTGTAACGTCAATTGAAAAAGGAAGCAACGGTCATCCAGGAGAAAAATTAGCACGGTTTTCAAATGATGATCGAACATTAGGAACGATTTTTAGAAATAGTCAGTTTGGGATTTTTGGGAATTTACAATCAAAAATATCAAATGGCAAATGGGATGAGCCATTGCCAATCGCGTTTTCAGAAGAAGTAAAAGAGGGACCTGCAAAAATTTTAACCGTCGTGGACGGTTCTAAAGTACAGGCTTTTAATGTAGAAGTTGTAAGCTCGATTCCACAGAAATTCCCGGCAACGAAAGGAATGGTTATAAAAATAACGGATCCTAAATTATTGCGGTTGACCGGAGGAATCGTTCAAGGAATGAGCGGAAGTCCAATTATTCAAAATGGGAAATTAATCGGTGCAGTTACGCACGTTTTTGTCAATGATCCAACTTCGGGCTACGGGGTTCATATTGAATGGATGCTGAAAGAAGCTGGAATAGACATATATAGTGGCCAAAAACGAAAGGCAAGCTAATGCTTGTCTTTCGTTTTTTTTACATAAAAATTTTGAATATTTTAATGGATAGTTCTTTTATCGTATGGACATGGTTAAAAGTTCCTTGTAGAATATAAATTGAATAAAGAAAATTCGACACAGGTAAATATGAATGAATAGGAAAAATGTCGAAAACAAGAGTAAATTCAAGAAAATCAAAGCCATTTTAGAAAAATAAAAAAAATTATCTAAAAAGGGGGTTGAAATAAAGGAATTTGCGTTTTATTGTTGAATTTATAACGTATGAACAAGAAGTATGGGGAGGAATAATGGTGCAAAAAATAAAAGTTTGTTTGGCGGATGACAATCGTGAGCTTATAAATTTGTTGGAAGAATATCTTTCCAATCAGGAAGATATGGAAGTAATCGGTGTTGCTTATAACGGTCAGGAATGCTTATCATTACTTGAAACGAAAGATCCGGATGTACTCGTGTTGGATATTATTATGCCGCATTTGGATGGGCTTGCCGTACTTGAAAAAATTCGTTCAAATGAAAATTTCGCACAATTAAATGTCATTATGTTAACCGCATTTGGACAGGAAGATGTAACAAAAAAAGCGGTTGATTTAGGCGCGTCGTATTTTATTTTGAAACCGTTTGATATGGAAAATCTTGCGAACCAAATTCGCCAAATTTGTGGAAGTGAGAAGTCGACCGTCCAACGATCTGCATCAACATCACGAACAAATGCCATCAAATCAGTTAAACAGCCCCGAAACTTGGATGCAAGCATTACTAGCATTATTCATGAAATTGGAGTTCCTGCACACATCAAAGGATACATGTATTTACGCGAAGCCATTTCAATGGTTTATAACGACATTGAACTTCTTGGCTCAATTACAAAAGTTCTATACCCTGATATTGCGAAGAAATTTAACACAACAAGCAGTCGGGTTGAGCGCGCCATACGGCATGCAATCGAAGTAGCATGGAGCCGCGGAAATATTGAAAGCATTTCTTCTTTGTTCGGCTATACGGTTTCCATGTCAAAAGCAAAACCGACCAATTCGGAATTCATCGCGATGGTTGCCGATAAACTCAGAATCGAGCATAAGTCCGTCGTTTGAAAGGATTAGAGTGGCCTTATAAAAAAACACCTTTAAAACATTTGATCAAATGTTTTAAAGGTGTTTTTTGCCTAAATACAAATGAAGTAAAGAGACCCCTCACAAGGGTCTCTTTTTTGAAAATCTAGGTTGCACTTTGTTTCTTTTGCGGTCCCGATAAAAAATAAATCCTCCAACAAATGCAAAACCAACAGCAAAAAAAATGGCGCCGGCTAAAAATTGTAGCCAGAGTTTGATAAATGGCGAATGCAAAACGCCAAAAAAGACATCTCTCATCAATTTAATTCCTATGACTGCGATGATGCCTGGAATGACCATAATAATAAGGGCGATAAATCGTTGCATCATAATTCTCCTTTGAAGTGCAGAATAAAGCACCCTGTGTTGTCTCCATTTTACAAAATCATTAACAGAATGTCGAATGACTCATTCTTGCAAAACTTTTCATAAAAAAGTATAGTAAGAATGTGAAATAAATTGCAATTATAAGAGGGTTTTGTATGCAAAATACATTGCGGAGTATTTTAGAAGCTACTCATGATGGGATGATTGCGATCGACAAAGATCGTAATGTAACCCTGTTTAATAAAAGTGCCGAACGGATGACAGGGATTCGGAAAGAAGAGGCCATTGGCAAATTTATTCTTGATGTATTGCCGACAAGCAAGCTGCCACGCGTCCTGGCAAATGGAGAAGCGGAAATCAATCGAGAACAAATGTTGGACAATGGAACGAAAATTATTACGACGAGGATCCCGATCATTGATGAAAGTGGAAATAAAATAGGGGCTTTTGCAGTATTCAAAGACATTACAGAAATCGTTAATCTAGCTGAAGAAGTAACCAATTTAAAAAGCATACAATCAATGCTCCACGCGATCATCCAATCATCCGAAGAAGCGATATCTGTCGTCGATGAAAAAGGAAAAGGAATTATGATCAACCCTGCGTATACAAGGTTGACTGGTTTAACAAAAGAGCAGATCATTGGAAAGCCAGCCGCCATCGATATATCAGAGGGCGAAAGTATACATATGCAAGTATTGCAGACGAGAAAACCCGTCCGCGGAGCAAGGTTAAAAGTTGGGCCAAATAAACGTGAAGTGATTGTCAATGTTGCTCCGGTAATTGTAGATGGAATTTTAAAAGGCAGTGTTGGAGTGATCCGAGATGTGTCTGAGATAAAAGAACTGACTGAAGAATTGCAAAGAGCAAGACAAATTATACGAACATTAGAAGCGAAGTATTCGTTTGAAGACATTATTGGAAAGTCAGAAGAAATAATGTTTGCCATTGAACAGGCAAAACTCGCCGCTTCAACTCCTGCAACCGTACTATTACGAGGAGAATCGGGAACAGGTAAAGAACTTTTTGCCCATGCGATTCATAATGCAAGCGGCCGGAAGTTTAACAAATTTATCAGGGTAAACTGTGCCGCAATTGCAGAATCTTTGTTGGAGAGCGAGTTGTTCGGTTACGTTGAAGGCGCTTTTTCAGGGGCGCTTAGAGGGGGGAAACGAGGATTATTTGAAGAAGCGAATGGAGGAAGTATTTTTTTAGATGAGATCGGCGAATTAGCTCCCAATACACAAGCTAAACTATTAAGGGTACTACAAGAAAATGAAATTCGCAGAGTGGGCGGAACAAAAGCGATTCCGATCAATGTTAGGGTCATTGCGGCGACAAACGTTAATCTCGAACGGAAAATTGCGGAAGGTTCGTTCAGGGAAGATTTATACTATCGTTTAAATCGCATGCCGATCTACATCCCGCCATTACGTTCGCGAAAGCAAGATATCCCTCTATTAACCGAGCACCTTATTCATAAGTTAAATCAAGATTACGGAAGAAATATCGAGGGAGTGACTGAAGAGGCGGCCGATTTTCTCAATCAATATGACTGGCCGGGAAATGTGCGTGAACTAGAAAACGTTTTAGGACGGGCCATCATTTATATGAATAATAACGAACAATATATTAATATTTCTCATATGAACTTTATTGAAAAAGACAAGCCGGAATTAGTAAAGGGAAATGAACAAAATAATCATGAATTGTCTATCGAACCATTAACAGTGCAAATGGAACGTTATGAAAAAAGAATTGTTCAGGCAACTTTAGAGAAGTTTAATGGTAATAAAACAAAGACCGCCAAATCATTAGGAATTTCACTTCGGAATTTATATTATAAGCTTGAGAAGTATGGATTGGTCGATTCGGATTGAAAAACTGTGCATGCATTATTTTTCATGTTGTGAAATGAATTGCATGGTTCAAGGACGTAAACGCTTTCAAAACCCTCTTTTTCAATTTGGCATACTTTTTGCAATATCATTTATTGTGTTTTAAAGGAGGGTAGAGCTATTGAAACTAGGAACGTATCTTAACACCCATTCTCCGTCAAAAAAAATTGTATCAGTTGCTAGAGCAGAGGATGAAGATGTGATCGCTTCAGTAAAAGAAGCCTATCAATCAGGGTTAGCATCATTTTTGCTGTACGGTGACAGCAAAAAAATTCGATTTCATTTAGAACAATTTGAATTAGAAGAAAACGATGAATTAAAAATTATCCATACATCAGCAGATAGTGCGGCACTGGAGGCTGTGAAAGCTGTCAGCAGCGGCGAGGCGCATATCGTCATGAAAGGAATGGTAACGACCGCATCTTTATTAAAAGCAGTGCTTCATAAAGAGCACGGACTGAGAACAGGCAGAGTTCTCTCTCATGTTGCGGCGTTTGAGATACCTGGATATGATCGGCTTATCTTTATCACCGATGCCGCGATGAACATTGCGCCTGATCTAGAACAAAAGGCGCAGATCATTGAGAATGCTGCACAATTTGCCATCGGCCTTGGAGTAGATACCCCGAAAGTGGCTGTCTTATCAGCGGTAGAAGTGGTGAATCCATCGATGCAGGCGACACTTGATGCGGCTTGCCTTATGGCAATGAACAAACGGGGACAAATCAAAAATTGTCTTGTTGAAGGACCGCTTGCATTAGACAATGCAATATCGATAGAAGCGGCAGAGCATAAAGGAATTAGCGGTGATGTAGCTGGAGTTGCCGACATCCTGGTTGTTCCTCAAATCGAAACAGGAAATGCCTTATACAAATCTCTCATTTATTTTGCAAAGGCAAAAGTTGGAGCAGTCATCACTGGAGCGCGTGCGCCGATCGTCTTAACATCAAGAGCCGATTCGGCAGAAAGTAAGTTATTTTCGATTGCGCTTGCCGTTCGATCTATAAGTTAAAACATGCGAAATCACAAGGAGGAAATTAAAATGGAACTTTTTAAATATATGGAGATGTATGATTATGAACAAGTCGTATTTTGCCAGGATAAACAGTCAGGATTAAAGGCGATTATTGCCATTCACGATACGACGTTAGGCCCGGCGCTTGGCGGCACGAGAATGTGGACATATGATTCCGAAGAGGCGGCACTTGAGGACGCGCTTCGTCTGGCGCGCGGAATGACCTACAAAAATGCCGCAGCCGGACTCAATCTTGGCGGGGGTAAAACAGTTATCATTGGCGACCCGAAAAAAGATAAAAATGAAGAAATGTTCAGGGCGTTTGGCCGCTTTATTCACGGTTTAAACGGCCGCTATATTACTGCTGAAGATGTAGGAACTACGGTTGAAGATATGGATTTAATTTATCAGGAAACGCCATTTGTAACGGGAATTTCACCGGCATTTGGATCATCTGGAAACCCATCTCCTGTAACGGCCTATGGAGTTTACCGCGGAATGAAAGCAGCTGCCAAAGAAGCATTTGGAACGGATTCACTCGAAGGAAAAGTAATCGCCGTTCAAGGTGTCGGCCATGTTGCTTATTCGCTTTGCAAACATTTACATGAAGAAGGAGCAAAATTAATTGTAACCGACATTAATAAAGAAGCCGTAGACCGGGTCGTAGAAGAATTTGGAGCAGATGCGGTCGATCCGGCAGACATTTACGGAGTTGAATGTGACATTTTTGCACCATGTGCTCTCGGAGCGATTATTAATGATGATACGATTCCGCAATTAAAAGCAAAAGTAATCGCCGGGTCGGCAAACAATCAGTTAAAAGAAACAAGACATGGTGACGCAATTCAAGAAATGGGAATTGTTTATGCACCGGATTACGTCATTAATGCAGGCGGCGTTATCAACGTAGCCGATGAATTAAATGGTTACAATAGCGAACGTGCTTTGAAGAAAGTAGAAACGATTTACGATACAATTGAAAAAATCATAGAAATTTCTAAGCGTGATCAAATCCCAACTTATGTTGCAGCTGATCGTTTAGCAGAAGAACGTATTGAAAAAATGCGCAATTCAAGAAGCCAATTTTTATTAAATGAACGTCATGCTCTTTCCAATCGTGTGCGATAAACGGAAAATACGGAGGGTTAAATGGTTCACCATAAAGAATTCCGCATTTTAACAATTAATCCAGGATCAACATCTACCAAAATCGGCGTTTTTGATGATGAACATTGCATTTTTGAAAAGACAATACGACATGACATCGATGTGATCAATACGTACCATTCGATTATTGATCAATATGATTTTCGAAAAAAAACGATCCTGGAGGCGCTTGACCATGAAGGAATCAACATCTCCAAACTCAGTGCCGTAGTAGGAAGGGGAGGCCTTTTGCGTCCCATTGAAGGCGGAACATATAGAGTAAACAATGAGATGTTGAAAGATTTAAGAAAAGGCTATGCCGGGGAACACGCTTCCAATCTTGGCGGCATTCTTGCTTATGAGATTGCCACGCTCCTCAATATTTCTGCGTTCATCGTAGATCCTGTTGTCGTCGATGAAATGGAGCCTATAGCACGGATTTCCGGCATTCCCGAAATAGAACGAAAAAGCATCTTTCATGCGCTCAACCAAAAAGCGGTTGCCCGCCGGGTAGCAAAAATGGTTGGGAAGCCCTATAATGATCTTCGGTTGATCGTCACTCATATGGGTGGCGGCATTACCGTAGGAGTTCATAAATATGGAAGAGTTGTTGATGTGAATAACGGCCTGCACGGGGAAGGTCCTTTTTCTCCGGAACGGGCAGGTACAGTGCCGATTGGTGATCTTGTTGACCTCTGTTTTTCAGGAGAATATTATATCGATGAAATCATGAAAAAATTGGTCGGACAGGGCGGACTTGTTGGTTACCTCGGAACGAACGATGCTGTGAAAGTCGAAAAGATGATCGCCGGAGGCAACAAGAAAGCCGAACTTATCTATGACGCAATGGCCTATCAAATTGCAAAAGAAATCGGTGCGGCAAGTACGGTGTTATCAGGGCAAGTTGACTACATTATTTTGACGGGCGGACTAGCATATGGAAAAGAGTTTGTCAAAAAAATTACAGAACGTGTCGAATGGATATGCGACGTTATTATCCAGCCGGGAGAAAATGAACTTCAAGCCCTTGCTGAAGGTGCTTTACGGGTTTTAAAAGGCGAGGAACATGCGAAGGAATACCCAACTACGTTAAGGGAAGAGATCCGATTAAAGGAGAGGACCGAATAAATGGCAACAGATTTTGATCTTGTCGTTCTCGGCGGCGGCACGGGTGGCTATGTAGCAGCCATCCGCGCCGCTCAGCTCGGGAAAAAGGTAGCAATTGTTGAAAAAGGAAAACTTGGTGGGACATGCCTGCATAAAGGATGCATTCCGAGTAAGGCTTTGCTTCGGAGCGCGGAAGTATATGCCACTTCAAAAAAAGCCGATGAATATGGAGTAAGCGTGCATGACGTCACATTAAATTTTGAAAAAGTGCAAGCGAGAAAACAAGCGATTGTCGATCAATTGCACAATGGAATCAAACATTTAATGAAAAAAGGGAAAATCGAGGTGTATGAAGGCATTGGCCGAATATTAGGGCCATCAATCTTTTCACCAATGCCTGGATCGATTTCCGTTGAGTTTAATGATGGACGTGAAAACGAAATTCTCGTTCCACAAAATGTCATTATCGCTACAGGTTCAAGACCAAGAACCCTCCCGGGACTTGACATCGACGGCGAGAAGGTCATAACTTCTGATGAAGCGCTTGAATTGACGGAACTCCCTGGTTCTATCATTATCGTCGGCGGAGGAGTGATCGGGATTGAATGGGCATCCATGTTAAATGACTTTGGTGTGGATGTGACGGTCATTGAGTATGCCGATCGAATTCTCCCGACAGAAGACGAAGACATTTCGAAAGAAGCGGCCCGAATTTTAAAGAAAAAAGGGATTAAGCTTGTAACAGGCGCCAAAGTGCTTCCGGAAACGTTGCAAAAAGAGAATAACGTTCAAATTTCGGCCGAGCATAAAGGCGAACAAAAATCATTTACGGCAGACAAAATTCTTGTTTCCGTCGGACGGCAGGCGAATGTTGAAGGAATTGGCCTTGAAAACACAGCGATTAAAGTCGAGAATGGCTTTATCAAAACGAATGAATATTATCAAACAGCTGAGAGCCATATGTACGCAATAGGGGATGTTATTGGTGGCCTTCAGCTTGCGCATGTTGCTTCACACGAAGGAATTGTTGCTGTTGAGCATTTAGCAGGGGTCGACACTCATCCAATTGATCCTTCGTTTGTGTCAAAATGCATTTACTCCAATCCGGAAATGGCAAGTGTCGGCTTAACGGAAAAAGAAGCAAAAGAAAAAGGCTTTACCGTAAAAATCGGAAAGTTTCCATTTAAAGCAATCGGTAAAGCGCTCGTTTATGGGGAATCGGACGGGTTTATTAAACTTGTTGTCGACGAATCAACAAATGATTTGCTGGGGTGCCATATGATCGGGCCGCATGTGACGGATATGATTTCTGAAGCGGGTCTTGCCCGGGTGCTTGATGCGACTCCGTGGGAAATTGCCCATACGATTCATCCTCATCCTACGCTTTCTGAAGCAATGGCAGAGGCCGCTCTTAGTGTTGATGGAAAAGCGATTCATTTTTAAAAAGGAACTTGGTTTTGAAAAAAGGAGGGCTACATTTATGGCGGAAAATCGTCATGAACGACTTGGTTTAACGGATAAAGACGTTCTTGAAATGTATAAAACAATGCTTCTTGCGCGCAAAATTGATGAGCGCATGTGGCTATTAAACCGTGCGGGTAAAATTCCGTTTGTCATTTCATGTCAGGGGCAGGAGGCGGCTCAAGTAGGGGCTGCTATGGCACTTGACCGTGAAAAAGACTACGTTCTTCCGTACTACCGTGATATGGGTGTTGTCTTATGGTTTGGAATGACGGCAAAGGACTTAATGTTATCCGGCTTTGCGAAAGCGGAAGATCCTAATAGCGGCGGGAGACAAATGCCAGGGCACTTTGGTTCTAAAAAACTGCGCATCGTAACAGGTTCATCACCGGTAACGACACAGGTTCCTCACGCAGTTGGGATCGCCCTCGCCGGAAAACTTGACGGAAAGGATCTCGTTACCTTTACAACATTTGGCGAAGGTTCGTCAAACCAGGGGGATTTCCATGAAGGCGTGAACTTTGCGAGTGTACATAAATTGCCCGTTATTTTTATGTGCGAAAATAATAAATATGCGATTTCTGTTCCAATTTCTAAGCAATTGGCTTGTGAAAATGTTTCGGACCGCGCGATCGGTTACGGAATAAAAGGGGTAACCGTTGATGGAAACGATCCGCTTGCCGTATATGAAGCGGTGAAGGAAGCGGCAGACCGGGGACGCCGGGGAGAAGGCCCGACCCTCGTTGAAACGGTATCTTATCGGTTAACCCCGCATTCAAGCGATGATGATGATCGTGCGTATCGGACCCGGGAAGAAGTTGAGGAAGCGAAACAGAAAGATTCCATTTATACGTTTGCTCAATATTTAAAAGAGGTAGGCGTTTTAACAGACGATTCGGAAAAAAAATTGCACGAAGAAATTGCAAACATTATCGACGAAGCGACAGATTATGCCGAAAATGCGCCATATGCTGACCCTGAAGAAGCGCTGCGGCATGTATATGCGGAGTAAAGGGGGAATAGTTAATGCCTGTTATCTCATATATTGATGCGGTAACTCAAGCGATTAGAGAAGAAATGAAACGAGACAAAAAAGTGTTTGTTGTCGGAGAAGACGTTGGCGTACGGGGCGGAGTATTCCGTGCAACGGCAGGATTAATTGAAGAGTTCGGCGAGGACCGCGTGATTGATTCCCCGCTGACCGAATCCGCGATTGCTGGTGTTGGAATTGGAGCAGCAATGTACGGAATGAGGCCGATTGCCGAAATGCAATTTGCCGATTTTATTATGCCCGCGGTTAACCAGATCATTTCCGAAGCGGCAAAAATCCGTTACCGTTCCAATAATGACTGGAATTGTCCGATCACGATACGTGCCCCTTATGGCGGAGGTGTCCACGGCGCCCTCTATCATTCTCAATCGGTAGAAGCGATATTCGCCAATGTTCCGGGATTGAAAATCGTTATGCCTTCAACGCCTTATGACGTAAAAGGACTTTTAAAATCTGCCATTCGTGACGAAGATCCTGTTCTTTTCTTTGAACATAAACGGGCCTACCGTTTAATTAAAGGTGAGGTGCCGGAAGAAGAATATACACTTCCGATCGGAAAAGCGGATGTAAAACGTGAAGGGGAAGATATTACGGTTATTACGTACGGATTATGCGTTCATTTTGCCCTTCAAGCGGCAGAAAAACTTGAAAAAGACGGCATTTCCGCGCACGTTCTTGATTTAAGAACCGTTTATCCTTTAGATAAAGAAGCGATTATTGAAGCGGCTTCAAAGACTGGGAAAGTGCTGCTCGTTACGGAAGATAACAAAGAAGGAAGCGTGATGAGCGAAGTGGCGGCCATTATTGCGGAAAACTGCCTGTTCGATCTTGACGCACCAGTAAAACGTCTGGCGGGACCTGACGTACCGGCGATGCCATATGCTCCGACAATGGAAAAATACTTCATGATCAATCCGGAAAAAATTGAAAAAGCAATGAGAGAACTTGCTGAATTTTAATGGAAAGACAGGCAGGAGGAATAAAACATGGCTACCGAAAAAATTTTAATGCCCCAGCTTGGGGAAAGTGTAACAGAAGGTACGATCAGTAAATGGCTTGTTAATGTTGGAGACACGGTTAAAAAATACGATCCGATCGCAGAAGTAATGACGGACAAAGTGAATGCGGAAGTTCCTTCATCTTTTAGCGGAACCATTAAAGAGCTTGTTGGAAACGAAGGAGAAACGTACGGCGTTGGTGAATTAATTTGTTACATTGAGACGGAAGAATCCGGAAAAGAAAAACAAGAAACAGCCAAAAAAGAAGAGGCCCTTAACGAAGAAAAAACTCAAACTGCTGTTTCTGCGCCTAAAGGGGATCAATCCGCAAAGAGCCGATACTCACCGGCCGTTTTACGATTGGCGAATGAGCATAACATTGATCTGTCTCAAGTAAGCGGTACGGGCTTAAATGGCCGAATTACCCGAAAAGACATTCAGAAGCTAATAGAGTCAGGTAGTGCGCCGGTTGTGCAAGAACAAGTTCCAAATGCAGGTGCAACCGAAAAACAAGAAACGGAAAAAACAAAAATAACAAGTGAAACGCCAGCACCTTCTATATCCAGCATGCCTGGAGATATCGAAATTCCGGTTTCCGGGGTAAGAAAAGCAATTGCTGCCAATATGGTTAAAAGCAAGCATGAAGCTCCACATGCATGGACGATGGTTGAAGTCGATGTAACGAACTTGGTGAACTACCGAAACAGTGTGAAAAATGATTTCAAAGCAAAAGAAGGCTACAATTTAACGTTCTTGCCATTCTTTATTAAAGCGGTTGTCGAATCATTAAAGGAATTTCCACAGCTTAATTCCATGTGGGCAGGAGATAAAATCATTCAGAAAAAAGACATCAATATTTCTATTGCAGTTGCGACAGACGATGCTCTTTACGTGCCTGTTATTAAACATGCTGATGAGAAAAGCATAAAAGGAATTGCCCGTGAAGTTAAAGAACTTGCGGATAAGGTGAGATCAAACCGCTTATTAGCGGATGATATGAAAGGCGGAACATTTACTGTAAATAATACAGGTTCATTCGGCTCAGTCATGTCTACACCGATTATCAATTACCCGCAAGCAGCTATTCTTTCCGTTGAATCGATTGTTAAACGTCCTGTTGTCATGAACAATGGAATGATCGCGGTAAGGGATATGGTCAATCTTTGTCTTTCCCTGGATCACCGCGTCCTCGACGGATTAGTTTGCGGACGTTTCCTGGCAAGGGTAAAAGAACGTCTCGAAAATATGACAGCAGAAAATACGTCCATCTATTAAAAGACGCCGAGCAGGCGTCTTTTCTTTATGGAGAGAAAGGGATAAAATAAAAGCAGAATGTTTTCAAAGGAGTGGAAGTATGGATTTCAACTTTAACCTTTTTATGAATGATGTCGTTGAAACCGCACGAAAAGAAATGATTGAAGCGGGGTATGAAGAACTAAAAACGCCGGAAGCCGTTGAAGAGGCATTAAGTAAAAAAGGAACGACACTTGTCATGGTTAACTCAGTCTGTGGCTGTGCAGGTGGGATCGCGCGGCCGGCTGCGGCATTTTCCGTTAAACAGGATGTAAGGCCCGATTACCTCGTAACCGTTTTTGCCGGACAGGATAAAGAGGCGACAGAAAAGGCGCGTTCCTATTTTACCGGTTATCCGCCTTCCTCACCTTCATTTGCTTTATTAAAAGACGGCGAAATTCAAACGATGGTTGAGCGGCACGAAATTGAAGGACATGATCCTATGGAAGTCGTAAATAAATTGCGTGCTGCTTTTGACCAATATTGCAAGTAGAAAGAAGAGGGGAATCCCTCTTCTTTCTGTGCAAAAAGGAGTGACGGGTCATGATTCAAACAAAGCGAATCTATGAAGAGTTCAGCGATAAAGACGGAAAAAGAGTGCTTGTTGACCGTATTTGGCCAAGAGGAGTATCTAAAGAGAATGCCCGTCTCGACGAATGGATAAAGACAGTTGCACCGAGTACGGAATTAAGAACATGGTTCGGTCACGACCCCGAAAAATTTGCCGTTTTTAAAAAGAAGTATGAAAAAGAACTTCAAGAAAAGAAGGAAGATGTACAGAAATTAAAAAAATGGGCAATGGAAGGGACGCTTACCCTTCTTTATGCTGCCAAAGATAAGACGCATAACCAGGCGGTCGTTTTAAAGGAATATTTAGAAAGATTGGAGGGAGGCAAAATTTAAATGACAAATTATGTGTTTCCCTTGAATAGTACAGGGTGTCATTTTTCGACATCCTGTTTTTTATTCGCGAAATTGTATAAACATACATTCAGAATTATATAAAAACGGGAATGTCAGTATTCTTGTGTTAAAATACAGTATAATGAATAAATATTTATGAATATTTATCTTGCCAGAATACAAATCCTAATTCATAATATTAGTAATTGTTCGACAAAAATAGGGGGATGACACATGTTCAAAAAGAAGCAGATCATTTTTGCACTTATTTTTTCATTTCTCCTTTCGGCCATGGGAAGCTTCGGTTTTCTCCATTCAAAAAACGGTTCAGTTGCCCATGCCGAAGGAAACAAAAAAACGCTTGTTATGGCTACATCAGCGGACTATCCGCCTTATGAGTTTATCGATACTGCTAAGGGGAATAAAGAAATCACTGGTTTTGACATCGATATCGCAAGAAAGATTACCGATAAATTAGGATATAAATTAGTCGTCAAAGATATGGATTTCAACGGCTTAATCCCTGCATTGAATGCGGGACGGGCTGATTTCGTCATGGCAGGCATGACCGCAAACGAAGAAAGGAAAAAAGTGGTTGATTTTTCCGATACGTATTATGCGGCAAAGCAACTAATAGTGACAAACAACCCTAAAATCAAAACGATTGATGACCTTAAAGGAAGAACGGTCGGTGTTCAATTGGGATCCATTCAGGAAGGGATCGCAAAGGATCTCTCGAAAAAAGTGAAAATTAAAAAGATTGAAAAGAGAAACAAAATACCTGACCTCGTGCAAGAAATGTTTTCTGGCCGATTTGATGCGGCAGTCATTGAAGACGGCCCGGCGATCGAGTTTTTAAACAAGTACAGTCAATTAAATGGATTTCCGATTCCCGGCGTAAAAGCGGAAGGCTCGGCGATTGCTTTTCCTAAAGGCAGTCCGCTTGTTGAAGCATTTAATAATGAATTAAAAGAAATGAAGGCAAACGGCGAAATCGAAAAACTTCGAAAAAAATGGTTTGAGCCAAGAAAAAAAGCGAAAAAATCACATGAAGGCATTATTAACTTCGGAGCGATTAAACTTTCTATCGGGTTTATATTCACTGGAATTATAACGACTTTAAAATTTGTCGTCGTTTCGATCGTTCTCGGATTTATATTAGGAACAATCCTTTCACTATTTAAGATTAGTAAAATTCGTATACTAAAATGGTTTGCGGATGCGTATACGTCGGTTTTCCGGGGAACCCCGCTTATTCTGCAACTTGTGCTTATTTATTTTGCCACACCGCAATTAACGGATTACAAAATCACTCCATTTGTAGCGGGAGTTCTGACGTTCGGGCTTAACTCCGCGGCATATGTATCAGAAATCATCCGTGCCGGCATCCAGGCGGTGGATAAAGGGCAAAGCGAAGCCGCGGTTGCACTGGGCGTTCCTTATAAATTAATGATGCGGCAAATCATTTTGCCGCAGGCGTTGAAAAATATTTTGCCGGCGTTAATGAACGAATTCATTACGTTAACGAAGGAATCTGCCATTATTTCCGTCATCGGTACGATGGATATTATGCGCCGAGCTCAAATTGTTAGTTCGAATACGTACCGCTATTTTGAACCGTTGATCATTGCAGCCATCATTTATTACGCTATGGTAATGATCTTAACCGTTTTAGGACGCATGCTTGAAAGGAGAATGAGACGCGGTGATTAAGATTAAAGATCTTCATAAAACATTCGGGAACAATGAAGTATTGAAAGGGATCGACACAGAAATTAAACAAGGGGAAGTTGTGGCTATCATCGGTCCGTCCGGTTCGGGAAAATCAACGTTTCTCCGCTGCATAAATTTGCTTGAAACTCCAACAAGCGGCCAGGTGTGGGTAAACGACAAAGAAATTACTAATCCGAAAACAAATGTTGCTCTAGTGCGGAAAAAAATCGGCATGGTGTTTCAGCACTTTCATTTGTTTCCACATATGACAGTGCTTGAGAATTTGACTTATGCACCGATGAAAGTAAACCAGCTGTCAAAAGAAGAAGCGGTAAAAATCGCCCGTGATCTGCTGCAAAAAGTAGGCCTTGCGGAAAAAGAAAATGAATATCCGAGCCGGCTATCCGGCGGCCAGAAACAACGTGTCGCCATCGCCCGTGCACTGGCAATGAACCCTGACATTATGTTGTTTGATGAACCGACTTCAGCACTTGACCCGGAAATGGTCAAGGAAGTGTTGGAAGTTATTAAGTCACTTGCGAAAAGCGGCATGACAATGGCGATTGTGACACACGAAATGGGATTTGCCAGAGAAGTGGCGGATCGCGTCTTATTCCTGGATGGAGGAAAACTGGTTGAAGATGCGCCACCGGCAGAATTTTTTGCAAGCCCGAAAACAGAACGTGCGAAATCATTTCTTGAAAAAGTATTATAAAAAGACCCTATTCGGGTCTTTTTATTTTATGGTTGAAAGGATAGAATGTAAGGGACATCATCGATAGAAGGAGTTCAACAATGCCTAAATTCAAAATCGGTTACAGAACGATTAAAACCGCGATCGGAGCGGGGGCGGCCATAGCTATTGCCCAATATTGGGGCTTGAATTTTTATAGTTCTGCGGGGATATTGGCTATCCTTTGCATAAAAGTGACGAAAAAACGGTCATTAATCAACGCATGGGAACGGTTTGCCGCCTGTATGATCGGCATGGTTTTTGCTTTCGTCTTTTTCTCATTACTCGGCTATAACCCCTTCAGCATTAGTTTACTTATCCTTCTCTTTATTCCAACCGTTGTCTTCCTAAAAGTGAAAGAAGGATTTGTTACAAGTTCGGTTATCATCTTGCATTTATATACACTTGAGAAGCTATCATGGACCATTTTTTTAAATGAACTTGCCCTGATTGTGATCGGGATTGGAATCGCCCTCATCGTGAATGTATACATGCCAAATATGGAAAAAGACTTGAAGCGATGCCAGCGTGAACTAGAAGACCAATTTAAAATCATTTTTATGGAATTTAAAAATTACTTACATAATGGCCAATCGACGTGGGATGGGAAAGAGATACTGATTGCAGACCGGCTCATCGAAGAAGGGAAAAACCTTGCTTTTCGGGACATTGAAAATCATTTCTTGCGTGATGAAAACGTCTATTATCATTATTTTAAGATGCGGGAAAAGCAATTCGAAATTATTGAGCGGATGCTACCGATTGTTTCATCCATAGATAAAAGCTATGTTCAAGGAAAAAAACTTGGAGATTTTTTCGGTAATTTAGGTGAAGCCGTCCATCCGGGAAATACAGCTGTTTTATTTCTTGAAGAATTGAATGAAATGAGAAGCGACTTTCGTCAAATGCCATTGCCTGTGGAAAGAGAGGAATTTGAAACAAGGGCAAAATTATTTTATTTGCTCAATGAAATCGAACGCTATTTGATCATCAAGCGGGAGTTTAAGCCCGGGAACAATTAAAATAAGCCGATGAAACCAATCGGCTTATTTTTATTTTGCACTAAAGAAATAAGCTGCTCCTGTTAACAATGTCGTAAAGACAAGGGAACCAATCATAATATATACTACCGTCTTCATTAATTTGCGTGACATACATAACCTCCAGCAATTTTCTATGTGTCTATAGTAGCATAACGGCCGATAAATTTAAAAAAACAGGCAGGAAAAAACGCTTTCAAGAACGAAAGTAGTAATGATACGATTTGTCGAAATTTCGATTTTGGGGGGCTGCCTGCATGAGTGAACAGCAAGAACGTTTGAATCAGTGGAAAACAAAAACGGAGAAAACGATTGAACGGTTTCCCGAACGAAAAAAAGAGTTTTATACAAGCTCGAATATACCGGTTGACCGTCTCTATTTACCGGATATTCATGAATATGATGTAGATGAATTAGGTTTTCCAGGTGAGTACCCCTTTACGAGAGGGATTCAGCCGACCATGTACCGTGCAAGATATTGGACGATGCGCCAGTATGCGGGTTTTGGTTCAGCGGAAGAAACGAACAAACGGTTTTTGTATTTACTAGAACAAGGACAAACAGGCTTATCTGTTGCATTTGATTTACCAACTCAAATTGGCTATGACTCTGATCATGCAATGGCAAAGGGAGAGGTCGGGAAAGTCGGTGTAGCGATTGATTCATTGGAAGATATGGAAGCGCTTTTACGGGATATCCCGCTTGATAAAGTCAGCACATCGATGACGATTAACGCTCCGGCATCCGTTTTGCTGGCAATGTATATTGTCGTCGCGGAAAAGCAGGGAGTCCCTCCAGAGAAGTTAGCAGGAACGATTCAAAATGATATTTTAAAAGAATATATTGCGAGGGGGACGTATATTTTTCCGCCCAAACCGTCCATGCGCCTCATTACCGATATTTTTGCATATTGTAAAGACCATGTGCCAAAGTGGAACACGATCAGCATTTCAGGCTATCACATTCGCGAGGCAGGTGCTAATGCAGTGCAAGAATTGGCGTTTACGATCGCAAACGGGAAAGCGTATGTGGATGCTGCTATAGGTGCCGGTCTTGATATCGATGATTTTGCGCCAAGGCTCGCCTTCTTCTTTAACGCCCACAATCAATTTTTTGAAGAAGTGGCAAAGTTCAGGGCAGCAAGGAGAATATGGGCAAAATTGATGAAAGAAACGTATGGTGCCAAAAATCCTAAAAGCTGGCAACTGCGTTTTCATACGCAGACGGGCGGATCTACCTTAACGGCCCAACAGCCGGATAATAACATCGTTCGTGTGACGATTCAGGCGCTTGCTGCAGTTCTTGGCGGCACGCAAAGCTTGCATACGAACTCAAGAGATGAAGCGCTCGCATTGCCGACGGAGGAATCGGCAAGAATTGCCCTCCGTACACAACAAATCATTGCCCATGAAAGCGGTGTGGCCGATACAGTGGATCCACTCGGAGGCTCCTACTATGTTGAACATTTAACCAATGAAATGGAAAAAGAAGTCCTCCGCTACATGGCTAAAATTGATGAATTAGGCGGCGCGGTATCAGCTGTTGAACAAGGGTACATGCAGCGCGAAATCCATCATACCGCTTACGAAACGCAAAAGGCGATTGAAAAAGGGGAAGAAATTATAGTCGGGATGAATTCGTTTACGATTAATAACGAAAAGCAGCCGGAGCTGTTAAGAGTGGACCCATCACTTGGCGAAAAACAAAAAGCGAGATTAGCCGAACTTCGATTGAGACGCAATTCAAACCGAGCGAGCGCTCGCTTGGAAGCATTGCGAAAAGGAGCACAAGGAACGGATAATTTAATGCCACTCATTATCGATTGTGTCCGAGATTATTGCACGATTGGCGAAATTTGCGGCGTTTTGAGAGAAGAATTTGGCGAATTCACAGGTATTTAGCCACTGTTTAGTATAACGAGATGAAAAGACAGGAGTGGGGAAAGATGAAAAAGAAAATACGTGTGCTCATCGCAAAACCGGGCCTTGACGGACATGACCGCGGTGCTCTCGTTATTTCACAGGCGTTACGAGATTACGGGATGGAAGTCATTTATACAGGCCTTCGGCAAACTCCGGAACAGATCGTCGCATCGGCGATTCAGGAAGATGTTGATGCAATCGGGCTCTCCTGCCTTTCAGGAGCCCATAATGAATTGTTTCCAGAAATTATTGATTTGTTGAAGGCAAGGGGTGCAGATGACATTATCGTGATCGGTGGCGGGGTGATTCCTTGGGAAGATATTCCGTTTCTTGAGTCAAAAGGGATTAGAAAAATATTTACCCCGGGTACGCCAACCATTGAAACCGCGAAGTTTATCGAAAAAGCGGTTTATGAAAGAGATGGGATCGCTGGCTCTCACGGAATGGAACCAGCTGAAAAAATCGATCATATCGGCATTGCGGTTTCCTCGCTTGAAGAAGTTCTGCCATTTTATGTGAACACGCTTGGATTAAAGCTTGAAGGCATTGAAGAAGTTTCATCACAGAAAGTAAAGGTTGCCTTTTTAAACATCGGGCAAACACGTCTCGAGCTCCTTGAGCCGATGGATGGGGAAAGCGCCGTCGCTAAATTTATAGCAAAGCGCGGCCAGGGGGTGCATCATGTTGCCCTCGGGGTGAAGGAAATCGAAAAAAGGATCGAAGAATTAATAGAACATGGCGTTCAACTCATTAATGAATCGCCTGTTAAAGGAGCGGGAGGAGCAAATGTAGCATTCCTTCATCCAGCTTCCACACATAAAGTATTGTTTGAACTTTGTGAGAAGCCAAAAGGAGACGAGAAGTAATGGATATTTATAATAAAATTAGCGAACTTTATGATAAAAAAAGAGAAATAGAGCTTGGAGGCGGAGATGCGCGAATCGATAAGCAGCATGAACGAGGAAAGCTGACTGCCCGTGAGCGCATCGATTTATTGCTTGATGAAGGGACTTTTGTCGAATTAAATCCGTTTATTGAACACCGATGCACGGATTTTGGGTTGAAAGATATGAAGGCCCCTGGAGAAGGGGTTGTCACAGGATATGGAAAAATTCACGGGCGTCCTGTTTATTTATTTGCCCAGGATTTTACCGTGTTCGGTGGCGCCCTCGGTGAAATGCATGCACAAAAAATCGCCAATGTGATGGATCTGGCGGCGAAAAACGGAACGCCGTTTATTGGACTGAATGACTCGGGTGGCGCGCGAATTCAGGAAGGTGTCGTTTCCCTTGACGGATATGGCCATATTTTTTACAGAAATTCGATCTACTCCGGAGTTATTCCGCAAATATCCGTCATTATGGGGCCGTGCGCCGGAGGAGCTGTCTATTCGCCAGCTATCACCGATTTTGTTTTCATGGTGAAGGAGACGAGCCAAATGTTCATTACCGGACCGAAAGTCATTGAAACGGTAACAGGTGAAAAAATTACTTCCGAAGATTTAGGCGGTGCTAAAGTACATAGCACGAAAAGCGGAAATGCTCATTTTATGGCGGACAATGAAGAAGAAGTATTGGAAGAAGTACGCCGTCTCCTTTCTTATTTACCGCAAAACAATAAGGAAAAGCCCGTAAGCAAAGCTTGCGGTAGGGAAAATGACTATTGTCCGGATCTTGCAGATAGCGTGCCGTTTGATTCAACGAAGCCGTACGATGTGCGAAACGTTGTAGAACAAGTGGTGGATCCTCATTCGTTTATGGAAGTTCACGCTCAATTTGCGAGAAATATCGTCGTCGGCTTTGCAAGAATAAAAGGTGAAGTGGTAGGATTAGTATGTAACCAACCAAAAGTGATGGCAGGCGGCCTGGATATCGATTCTTCGGATAAGGCCTCTCGTTTTATTCGTTTTTGTGATTCGTTTAATATCCCGCTCATTACGTTTGAAGATGTAACCGGCTTTTTCCCGGGAATCAAGCAAGAGCATGGCGGCATTATCAGGCACGGCGCCAAAATTCTATACTCCTATTCGGAGGCGACCGTTCCGAAAATTACAGTAATTTTAAGAAAAGCGTTTGGCGGGGCGTATGTTGCGCTAAATAGTAAATCAATTGGAGCCGATCTTGTTTATGCATGGCCGAATGCAGAAATCGCAGTAATGGGGCCGCAGGGTGCCGCCAATATTATTTTCGCGAAGGAAATCGAGCAGAGCGGCAATCCAGAGGAAACACGTGCGGCAAAAATTGAAGAATACCGAACAAAATTTGCCAATCCATATGTGGCCGCTTCAATGGGCATGGTCGATGACGTGATCGATCCGAGGGAAACGAGAATCAAATTAATACAGGCTCTTGAAATGCTTAAGACAAAACAGGAGGACAGGCCGTGGAAAAAACACGGGAACATTCCGCTGTAAAATAGCCTGACCATCTTTAAAACAATAGGAGGACTGGCAGCATGATCAACGAAAAACGTTTAGTGGATGAGTTTCTTGAACTCGTTCAAATTGATTCAGAAACGAGAAATGAAAAGGAAATTTCTAAAGTATTGATTCAAAAATTTACTGAGCTTGGCGTCGAAGTGTACGAAGATGATGCGGAATCGAAAACGGAACACGGCGCCGGCAACCTTATTTGTACATTAAAAGGCAATAAAGAAGGGGTTGATCCGATTTATTTTACTTCCCATATGGACACGGTCGTACCCGGCAAAGGCGTAAAGCCATCCATTAAAGATGGAGTGATCGTGACAGATGGAACGACGATTCTTGGAGCGGATGATAAAGCAGGGCTTGCTGCTATTTTCGAAGCGATAAAACAATTAAAAGAACAAAACATAAAACACGGCGACATTCAATTTATAATTACGGTTGGGGAAGAATCCGGTTTAGTCGGGGCGAAAGTACTAGATTCGACGCGAATTACGGCTAAATACGGTTTTGCCCTTGACAGTGACGGAAAAGTTGGA
Source organism: Fictibacillus sp. Mic-4 (assembly GCF_049843615.1). Taxonomy (NCBI): domain Bacteria; kingdom Bacillati; phylum Bacillota; class Bacilli; order Caryophanales; family Fictibacillaceae; genus Fictibacillus; species Fictibacillus sp. Mic-4. The sequence goes on along the minus strand of NZ_JBBHZM010000005.1, from coordinate 61,058 downwards.
GATATTATCGTCGCTGCTCCAACTCAGGCAAAATTAAAAGTGAACATTTATGGGAAAACGGCTCATGCCGGAGTCGCACCTGAAAAAGGCATTTCAGCGATTACACTTGCTGCAAAAGCAATTGCTAAAATGCCGCTCGGCCGAATAGATGAAGAAACGACGGCAAATATCGGCCGTTTTGAAGGCGGAACACAAACAAATATCGTATGTGACCATGTGTTTATTCTCGCCGAAGCCCGCTCGCTTATTCCGGAAAAAATGGAAGCGCAGGTTGCAAAAATGAAAGAGGCGTTTGAAACGGTAGCGAAAGAAATGGGCGGAAGAGCCGAAGTTGAAGTCGAAATTATGTATCCGGGATTTAAATTTGGCGATGGGGATCATGTCGTTGAAGTTGCGAAAAAAGCGGCTGCAAGAATTGGAAGACCTCACCGTCTACTGCACAGTGGTGGAGGAAGCGATGCCAATGTGATCGCCGGATTTAATATTCCAACAGTCAATCTCGCTGTCGGGTATGAGGAAATTCATACGACAAATGAAAAGATGCCAATCGAGGAATTGGTAAAAACAGCGGAGATGGTTGTAGCAGTCATACAAGAAACAGCAGGTGAATAATACAAATGGGCCTTTCTGGTACGGAAGGCCCATTTTTAATTAGGAATTTGACAATTGTTTACATAGTCTATAGAATATTTTTATAATAGAACTGTTTGGAAGATTATGATAAAGAGTAGAGAGATGAGAATCAGGAGGGTTAGGGGAATGTCAATGAACGAACTAGCGAACATGCATATGATGCTGAATTATATGAGGGGAACGTATAAGGTTTTAGAAGAAGAATTGCAAACAGCGGCAAAGGCTCTTGGCCTGACGCAGGCGGAACAACACATATTATGGATCGTTTCTTTCGAGAAAGATGTGACCATTTCAAGAATCGCTAAAATTGGTCTCTGGGATGTATCCACTGTCATGCAAGTTATTAAGCGATTAAAAGATAAACAGCTCGTTCAAGTCGTGAAAAAAAGCGATGATCGCCGGATTTCTTATGTAATGTTAACGGAAGAAGGAAAGAAAAAGCGAAAAGAATCCGAACAGCTCGATTTGAAAATTTATCGTTTTTTCAAAAAATGGCTCGAAGATGAGACGAAGAAAGAATTCATCGCTGAATTAATTGAGCTGCATAGAGAAATTAACCAGCATTTTCACGGCCGGGAATATGTAAAGTGGATAGAAAGCACAACGAAAAACATAGCGGAATAAGAAGCATACATACATAACTAGTGGCCCGATAGGGGTGGATGAGATGCGAAAAAGTTCATTTTGTCCATTCCTTTTTTATTTATTAGTAATAGGGAGCGGCGGCTATTGCCCTTGCTCCCTTTTTATTGGGAATGTAGAAAAGTAACTAATTGACTACTAAACGGATGGCTGATATTCTAATAATGAAAAAGAATGTATGTTCGTTTGCGTGCGTTATCAATCATTGCAGAGACTAAAAGGTGGTGAAGAGATGGGCGAGCAAAATCAAAAAAGAAGAATCATATTGCACGTAGATATGAATTGTTTCTATGCTTCTGTTGAATGCGCATTCGATCCGTCTCTTCAAGGAAAGCCGCTCGCAATTGCCGGTGATGTGGAAGACCGGCGGGGCATTGTCGTCACTTGCAGCTATGAAGCGCGCGAGTTTGGGATCAAACCGCCCATGCCGCTCTGGGAAGCGAAACGATTATGCCGGCATCTGCTTGTGAAAAAACCAGATTTCCAAAAGTATAAAGCGATGTCTGCACGAATGTTTCAATTGCTGAGAGAATATACCGATCTCGTAGAACCAGTCTCAATCGACGAAGGCTATATGGAATTAACCTATGTAAAAGCTGATCCGCTTTTCATTGCCTATGATATTCAAAGGCGATTGAAAGATGAACTTGGCCTTCCTTCAAGCATCGGGGTTGCTCCGAATAAGTTTCTTGCGAAAATGGCATCCGATATGAAAAAGCCGATGGGCATTACCATTCTCAGAAAGAGGGATATCCCAAAAATTCTCTGGCCGTTAGAAGTCGGGGAAATGCATGGGATTGGAAAAAAGACGGAACATAAACTAAACGAATACGACATTTTTACGATAGGCGACCTTGCGAAAGAAGATTCTTATGCGATGAAGCAGCGGTTTGGCGTCAATGGTGTCAAAATGTGGGAGAGAGCGAACGGGATCGATGAAAGAAAGGTGGATCCTGACAGTGCTAATGATTATCAATCGATCGGCCATTCCACGACGTTAAAAGAAGATACGGTGAGCCAGACGATGCTAAGCGCTGTATTTTCAAGATTGGCGGAGTCGGTTGAGAGGAGATTAAGGCAAAAACAGGTGGTGTCTTCTGCCATTCAAATTGTCATTCGTTACGCGAATCGTCATACAATCACTCGCAGTAAAAAACTAGAAAACCCCATTCAAGAAAAAGAAAAAATCTATGAAAACGCGTGGCAGCTTTTTAAGAAACATTGGAACGGTGAACCCATTCGATTGCTCGGCGTAACAGCCCTTGATTTAGTGGAACGAGACTCGGCTTATATCCAGCTTGATCTTTTCCATTACCATGAGGAAAAAAGAAGAGAAGATCTAACGAAAGCATTGGATGCGATCCGAAAAAAGTATGGAGATAAAGCGATTCAAAAAGGAAACAATAAAGAGTGTAAGGAATAAGGCCCGTCACCTTTTCATACAATCATCCTAAAGCAATTGATAGGTTGGTGATTTGAATTGAATCGATTCGCCCGCTATTTTAAATCGGCGCTTATCGTTATTTTCTTATTGTTGTTTCTGTTTTTAGCGTTCCAATACAACAAACAGTTGGTGCGATCGTTTGACCGAACCGTTATCCATTTTATTACCGGTTTTGAGACGAAGAACGTGACTTCTTTTTTTATTGTTCTTACAACGATCGCCACAAAATACTATGAATATTTATTTTTAGCCCTGTTTGCCGTCATTTTTCTCCTGTTTTTACGAAGAATGCTGGAACCGGTTATGCTCGCTGTCACGTTGATTGGCGTCAGATACGGAAATCATTTGTTAAAAGATTGGTTCGGCCGCGAGCGGCCTGCTTCTCATCCATTAATTGAGGCGGGAGGGTACAGCTTTCCAAGCGGCCACGCGATGATTTCGATCGCTTTTTTTGGCATGGCGGCATATTTGATTATTTCGGTTATAAAGGAACGAGTGATCGTTAAACGGTGGATTGCCATAGTTACTGCTTTATTTATTTTGCTTGTCGGCATTAGCAGGATTTATTTAGGAGTGCATTATCCAAGTGACATATTGGCGGGATTTGCCGTTGGAGGAATCTGGCTTTTAGCTTGTATCGGTATATACGACTTTTTTGCCAAAAAACGAATAAAAGTACTTCTTTAAGGTGGAGACAAATGGAAATACAATTTTTAGGAACTGGAGCTGGAATGCCTTCAAAACAGCGAAATGTAACGGCCGTTGCGTTGACATTTTTACAGAGTGCGAACGTCTGGCTGTTTGACTGTGGCGAGGCGACGCAGCACCAGATTTTACATACATCGATTAGACCGAGGAAAATAGAAAAAATTTTTATTACCCATATGCATGGAGACCATATATTCGGATTGCCCGGCTTGGTTGGAAGCCGTTCATTTCAGAGCGGAGACAGCCCGCTCGTCATTTACGGACCTGAAGGAATACGGCAGTTTGTTGAAACGAGCCTGAAAGTGAGCGAGACACACCTCACATATCCGTTTGAAGTGGTAGAAATAGAGGAGGGCCTCATTTTTGAAGACAGCGAGTACAGGGTATTCAGTAAAAAGCTGGATCACGTCATCGATAGTTTCGGCTATCGAATTGAGGAAAAAGAGCGCCCGGGTAAGCTGAAGGCCGGCTTATTAAAAGCAAAAGGGATTCCTCCGGGGCCGATTTATAAGAAATTAAAAGACGGGGAAGACATCAAGTTGCAAGACGGTTTGGTCCTTTACAGCCGCGAGTTCCTTACGCCTCCGCTTCCCGGAAGGGTTGTGGCCATTTTAGGAGATACCCGTTATTGTGAAAATGCGATTGCCCTTGCTAAAAATGCGGATGTTCTCGTTCATGAAGCGACATTTTCAGCCGACCTCAGCGAGCATGCGCAATTGTTCGGACATGCAACGACAAAGCAGGCAGCTGAAATCGCTGTAAGGGCAGGCGCAAAACAATTAATATTGACTCATATTAGTTCAAGATATCAAAAAGAAGAAATAGACCGTCTGCTAGAGGAAGCGAAAACCATTTTTGAAAACACAACGATAGCAGAAGATTTTAGCGTTTATGCGCTAAAAAAGAAAAACACTCTCTAGTTAAGAGGGTGTTTTTTTCGCGTTTTATAGATAAGACACTGGCTTTAAAATTTCTTAATGGTTTTCAAACACAAGAGAAATTAATTGAAAATTTTGATAAGTAGTGATATAGTGATTCCAGGAAAAATCCATAAGTTATGCTTATTTTATACATAGGGAAAGGGATGGAACAGATGAAAACATTCTCTCAACTGGCTGAAGAACTCGTTTTGCCCGTTATCGCTGCCCCGATGTTTCTCGTATCCAGTCCGGAAATGGTAATTGAAGGATGCAAGTCTGGAATCATTGGTTCGTTTCCGCTATTAAACGCACGGACATCTGCGATTTTAGAAGATTGGATGAAGCAAATTACAGAGGAATTAAATCAAGCGCGATTCGAAAATCCTAAGAGGCGGATTGCACCGTGGGCTGTCAATTTTATTGTACACCGGACGAATAAACGATTTGAGGAAGACCTGGAGCTGATCGAGAAGTATGAACCTCCAATCGTTATTACATCTCTTGGTGACCCAAAGGCAGTTGTTGATATCGTCCATCAATATGGCGGGCTCGTTTTTTCAGACGTGAGCAACCTTGTCCATGCACGAAAAGCGGCGAATACCGGTGTTGATGGATTGATCCTCGTTTGTAACGGGGCCGGGGGGCATGCAGGGATGATTAATCCGTTTGCCTTCTTAGGAGCAGTAAAGGAATTTTGGAATGGAATGACGATTCTTGCCGGGTGTATTTCAAGCGGCCGGGATATTCTTGCGGCCCGGACGCTCGGTGCAGATTTCGCTTATATGGGTACACGCTTTATCGCTTCAACTGAAAGTTTTGCGAGTAGCGATTATCGTGATATGATCATTGGCTCCACGTTAGAAGATTTAATTTATACGAATGCGTTCAGTGGAGTGAACGCAAATTACCTTATCCCAAGCATTAAAAGAGCGGGAGTATCCCTGGATCAACTTCAGAAAAAGGCGGCCGTTGATTTTTCGAAAATGTCAGATGCAAAAGCATGGAAAGACATCTGGTCGGCGGGGCAGGGGGTCAGCACCATTAAAAAGATCGCTCCGATTGCTGAAATTGTTCGCAAGTTAAAGGAAGAATATGAAGAAGCATTGAACGGCATAGTGGAAAAGCATGCAAAAAGTTTCTAGATATCTTAAAAAAGGAAGGACGACCATGTGATCGTTCTTCCTTTTTTCTTACCATCCCCGTTCATATTGTTTCGGAGGCGTTAAGTTCACGCCGAGTTCTTTTGCCGCCGTTCTTGGCCAATACGGATCCCTGAGCAATTCCCGGGCAAGAAAGATAAGGTCCGCCCGTTCATTTTTTAATATTTCTTCAGCCTGAATCCCGCTAGTGATCAGACCAACTGCTCCTGTTAGCACATTCGCTTCTTTTCTTATAAGTTCCGCATAGGGGACTTGATAGCCGGGATATACGTCAATTTTCGCACGTACGACCGCCCCGGAGCTGCAGTCCACCAGGTCTACTCCTTGCTCTTTCATCCATGAAGCCATTATGGCATAATCTGCAGGTCCATATCCTTCTTCATGATAATCATTTGCCGAAATGCGGACAAACAACGGACCGCTCCAGACTTCTTTCACCGCTTCAATGATTTCCTTTAAAAACCTGTAGCGTTTTTCCATACTTCCACCATATTCATCCTTTCGGTGGTTCGAAAGCGGTGAAAGGAATTCATTGATTAAATAACCGTGGGCGCCATGCAGTTCGATAATGTCAAAACCGGCTTCTTTTGCCCGCCTTGCGCCTTCTTTAAAGGCCTGGACCGTATCTTGAATTTGCTTAATCGTCATTTCTTCAGGTCGTTTCATATTTTCGCTGAAACTGATCGCTGAAGGTGCAATAATCGGCCCGTCTAGCTCAGCCTTTCTTCCGGCGTGGGCAAGTTGAATCCCGATTTTCGCCCCCTGCTCGTGAACCATCTCAACAAGCTGTTGAAGACCGCTTCTATGTTCATCGCTCCAGATGCCAAGATCCCGGGGAGATATTCTTCCCTGTGGGGTAACGGCTGTTGCTTCTACAATAATCAGCCCGACTTGCCCGACCGCTCTTGACGTATAATGAGTCAGATGCCAATTGTTTACCATTCCGTCTTCTTTTTCACATGAATACATGCACATTGGGGACATAACAATCCTATTTTTAAGTGTGACGTCTTTTATCGTTAGTGGGCTAAATAGTTTACTCGACATGATGAATCACTCCTTTTATGTACGGATTACATCTTTTATAACATAGTTTGCTTGGATTTTGTTTTCATATGCTCAAAGAAAATGAGCGATCCGTTTTGAATCGCTCATTTTCCGGTTAATTTATTGTAGACCATATGCAAGAAGCTTTTAGGCGGAGGGATGAATCCGTTTAATAATGAAAGGGCTAAATCAGGTTTATCGGTAATAATGGCATCTACCTTCCAGTCGAGAAAATACATGAGCCATTTTTTGTTGTTGACGGTATAGGGGCGTACATTGATCTGGTTAAAATGAAAGCCTTCAAGAATATAAGGAGGCAAACTTCTGAATTTTGGGTGGACGCTTCTTGCCCCAAGACTTTTCGCATAATGCCACGGTTCGTAAATTCCGGAAGAGTAAAGCGGTGCGATGTCAATCATGTCATCAATTTCCCTCATTCTTACCAGACTATAATGGTTAAACGAAGAGATGATTGTTCGCTCCTTCATCCCATAAGCGCAAACAAGATCATATACTTTTTTCTCTAACCCTTCATAAGCGAATCGGTTATTTTTTAATTCAATATTTAAAAGTAAAGGTTTCGTGTAAATCCAATGCAGGAGCTCTTCAAGGGTTGGTATCGTCTCATTTCGAAAGACATTTGAAAACCAGCTCCCGGCATCCAGCGCCTTAATTTCATTGATTGTTAAATTTTTTATATAGCCTTTTCCGTTCGTCGTACGATTAACACTTTCATCATGAATGATGACAGGGATGCCATCTTTTGATAATTGGACATCGGTTTCAATCCCATGAACACCAATTTCATAAGCTCTTTGGAACGATATCATTGTGTTTTCCGGGCATTCTTTACTGGCTCCCCGGTGTCCGAAAATTTTTGTCATATGAAGCACCCCTTTCTATTCTCTATTTCCACCTTATGATATCTAGCGGCAAATCGTTAGCTCTTCATTTCCCTTTTGCCTTAAAAATAAATAAAAAGAAGCTGAAACAATTCAGCTTCTTTTTAATCATGCTTCGGGAATGAAAGTTTTTTGCTCTACGCTCAAATCGTTCTTTACAATCCATTTAAGAAATTCTTTTTCTTTTTTTGTCAACTGTCGGTTCGTAAACTGCTCAAATTCCTTAAACAATTCATTATAACGTCTGGATTCTTCTTGTGTGCGCATAAGATTCCTCCCGAAAGACGTATTTTTATTTTAACTATAGGACGGGATGGAATGATTGTCAATTTCTTCTTTTGTCTTTTATTTATAGAATTCATCGTTTATTGTCAAATACATTTCCATACACTACAAATAATCGATTTTAAATGAAAGGATACAAAAGATATGAAAAAAATCATCATTATTTTCCTTTTTTCATTAGTGAGTTTATCCCCGGTTCATGCTTTTTCCATCCCTGTCCTGGAGCGGGCAGAAGTTTCTTATAGTAAATGGGGAAGAACAGCCGTCTTAGAAACAAAAAAACGTTACTCCGATTTTGACGTAGTGGATTATTTATATATGGGCAAAGAAAAGAAAGGACACGGAACGTTTCAGGAAACATTTAAATTATGGCTGAAAAAAGGAAACCGGGAAATGGGCGTCATCGTCCGAATCATTGTTGACGAAAGAACGGACCAAATGCGTTCGATTTCGTTTCAAAAAACCGAAAGATAACGATGACTATTCCGCATTTAATTTGCCTAATTCCATTGACCGTTCCGCTGCCCGTTTAATACATGCCTGAAAGGCTTCACGGACGTTAAAGGCGTCAAGGGTTTGGATCCCCGCTTCTGTCGTGCCGCCGGGACTCGTTACTTTACGGCGAAGCGTTTGACAGTTGTCTTTACTCATTCTCAGCATATGTGCTGCACCAAGCAATGTTTGGGCGATTAAATCTTTTGCGGCCGCTTCATTCATATTTAAATCCTTTGCGGCGTCTTCCATTGCTTCGACAATGTAATAAATATACGCAGGACCGCTCCCGGAAAGACCGGTAACTGCATGCAACTCTTCTTCCTCTGTAACCGTTGTAATTCCGATACAGTCGAAGATGGAAGTGACGATGTCAATATGTTTTTCCGTTGCGTATTTTCCTGCGGCAATCCCGGTTGCCGAAAACCCGATGGCAGCAGAAGTATTAGGCATTGCCCGGACGACAGGAACATGGGCATCAAGCAAATTTGTTATTCTTTCAGTCGAAATACCGGCAAGCACAGAAATAAACAATTGATTTTCATGAATGTAAGGCTTTATGGCCTGAATGCCGTCTACTACATCTTTCGGTTTCATCGCAAGGACAACAATGTCCGCTTCCTTTACGACCTCTTCTTTATTGGTGGAAGTGGTTACGCGGTACTTATTTTTTAATTCAGTAAGCCTTTCTATATTGTTACGATTTGTAATGAAGATTTCATCTGGATGATACATGTTCCGCTTGAGTAAACCGCTGATCATCGCTTCGGCCATTGAGCCTGCACCTATAAAAGCAACTTTTTGCTTCTGCATCATGTCATTACCTCCTGAATAAAAACACATAAACTTAAAACAAAAAGTCTCCCTTATCCTATAAAAAGGACGGAGGGAGACTGATCCGCGGTACCACCTTCATTGGCATTAAATAATGCCCGCTTTATTGCCTGTAACGTAGGTCGACGATCGGGTTCTATCCCCGATAGCTCCAGGGCAGGTTCAATCATTTCGTATCGATGGAATCTTTCAGCCGGTGAATTCCACTCTCTTTCGATCGAAGGTTGATTTACTAGTCCCTTTCAACACCATTCATATGTTAAAGTTTGATTTTTTAAAAAATATTATGCACGGTAATGAGGGGAAATGTCAAGAGAAAAATGCATTTTCATTTGATTGGCATCCTTTCCTTGCTATACTGAAAACAGAAAGAAAGATCAGGTGAAGGAGAAGAAAATGAACACATTATCCGATAAAATTACAAAAATTGAATTGCCGACACCGTTTAAAGTAGGAAAGGTAAATGCGTACATAGTAAAAGGGGAAAAGCTGACGTTGATTGATTGTGGACCGAAAACGGAAGAGGCCCACCGCGTGCTTGTTGATCACCTGCACGCCCATGGTATATCCATACATGATATTGAGCAGATTGTTTTAACCCATTATCATCCTGATCATGTTGGCGGTCTTGGCTATTTTGATATTGCTTCTCTACAAGTCATCTCCTCAGAAAAAAGTATTCCTTACCTTGAACAAAACGAGGAATTTTATAGTGAACGAAAAATGTTTTATGAGTCCATTTATAAAAAAATGGGAGTTTCACCACATCTTATTCCGGCTGAACTGGAAAAAACAAATGAATATTTATCGTACTCGGCGAAAATTAAACCGGACATTGTTTTAAAAGACGGAGATGAAGTCCCGGGTCTTTCCGGGTGGACAGTGATTGAAACGCCCGGGCATTCTCCTGACCATATTTCCCTTTTTCATAAAGAGAGCGGCGTGATGGTCGGCGGGGATTTTTTAATTGCCCATATTTCTTCCAATGCTTTAATTGAGCCGCCATTACAGGCAAATCTTCCGCGTCCTAAACCGCTACTTGAATACCGTACTTCGTTTAAAAAAGTGGCAGAGCTTGGCGTCTCGATCGTTTATTCCGGTCACGGGAAGGAAATTACTGCGGTCGGGCAACTCATCGAGGAACGGCTGGAAGCGCAAGATGAGCGGGCGAATCGGTTGTATGAATTAATAGTTGGCGAGCATACGGCATTTGAACTATGTCAGAAGCTTTTTTCACACATTTACTTATGGGAATTGGATTTAACCATGTCAGAGACGATCGGCCATCTCGATTTATTAGAAGAATGGGGAGCAATTGCGAAAAAAGACAAAAACGGGATTACTCACTATACGAGAACCAAACATGGGGTGAATACATGAACAACTGGCAAGGAAAAGTGATTGTCATTACAGGCGCGTCAGGTGGACTCGGGGCGAGGATCGCGCTTGACGCAGCTGAACGCGGGGCTACACCGGTTTTAATGGCCCGTCGGATGGATCAACTTGAAAACATTCAATCTGAAATTAAAAACAAATTTCAGATTGATGCGTGGATCTATTCACTTGATGTCGGAAATCTCGTTCAAGTAAAGAACGTTTTCGAGCAGCTTTTCACACAGGTTTCCCATGTCGATGTCCTGATTAACAATGCGGGATTTGGTATTTTTGAAGAGTTTATTCAAGCTGATATAAACGATATTGTAACTATGTTTCAAACGAATGTCATCGGCTTAATGGCCTGTACAAAAGCGGTCTTGCCGCATATGATGATCCGGGATAAAGGGCATATCATCAACATCGCCTCCCAGGCCGGGAAGATTGCTACGCCTAAATCAAGCGGTTACACAGCAACAAAGCATGCGGTTCTTGGATTTTCAAACAGCCTCAGGATGGAGCTTTCCAAAACGAATATTCATGTGACAACTGTAAATCCCGGCCCAATTGAAACAAATTTCTTTTCTATCGCGGATAAATCGGGCAATTATGTAGAAAGTGTGAAACGGTGGCTCCTTTCCCCGGAGCTCGTTTCGAAAAAGGTGATCACTTCGATTGATAAACCCGTCCGTGAAATCAACTTACCTTTTTTAATGAATATTGGCAGTAAAATTTACCAGATGATGCCAGGATTTATTGAAAAAGTCGCGGCTAGTGCTTTTAATAAAAAGTAACAATAATATGATTATGTTAACAAATGAGTAGAAACCGGAGTGAAATTCTTTCGCTCCGGTTTCTAAATCTTTTTGAATGAATTTTAAACATGCCCATACAATGAACTAAAGAGACTGTGCCAATCCTTTAGGAAAGGAAGCAAAGTGATGAAGAGAGGACAAAAAGTTTCCTTATCCGATCATGTCATTCGACGCCTGCTCGCCCATCATTACGGTTTAACGGTTCATTCAATCCATCGAGTGCTTGATATTCCCAAAGTCGTAACGGATAGGGGGACGTTTGGCTTTAAAAATGCAGTAGAGCTGCCCGATCTTTCGTTTATCCATCATTCGATCAAGCAAATAAAAAATCATTATCCGTATATACCGGGTATTGTTCCACTTTTATCTGGTGATGTACTTCTTTCCTTTGAAGATGAAATCTATTATTTAGAGGAGTGGATGGATGCAGAAGATGTTCTTTTTGCCGATGATTATTTAGGAGAGGAAATAGGGGCTGCGATTGCCCGCTTTCACGCGGCCGCCAAAGGGCTTGTCCCTGATAAAAAAAGTTTTCGTTTTGAATGGGGGAATCGAAGAAAGAAGCTGCGAAAAGTTTATAAAAAAATTCAAGACTGGAAAAAGAATCATTATGATCTTCCGGAGTTTTTGTATGAGCGAAATATTCTCGATTTTCTGGAAGCGCTTTGCTCTCTTGCTTATCAATATATTGAAAATGTATCGTACTCAACATTATGGGAGGATAACCCGGACTGTGCGGTGTTATGCCATGGGAGCCTGCACCAACGAAATATTTTAATCGACGGAAAGCGCAATATTTATTTTATAGATATTGAATCTTTATCTTACGCGGAGCGTGTATATGACCTTGCTTCTTTCATCCATTATTTCGCCCCATATAAGGGGTGGAATCCTCTATTTATTTACCGTTTTATTAGAGGGTATCAACAAAATCTTACAAGACCGTTATCACTTGATGAATGGAGATGTTTCTTTTCATATTTAGCCTTTCCGCGGAGACTCTATAGCTGGATGCATCGTCATTTCGATAAGTCGTATGAGATGGAGCCTGAAGAAACGTACTTTAAATTGCTCGGAATCATTATTCATGATCAGCCGAAAGATATGTTTTTAAAGCAATTTCATCCGGTCACGTTACCAGCGACCATTGAGCTGGCAAAAGAATTATCTAAAGGCTGAAATAGAAAGTTTCATTTTTTAAAACGGGAGGGAGGTATTTGTTTTTGTTTCGCTTTAGAGGGCATATGGTTCGCGTATTTCACATTGAAATTTTGCTTTTCGTCTTATTTTTTGCACTTGGATTTTATACAATTAATAATCCGCATAATGTTATCGATGATCGCCTCTTTCATTTCGTATCTTCTTTTCAACATGAAAAGGTAACGAAAATCATGCTGTTTTTAGAGCATTTAGGCAATAAAGACTATATTGTTGCGATGCTTGCTGTTATTGGTGTTTTTCTCATTCCGTTGAAAAGGGCGGTCGAATATTCGTTTTTAGTTTTTTCGGTTGGGGGAGCTTTCGTATTAAATTTTCTCCTGAAACACTTTTTTCATCGTCCTCGTCCGAGCTGGCATATCATTGTGAAAGATGGATTTAGTTTTCCGAGCCGTCATTGTATGGTCTCGGTGGCGCTGTATGGCTTTTTCTGCTTTCTGCTTTGGACAATCTTGCGCCATCAATGGTTTTCTTATAAATCTTTAATCATTTTCGTTACCTTTTTAATCCTGGCTATCGGGTTTAGCATGGTGTATCTAGGTGCACATTACCCCACCGATGTGATTGGAGGTTTAATGATTTCCTGTCTTTGGCTTTCCATTTGCATCCGTTTATATTTTTGGCTAACCATGAGAAATTAGGGATTTACCGTGTGCAAAAATAGAGTGAAGAACATATACTGGATAGACAACCAAATCTTTGAGGTGACTTGAATGTATCCTATGGGGAACTATAACCACTACCATCAAAATTCGCATACGATGGAAACTTCGCTCGACTATTACTATCAAAACTATATGTATCATGCGAAAATGTGCGAGTATTATTATAAAAAGATGTTTGGCGATGATAAAGGTTCTTCAACTTACGCATTGCCGCCAAATATTGAAGTGAAAGAAAAATGGAAGAAAAAAACGACGTACGAAAAAACGTATACGCCGATTTTCTACACTCAAAAAGAAGCCTGATCATCTCAACCATATAAGGTTGATGATCAGGCTGTTTTCGATTTACCGGAATTGACAATCGCCGATTCAAATCAAATGCTTATTTTTTTCGAGCTTCGGCTTCTATTTGTGAGTCTTTAGAAGGCTCCGGCATACGCCAGTATGTGAATAAGCTTATAGCAATACAAAGAGCGACATAATAGTAGAAAAGCGATTCATAGCCGATGTTTTTTAACCCTAATGCGATAAATTCCGCCGTTCCCCCGAAGATGGCGACGGTAAGGGAATAAGGAAATCCAACACCGAGGGCACGGATTTCTGTCGGGAAAAGCTCGGCTTTTACGATGGCATTAATTGACGTGTAACCGGTAATGATGACGAGGGCAACCATCATAAGCAAGAAGGCAATAACTGGACTTGTCGCGTGCCGCATAAATAAAAATATCGGTACGGTCAGTAACGTTCCGAAAATACCGAAGCTCATCAATAGCGGACGCCTTCCAATTTTATCGGATAACGCTCCGGCAAGCGGCTGAAGCACGATGAAGATCAATAAAGCAATAAAATTGATCATGCTCACGATTTCCTTATTAAGTCCCACTGAATTAACCATGTACTTTTGCAAATACGTCGTATACGTATAGAAAGCGACATTTCCACCGAGGGAAAGCCCCATAACGGTCAATACAGCTTTCGGGTACTTCATTAGCGTTCGAAGAGTTCCGGCTTCTTCTCTTTTCTTTTCGCCCATTTTCTCAAACTGTTCTGACTCGTCCATCGTCCGGCGCATCCACAGGACGATTAACGCCCCGATGGCCCCGATCACAAAAGGAATGCGCCAGCCCCATGATACCATAGCGGATTCGTCAAGAATTTGCTGAAGGATAATTTGAACGCCTAATGCGACCAGCTGTCCGGCAACTAGTGTAACGTACTGAAAACTTGAGTAGAATCCGCGCCGGCCGCTTGATGCCATCTCTGACAAGTATGTAGCAGACGTTCCATATTCTCCGCCGAGCGACAACCCCTGGAATAGACGTGCGATGACGAGAATGATCGGTGACAACACGCCAATTGTTCCATAACCTGGTGTGCAGGCAATGACGAGCGAACCGATGGCCATAATCGTTACCGAAAGCGTCAAGGCGGCCCTGCGGCCAAACCGGTCGGCGTAGCGGCCCATTAATAGGCTTCCGATCGGGCGCATGAGAAAGCCGATGGCAAAGACTCCCGCGGTATTAAGGAGCTGAAGGGTCTGATTTCCTGCCGGGAAGAACTCTGCCGAAAAATAGATGGCAAAAGCGGAATAAACGTACCAGTCGTACCATTCGATGAGATTTCCGACCGAACCCTTGAAAATATTCGCCGTAATGCGCCGTGATGCTTTCCGATCTGTAGATTGGCTCATTATCATTTCCTCCTCTAATTAGTACTATTCGTATGATTGCTGTAGTGATTTACTAGTAAATAGAAATCCTTTTTCAATTATAGCATTTATCGCTCAACTTTAACTATTCTGCCGATTTTAATCATTATTTTAAAAAAGAAGATTCGCCAAAATGGCCCGGACTTTTCTTCCGGACCATTTAAAAAATTGCTTTTAATATTATTAGATACATAGAAGAGCTATGTTAATATGGGGCTAGTTTGTCAAAAATTCATAGACGATGTCTTCTATGATCATATGAATTTCTTCCTCTTTTCTCGGTAATTCATCCTGAATTTTCTCCACAAGATTGCGATAATCTTTGTCGCTTAAAGGAATTTCCTCAAATTCGCCGAAATATTGAAGTAACGATTTTTTGATCATTTTTTCCAATAGTTTATCGTCCATCGGGCACATCCTTTCTACTTTGACTGTAGTGGATCACGATAAGGGGCGTCAATGTTTTTTTGTTTTTAGTTTCTATAAAAATATTATGGTTAACTGATTGGTTAAGGAGGGTTTTTATGGTTGTACTTCGGAAAATGAATGATGAAGAGTTTTCGGTTTATTTATCCTACTCGGTTAAGAATTATGGGGAAGAAAAAGCAAAGGCGGGAAATTGGCCAAAAGAGAAGGCGCTCGAATTGGCCCAGCAGGAATTTGATCAGCTTTTGCCGGATGGATTACATACGAAAAATCATTTTCTTTATCAAATTGTGGACGAAACTAGTAATGAAAAGGTCGGCTATCTCTGGTTTCATGAAAGAGGAGAGGACCAGAAAACAGCGTTTATTTACGACTTTTTAATCTATGAAAAACACCGCGGGAGGGGATACGCCAAACAGGCCTTGGCAGCTCTGGAAGAAGTAGCAAAGGACCGGGGGATTAAAACAATTAGGCTGCATGTCTTTGGCCACAATCAAACGGCCATTAAATTGTACGAAAAATGCGGGTTTGAGGCTACGAATATTCAAATGGCTAAGATGATTTTTTAAAAAAGGATAGCGGAGTGTTGGGATGAGTTCCCAACACTCTCATTCATTACTTAGTGTATCTCTTAATCCTTTCCTAAGTCCCACTTAACGACATGTCCCGCATGTGTGAGGCCACCGCCAAACCCGTAGAGGATGAGGGTGTCCCCGTTTGTTAACTTTCCTTCGTTTATGCCGAGCTGCAAGGCTAAAGGAATCGAAACTGAAGAGGTATTACCCATGAATTCTGCACTGGTCAGCGTTTTATCCATCGGGAAGCCTGATCTTTCACAGATGGACTCTATCATGCGCAGATTTGCGCTATGTGGAACAAACCAGTCTATTTCATCCATTTGCAAACGAGCCTTTCGTAAAAGCTCTTCCATGCCTGCTGGAAGCGTACGGGCCGCCCACTTATAAACCTCTCTTCCGTTTTGGACGATCTTTCCATGCTCCTTTAAAGGTTCCCCAAACATCTCACCAGCTAAATTTGTACGATAGACATGCATGCCCCCTTCGCCGTTTGTTCCTGTATGTGTAGCAATAAAGCTTGGGTTTTCTTCATCTTTTTCTACTAAAACCGTAGCTGCCCCATCGCCAAATAAAATGCAAGTTGTTCGATCCGTATAATCCGTTACCTTTGATAATGTTTCTGTTGCTATAACTAATATTTTCCGATGGAGTCCGGATGTTATAAAACCGTTTGCCATGTGCAGGCCATAAGTAAAGCCGGCACAAGTTGCATTGAAATCCAGTGCGCTGGTTTGCGGAATGTTAAAGTGCTCCTGTATCTGGCAGGCGACACTTGGAAATGCATAGTCGGGCGTCGTCGTTGACACAAGGATACAATCGACATCATCAAGTTCCTTGTCATATTGTTCCGTTAAGTTTTCAATGGCTTTAAAAGCCATCGTAGAGGCATATTCGCTGTCCCCGGCAATTCTTCTTTCTTTCATGCCCGTTCTTTGCACGATCCATGCATCATTTGTATCCACTATTTTTTCTAAATCGCTATTGGTAAGCTTCTTCTCCGGTACATAGGTCCCGATCGCTGTAATTCTTGCTTTTGACTGCATTTCTTCATCCCCTTTACAAATTTAACACCTGCATTTATAGTCTAATATTAGTACCAGGTACTAATTTGTGTCAATCTTTAAATAAAGGATTTAAAAATTATGCCCAAAGGATATTTTCGGTATTAATAGAATCTTTTTATCTGAGGAAGTATGCTAACGATGCTAAACTTTATAGTCAAAGTAGGACACTTAAACAATAGGCACGGATTTTAAGCTTTATGATAACTAATTTTTATTTTAAGGAAGGGGCTACTATGCTAGGTCAAAAAAGAATAAGAGATTTCGGAGTTGAAATTGGGAATTTAGAGACAGGGCACTACAATTCTATTACTGATATAAAAGGAGTGACTGTCGGCCATGTAACACTTAGCGGCCAAAACAGGCAAACAGGTGTTACGGCCATTATCCCTCATCAGGGGAATCTTTTTAAAGAAAAACTGATAGCCGCAAGCCATGTCATTAATGGCTTCGGAAAAACGATAGGCACGATTCAAATCAATGAATTAGGAACATTGGAAACCCCAATCATTTTGACCAATACGTTAAGCGTCGGAACTGCTGCAGATGCATTGATCGAATATATGTTAGAAACTAACCCCGAGATCGGGCGGACGACAGGTACCGTAAATCCGGTCATCGCTGAATGTAACGACATGTTTCTTAATGACATTCGCGCCAGATGTATTACGAAAGAACATGTTTTCCAGGCGATAAAGAATGCGTCAAGCGAATTTAAAGAGGGGACAGCCGGTGCGGGATGCGGGATGCTTTGTTACTCATTAAAAGGCGGCATCGGCACTTCCTCCAGGCTGATGAAGCTAGAGCATGGCTCGTATACAATGGGTGTTTTAGTACTGACCAACTTTGGTAGTTTAGATGACCTAAAGATAAACGGGAAGGCTGTTGGCAAAGAATTAAAAGAAGTCATTCGAGGATCTTATGAGGAAAAAGATAAAGGGTCGGTCATCATCATCGTAGGAACGGATCTTCCTGTTTCAACAAGACAGCTCAACCGGATCATAAAACGGGCGGTTACAGGGTTAGCGCGTACAGGTTCTATTATTACAACCGGGAGCGGCGAGGTGGCCATTGGCTTTTCGACAGCTACAAAAATACCTCATGAGAATCCTTCCCATTTACTTTCCATTCCTATGATTCATGAAGAAGAGATCGACATCGCCTTCAGGGCGGTTGGTGAGGCGACCGAGGAAGCCGTATTAAATTCATTGGTAACAGCCACTCATGTCGTTGGACGCGATGGAAATGAAAGGCCTGCTTTAAGCGATTTACTAAGTAAGTACAATATACGATTCGAATAAAGGATTGGCCATGCTGTTTCTAATACAATCAATTCTGTGTCTCTTTAATACAAAAACGTGCATAATTTCTGGATTATGCACATTTTTGCCCCTAACTCATTTCAACATCGAGGATTCGGTCAAAGGAGATGGTTAGCGTATCTTCATCATTGATGAGCTTAAGCCATTTTTCGTGCGGTTTCACATGTTTCACCCAGCCCCAAAACTGGACGGGTCCATACTTTTCGGCATACGTGACGGTAACCGCCCGTTCTTGTTCAATAGATTCTGCAATGACCCGGTTGATCTCTAGAAGTTGATCCTCATCGAGCAAAGGAGAGCGGAATTCCTTTTGCCTTCGCCGCTCTTCTAATAACTGCTCCCGATGTTCAGGCAGCATCATTCGGCTCGATTCCCACATTAAATTATATCCTGGGGTTAGTTTGTTCGGTGTCATTAAATCCTCACCTTCATTTATTCATTGATTGACAACTTTTAAAAAAACGAACATATTTTCGCTTATAGTATATACGAAAATATGTTTGTTTAGTACTGGAAAATAGTTCATGTTTTGTATTTTTTGAAAAGATGAGTTGCTTTTCCGGATGTATATCTAAGGATCATTGCAGATTGAAAAAAAGGAAATTGGACAAGTAATTCCATTCAAAGACTATAAAAACCGCAATTATTGAAAAAAGGCGATTACCGTTTCGGCAATCGCCTTTTTTACATGATGAGATTATTTTATAACAATTGAAATATTTTTGTAATATTATTTTTAATTGACGATGAGAATCATTATCATTTATCATAGTATTCGAATCTTGTTATGAGAATGGTTATCATTCTCATAACATGCAAGGAGAAAGGGGAGAAAATAAGCGTGATCTATACCGAAAACAATATAAGCCCGGTACGAGAAGAGGATTTATATGAAGAAGAATGGAAAACTCTCGAATACATTCGGAACCACAAGCCTGAATTGGAACAAGAGTACATAATGAATATCCATAAAGGGAGACAGGGCATCCTTCAACGTCTGTTTCAGGCAATGATACGGGAAAGAGTAATCGAAGACGAAAGGGTTATTTGGCAAAAAGGAAAAATCTCTATCCAGCTGTCCGGTCGAAAAACATTGGAGATATCTGTGAAGCGCCTTCATTCACTCGGCAGGTTTGATATCACAGGCGATGCCATCGTTTATGGGTATGAGTCTCCAATCCTACTGGCACATCCCGCCCAGCTTCTGGAATTGTTTAGACAAGAAGGGTTGTTAGAAGGGGTAATGGAAAAACAATACCAACGGTTTAAGTTGGAAATTCAAAACGGAGTGGCGAATTTAACGCTTGCACTGGCAGGGGCTTCTCATAGAAAACGGGAGTTAGCCGCATTAGCGGAGTACAAACAGATACATACGTCCTTAGACTGGGTATTCCAACAAGCCAAGACTAAAAAAGACTTTAGCCCGCTCGCATTTTATGAACAGTGGGTCGTTGAAGGGCATCCCCTTCATCCCGGGGCGAAGACAAAATTCGGTCTTGACCCTGCAGACGTCATCCGCTATTCACCGGAATGGGGAGCTCTGCCTGAGGTCGCTTTAATAGCAGTTGCTAAAGGCTTCTGCCAGACAACATCTATCGATGAACAGAATGTGACTACCCGTTTATATGAAGAGTATGAAGGCTTGCAACCCGTTGTTGAAAAAACATTGCGGGCACAAGGGCTGGATGATGCTCAATTTGAATTGGTCCCAGTTCATCCATGGCAATTTGACCATACGTTATTCAATTTTTATAAAGAAGAAATTGAAAAGAAGCAAATCGTTCCCATACCGGATTTTCGGATTCCGGCACAAGCACTCGTCTCTTTCCGCTCATTAGCTCCCCTCCAAGATCGCGGGGAGAAGAAGCATCATATTAAAACAGCGGTCAATGTGCAAACAACGAGTGCGGTGCGTACGGTTTCGCCTCAATCGGTAGAAAACGGGCCGATTATTTCGAAAATCCTGGCCAGCATTCAAGAAAGGGAGAATCAATTTTCGGGAACCCTTGTTGTACTTCAAGAGCGAGCAGGCATTTATTTTCAACCCGCAAATCTGGAACTGTCTGAAGAGAACCGCTGGATATTACAAGCCAATTTGGCATCCATTTTAAGAGAGAACCCGGAGAATTATGTGAAAAACGAAGATGAGATTCCAATGCCGGCAGCGGCCCTTCTTGCAGAATCACCGATTAGCGGTAAACCAATTGCGGTTGAATTAATCGATAAACTGGCCGACCATTATCAATTGGTTGACGTAGAAGATGCGGCGGTCTTCTTTATCGAAAGGTATGCTAACATCTCGCTGCCAGGCTTAATCATACTGATGGTACGGTATGGAATTAGTTTAGAAGCACATATGCAAAATAGCGTATCTGTCTTTCGTAATGGAGAGCCCGTACGTATTCTTATAAGAGACTTTGGCGGTGTGCGAATTTTACCGGAAAGATTGAAAAAAAATGGATTTCAAGCAGAGTTTCATCCCGGTTCATCAACGGTTACGCATAACGTAGATGAGCTGAGAAAGATTATCACGTATTCTGTTATGCAAAACCATTTCGCTGAATTGATCACCTGTCTTGTCCGCGCTTTAGATGTAAATGAAGAGAAGCTATGGCGGCCCATTGTTAGTGTGTGTAAAGACGTTTTTGAAACGTTGAAAAAAGATCCCGAAATTAAAGAACAGGCTGCAGCGGATGAGCAAGCTCTTTTTGAACCAATGATTGACTTAAAAGCACTGGCGACGATGCGCCTCTGTGGGGATGTGACAGCGTACTCGTACATGAAAGTTCCAAATCCAATGATCAACCGGGAAGGAGAGACGATGTGATGGGTGTAAGTCCGAACCAACTTTTACAGATGGATTCACTAGATAAAGCAGCCAGAGATAGTAAGGAAGGAAAGATGATGGAGGATGAATTGAACGTTCTTACTTTTTTAAAAGAAAATGAGCCAACTATGGTTCCGGCTTATCAATTATCGCTTGCAAGAGGCCGCAGGGGAATTTTGAATCGGCTTGTAAGTGCGATGTTGCGTGAGGATATTATGGGACTTGTTTCATATTCGTATGATCTCTACGTCATTGGCACCATTCATACATTAAATGTTCCATCCATTGATGAACACTGGCAGAAGATCATTCAGACACTCCATACATATGGCTTAGACAGCGGCAGAAGTTACAAAATATATTCTCTATCTGAAAGTTCGTGCATTGTGATCCCGGTAAGCCGAACATATGCGTTTAACCGTTTAGAAGTGGCAGGGAAGATATTGCATGTTTCAGAAAAGGGAGCCCGGAGATTGGAACATGCCGTTGAGTTTTTACAATTAATAAGGTCCAAAGAAAATACGAATGGGGGAAATGGATATGATTGGACGCGGCTAGCGCTCGAATTGATGAACGGAAGCGCCAATCTTGCATTAGCATATGCGTTTTGGTTAGAAAAGAAGAAAAAGCTACGAGAAATCGCCAGAAAACAAGACATCGCAACGACTTTTGATTGGGTATTGCTGCAAAAGAAACTAGATCCTGATTTTGATGCGAGCCTGTTTTTTGAGCAATTATCGGTTGAGGGACATAATCTTCATCCAGGTGCAAAAACGAAACTCGGCATGGAACCGAAAGATGTGTTACGCTATGCACCGGAATTTAATGGAGAAGCTGCAATTCAGTTTGCAGGTATTCGAAAAGATTATGCAGAGTTCGCTTTTATTGAGGAAAATACAAAGGATGTAAATGAATTTCTATTTACCGAGTATCCGACGTTACGAAAGGCGGTAGAGCAAGAATTTACAGCTCGAGGGCTTCGTGTGAACGATTTTATATTCGTTCCCGTGCATCCGTGGCAGTTGAAAAACGCGATCCCGGTTATTTACAAACAAGAAATAGAAGAGGAGATTGTCGTTCCAATAGGCGGATTTCAAGTTCCGGGCGGTGCAACCTCATCATTTCGAACGGTCGTCCCTTTTAAAAATGGCGGTGTACCTAAACACGCCATAAAAGTGGCGGTCAATAGCCAGATGACGTCTACAGTTCGTTCCATATCTGCCAATACGACAAATAACGGGCCTGTCTTTACCCGAATCATTCGTTCCATTATGCAGCAAGAATCGGAGTTGGCCGAGAAGTTTGTGCCAATTTGTGAATGTGCGGGCTTCAATTTCAAGCTAAAAGAAACAGATATGAATCATCTGAAAAGTAGAAATCTGTCAGCGTTATTGCGTGAAAATGTAGAATCATTTACGGCTAAGGACGAGGTGGCCATCGTCGGTAGCTCGCTTTTTTCTGAATCGCCGATTACGGAAAAAATCATTTTCGCAGAACTCATTGAAACGTATGCGAAAGTAATAGACGAAACCTCCTTGCGTAGGGCTGCTTTTCGGTTCATCAGTGAATATGTTTCGATCGCGTTGCCGGGCTTTCTCACCCTTATGGTCAAGTATGGAATCGGTTTAGAAGGACATTTGCAAAATAGTATCATCATATTTAAAGACAGCCGCCCCGTTCGGATGCTTTTCCGTGATTGGGGAGGGGCAAGAATTTTTGCAGACAGACTCCCAGTTGCTAATGTTAAAAAGGAATTTTATCCCGGTTCCGTAACGGTGACAAACATTCTAAACGAAATGCACAATAAAGTGTTTTATACGGTGTTTCAAAATCATTTCGGCGAACTGGTCATGCAGGCTTGCAAATATTTTGGGCTATCAGAAAGAGATTTATGGCAAGAGATTTATCGAATTTGCGAGCGCGTGTTTGCTGATTTAGAGTCCTTGCCAGAATATAAAGAAAACGTCCGTGTTGACAGAAAAGCATTGTACCGGCCGGAAGTCGATCATAAAGCATTGGTAAAAATGAGATTAGCCCCCGCTGGAAAAGATTATTCTTACGCCACTGTTCCGAATCCGCTTCACGAATTCTGGAAAACGGAAAAATGAGGCCAATGGAACGGATCGAAGTTCAGCATAAATCATCACGACTTGCGCTTCACTCAAAGTCGTTCACCATTTTTATGGCCGGAAGTTTCGTTACACGGATAGGAGATTGGCTGGATTTAGTTGTGTTAAATTGGGCAGTATTGCAATTTACGAATTCGCCGCTCCATTTAGGGCTGATGAACGCATGCCGATTAGCCCCTACTTTTTTCTTTAGTGTCCCGGCAGGCATATTGGCAGATCGATATGATAGAAGAAAACTATTAATATCGATTCAAATAGGGACAATACTATTGACGTTTTGCCTTGGTTATCTTGCCGGGGCAAAGCCGCCTTTTTGGCTTTTTGCCATGGTTGTAGCAGTAAGATCCAGTCTGGCGGCAATGGACACGCCGATCCGAAATGCACTCTTGCCGAGTCTTGTCTCGGAGCGCTCGATAGCGAGTGCAATCGCGATTAATACTTCGGTCATTAATCTTTCCCGCATGATTGGACCGGCGATTGCCGGAGCCTTGCTTCCGGTTATCGGCATTGCCCATTTATTTTATATGAATGCGGTCGCCACTTTTGGCGTACTGTTTTCTTTATGTGCCATACGTTATTCTCCAATCCCGAATCGGAATCAAAAGAAAGGAGAGAAAGCGACGCTCCGGGAAGCTGCAGGCTTTATCAAATCCCACCCGGTGGTCCAATCTTTGCTTTTATTGGCGATTGTACCAATGGTATTCGGATTTCCTTACACTACGTTGATGCCGTTATTTTCAAGGGATCTTTTACAGCTAGGGCCAGAGGGATTTGGAATGCTTTTAACGATTTCATCCATTGGGGCAATAGTTGGAACGACCTGGCTTTCTTTTGGGAAAGAAGTGAAACGGCCGGGAAAGTGGCTGATTGGTTCCATAATGGCCTTTGGGCTTTCTTTACTTTTGTTTATAGGGATTCAAAATGTTCCAATCGCGGGAGTAGCGATGTTCTTTGTTGGATTATCAAGCCAAATTTATCGGACGATGAGCCGGATTACGTTGCAGTTACAAGTTCCGGACGGGATGAGGGGACGAATATTGAGCATCGCCTTAATGGATAGAGGGTTTATTCCGTTAGGAGCGATCATGATAGGCGCTATTGCTGCACAGGCCGGAGCGTTGCTGGCGGGTATCGTAATGGGATTAGGATGTATTGTAACAACTTTCATGATTGCAGTAAGCAGACGGCAAATTTGGAAAATGTAATAGAGGAAAGAGGTAATAAAATGATAGAAAATATAGTGAAATCTTTGAAGCAAGAGCGGGAGCAGCCTTTTTGCGCCTATATCTATGACATGCCAAAATTGCGTCGGCATGTGAACAAGTTAATTGAAAGCCTCCCCTCAGCATGCCGATTATTTTATGCAATAAAAGCCAACTCAGATGAGACTCTATTAAAAGCGCTGGCACCAATTGTTCACGGGTTTGAAGTAGCATCGCTAGGGGAGATCGAGAAAGTGCGGGCCGTCGATGAGAGCATTCCGATTTTGTTTGGAGGACCAGGAAAAACGAAAGAAGAGATTGAAGGAGCAATTGATCACGGGGTCACTTTCCTTCATGTCGAGAGCCTGCACGAATTACAGTTGGTTAACTATATAGCAGCTCAAAAAAGGACATCCATATCCATTTTACTGCGGGTCAACCTGCGCAACTCCGTTCCAAACGCTCAGTTAAAAATGTCAGGAGTTCCGAGCCAATTTGGAGTGGATGAAGAAGAAGTGTCTGGAGCAATCGACTTAGTGCGCTGCTTGCCGAATGTCAGGCTTTTCGGCTTTCATTTTCACGCAATGTCAAATAACCTGGATCCAGCCGCCCACGTGCACTTCATCGATCATTGTTTTGAAAAGGCAAAAATATGGGGAAAAGAATGGGATTTAGACCTTTCTTATATCAATGTAGGCGGAGGAATCGGAATCAACTATCAAATGGTAGAAGAGCAATTTAATTGGGATAATTTTATTCTGCGGCTGGAAAAAATACTGGAGAAGCATAGCGATGCCAACTGGCAAACGATTTTTGAATGTGGCCGCTATATTGCGTCTTCGTGCGGTTACTATGCAGCAGAAGTATTGGATATTAAACAAAATCATGGTCGCTATTTTTGTATCATCCGCGGAGGGAGCCATCATCTTAGACTTCCAGCTGCCTGGAAACAGAGTCATCCGTTTACGATCGTACCGATAGAGGAGTGGCCATACCCTTTTAAGCGTCCTGAAGTAAATGAATCAACGATTACGGTTGCGGGGGAACTGTGTACACCGAATGATGTACTGGCAAGAAATGTCCCCATTTCACGATTGCACGTTGGAGATATTCTTTTATTCAGCTACGCGGGAGCATACGGCTGGTCGATTTCGCATCATGATTTTCTTACGCATCCGCACCCAGAGCATATTTATTTAGATTCCGAACCTATAAATGAAGCGGATGAGAAATTGGTTGAGTCACGTTAATCTTAATGGCATACATTATTGGCAAAACGAAAACGAATTTAAAAAGCTCACCCTGCTTTGGTGAGCTTATTTTATTAAAAATTTTTTTGCACGCTTCTTTTCAATTGATATAAATTTAGCCTCTTAAGACTCTAAATGCGTCCCTGACTTTTCTAGCAAATTCTAATGGCGGTTCAACCGATTCGAAATGCATGTACATCGCCCGAGGTTCTTCAAATAACCAGTGGTTATGCAATGCAGTAACAATAATATTTCGTTTGCGAAGTTCGGTCATTAATGGATTTGCTTCCGCTTGCAAAAGCACAGTTTCCCCTAAATTTAACGCTCTGCCATTTCGGTCAACGTCTTCGAAAGAAAAAAATTGAGGAATCACTAACGGAGATTTAGCACGGCGTCCAAGAATGGTGAAATTTAACGTGCGGAATTTTTGTACAAGGCATACTCCATTTTCATCTAAACTGCCCATTCCACCTAGAATTCTAGCAAATTCCTGGCAAAGGCTTTTACGACTTTCCCAATTCATAAAAAGCCCTCCTTACAACTTTATTTTAAAAAGATAGATTTTATCTTTTGTTACTACATATATGCATGACTCTCTTACGATGAGAGGGCAAAAGGTAAGTGTAACAGTGGAATTATAAACTTGTGATAGAAAAAAGAATTGGGTTATTGAAGAATTTTTGGTACTATAAAAATAGAAAATTATATAAGACAACCAGGTGCCCTTGTAAGACAAGGGGTAACAGGGAATCGGGTGGAAATCCCGAGCGGTCCCGCCACTGTAATTGAGGAGTGCTCTATCATTCATGTCACTTAACTTCAACGTTAGGGAAGACGGTAGAGTGCCATGATTCAAAAGCCAGGAGACCTACCTGTGTTGTAGCACCAATACGGCCTTCGCGGAAAGGAGAGGTGTACTCGATGTAAGCGACAATCATATTCTGCCCTTTTGTCGTTTTAACTTAAGTACTCATCCTCAATCTGTCTCAGGTTGAGGATTTTTACGTTTTTATAAGAGGAGGGATTTTTAATGGAAACGCTATCACTTTTTTTGCTAGTTTTTACGTTAGGTCTCAGGCATGGATTAGATGCGGATCATCTTGCGTTTATTGATGGACAAACCCGATACAATTGGCGAATGGGCAGCCCATTTGCGCGCTGGGTCGGAACATTATTTTCGCTCGGACATGGGGGGATGGTAGCTGTTACAGCCGGCATTTTAGGAATTGTGATGAAGAACTTTTCGTTCCCGTCGTATTTTGATCATTTTGCATCGTGGGTATCGATTATTTCTTTATTTCTCATTGGTACGCTAAATACGTATAATCTATTGCGAACCCGAAAGAGTAACGAAGAATTTCATCTAAGTGGATTAAAGGGAAAATTTATTCCAAAAGTCGCGCGGGGAACTACGAACCCCCTTCTTATTGTTTTAGTCGGGGCGTTATTTGCTTTAGCGGCTGAAACCGTGAGTCAAACGGCTGTCTGGTCTTTGGCGGCGGGCAACAGGGGAGAATATACCCCTTTAATGCTAGGGATCGTTTTTATGTTTGGCATGATGATTACCGATACCATTGATTCGCTTATCGTTTATAAAATGATCAATCAGTCAAGCCAACTTGGAAAATCTGCATCAAGACTAATGGGCTGGGTAATTGTCATCCTCGCATACGGGGTTTCCTTCTATCTGGCATTTACCTACTTTAACCCATGGGCTGAACTCGATTTCGAAATCGTCGGAGTCATTCTATTTATCTTCTTAGTTGCTACTTTCATTTTTGTAAGTGTTCGATCTAAAAGACAAAACGTAGAAATGAATACTTCGAATTAAGTGAAGAAGCTCTGACAACTTTTTTGGTCAGAGCTTTTTATATTGAAAAATCTATCTTTAAATGAAGAGAGGAATAGAAATGAGAAAACAACAAGGTTATGATTACATTGAACGATGGAAAAAATTAATGGTAGAGCATGTTGTGCAGCATACGGTAAACATTATATTACAAAGGTGAGGAAAAGTGGGCAATATAAATTTAAGAAAGTGGAAGGTATATGCAAAAAAGCTAAAAAGCGAACTATATACGCTATATTTAGCCAATAAACATCCGAAAGTACCCTGGTATACGAAAATTTTTTCGATATGCGTCGTTGCGTATGCCTTCAGTCCGGTCGATCTCGTACCCGATTTCATACCTATTTTAGGCTACCTCGATGATTTAATTCTCGTACCGTTGGGGATTTATTTTGCCTTTAAGATGATGCCAGGTGATGTAGTGAAAGAATGCAGAAAAGAAGCGGAACGCCTGATGAATCAAGCGAAACCGAGGAACTGGATTACCGGAGGGCTGATTATCATCTTATGGATGCTTATTGCACTATGGATCATGGAAAGGCTATTCTTCTAAGTAAGAGGATTGAGAGAAGCGCCTACTTGATAAAAAGAGATGTATTGACTCAGCAAAAATGATACAAAGAAAAACGAAGCGGATTGCCCGCTTCGTTTTTTATAACAGCTTATTTTTCTTAAAGTATTTCCACATCATCCAGACTAATACGACCATTAATGCCAAAATGAAGATCGTTGAATAATGGGAACTTTGGAAAGGCAAAGGAACATTCATTCCGAAAAAGCCGGTTATAAAGGTTAACGGCAGCATAATCGTCGAAATGATCGTCAAAACATTCAACTTTTCAGATGATTTCGCGCTAATGATGGAATAATACGTATCGAGCGCACTGTTGACAAGGTCCCTGTATGTTTCTGTAGCATCAGCGATCCGTTCCAAATGGTCAATCAAATCGGTGTAAAAGGGGACGTTCTCTTCACGAATATTAAATTTCCATCTTCCGTTGATCGTTAAAAATACTCTCCGCTGTGGAATAATGACGCGGCGAATTAAAATAATTGTCCGTTTTAACGCAAGAAATTCTTCCGTCACTTCTTTTACTTCTTCGTCATACATTTCATCTTCTAATTCATCAATACGGGCGCTGATCCGGTCGAGAATCGGAAAGTATTCGTCTGTAATTCCGTCGATTAATGTATATAAAAGGAAATCAGCGCCTTTATCCATATATTTCGTATGCTTATGACAGATCGCATCCATTTGGCCAAGCCATTTTAATTTATGTTTGTGAAGAGTAACAACATAATTCGGGCCAACAAACACATTTAATTCCAATGTCGTAATTTCATTGTCGCTTTCTTCATTGTACCTGAGGGCATGGAGAACGAAAAACTTGTAGTCTTCGTAATCGTCCATTTTCGCCCGCGGGCTGTCATGAAGGCAATCTTCAATGGCCAATGGGTGAAAGCCAAATATATCAGCGATTTTATACAATTCGTTGCTTTTCACATCATATAAGTCAATCCACAACAAATTTTCTGGATTAGCTAAGTACGCATAAACTTGTGAAAGGTCAATATTACTTTGCATGCTCTTGTCATTATGGTTGTAAAGATATGTTTTGATCAATCCATTCACCTCGCTGTTTTCGAGGCTTAGATGTCACACCTACTTAAGGGAGAGAAAAAGACACCCGTTGCCTCTTTAGTATTTAACAGAAAACGATTCCTTATCCGATTGGGCCCATCAGCGTCCATTTCCTCACCTCCAACGAAAAAACCCCTCTTTTTTGTAAAAAAGAAGGGCACTAACATACACATCAAAATAAAACCTATAATCAGGTTTATTTCGTCTCGATCTCCCCTCGCCCGAGCTTTAGCACTGTACAGCATAGGTTTACACCAGCTGCGTTAAGAAAAACCTTATTCCGATTTTTCCTGTTGACCCATTGGCGTCTCTCGACATTTTTGGGCAGCAGCGTATCTCTATACAGGAGCCTCACCTAACAGAAGATATATTCAACTATTCACACTATATAAAACAGTTGGCGCGATGTCAATGAGATTAAAATAAAAAAACTTAAAAATAAAGAATAGACACTAAATAGAAAAAGAAGCTCCAATTTCACAGGAGCTTCATTATTTATTCTGACCCGATATAGTTTCGTTGAAAGAAAAAAGCAATAATGGTGAGGACAGAAGCAATACGATAAACAAAATCACTTCAACACTATGTATGTCCATTTAGGAACACATCCTTCTAATTGAGAATAATTATTATAATCAATTATAAATATTGTAACGAATAACGTCAATAAAAATAAGCCCTTTTTTTATTTTACTACTTCCCAAATAACAAGTATTAGATTATAATAATTATAAAGTATTTGCGTTTAAGCAAAAAAATAAGATCTATACAAAAAATGATAATCATTCTTAATTATGGTGAGGTGTGCTGCTATCATTCGTGATAGCAGCCATCTTGCTATCTATAGCGCAATTGAAAGTGATTATCATCAAAAAAATAATAAACATATTGAGAGGTGAAGACAATGAATAGTGAGAGAAGTACATGTGCACCAGTGATAACTACAAAAAGAGAAACACAACCGTTACAATGGACAGAGCTATTAAAGCGCCATGGTGAAGGAATGGCCGCTATTTTCTGTGGCGTGTTGACATTTACAGCGTGGATATTAAATCATCATTACGGAACATGGTCTATCTTTCTTTATATTTTGGCGTATATCATCGGGGGATTTGTTAAAACAAAAGAAGGATTGATTACGTTAATCAAAGAACATGAGCTAGATGTCAATTTATTAATGTTTTTAGCGGCAATAGGGGCAGGAAGCATTGGATACTGGTTTGAAGGCGCCGTTTTAATTTTTATTTTTGCCTTAAGCGGGGCATTGGAAAGCTATACAATGGCCCGAAGTTATAAAGATATCGAATCATTAATGGATTTAAAGCCGGAAACAGCGAGGCTTTATAAGAGCGGAATTGAAACAGAAGTACCGATTGAAGAATTAAAGGTAAATGATTTCGTCATCGTTAAGCCGGGTGAGCGAATTCCCGCTGATGGTCTCATCCGCGAAGGACTTTCTGCCATTAATGAAGCAGCAATTACCGGTGAATCGATTCCTGAAGAAAAGAGTATCGGGGACACGGTATTTGCAGGAACGCTGAATGGCCAGGGTTCACTTTTGATCGAGGTAAAGAGTGAAAGTGAGTCGAGCATGTTTTCAAAAATTATCCGTCTTGTACAAGAGGCTCAAAGTGAAATGCCTCCTTCTCAACAATTTATTGAACGGTTTGAAGGAACGTACGCAAAGCTAGTTGTCGGAATAACGCTCTTGTTAATGATCGTGCCCCACTATACTTTCGGATGGGGCTGGTCAGAAACGCTTTATCGTGCGATGGTGTTTTTAGTTGTCGCTTCTCCATGTGCGCTCGTTGCATCCATCATGCCGGCGATGCTGTCAGCGATTTCTAACAGTGCAAGAAAAGGAGTGCTATTTAAAGGCGGTGCCCATCTCGAGAATCTGGCAAACGTGAAAGCCATTGCTTTTGATAAAACAGGGACATTGACAAAAGGGCATCCTCAAGTAACAGATATTGTTCCACTACAATCGCATACCGAAGAAGAAATGCTTCGAATTGCCGGCTCAATAGAAAGCTTATCCGAGCATCCAATTGCAAAAGCGGTTGTCGAAAAAGCGAAACAAATGAACTGTTATTTATCAAGGCCGGATCAGCTTCAAGCGGTAACAGGTTTTGGGGTAGTCGCTCAATTTGAAGGTGAAACATGGAAAATCGGAAAGGAAGCATTTCTTGATTCAGCTTATGATGATCAAGAGATCGGGGCGATTGTTACCCGATTAGAAAGTGAAGGAAAAACAATTATCTTTATCGAAAATAATGAAGGAGTAGCAGGTCTTCTCGCTGTTCAAGATACATTACGGCCGGAAGTTCAAAAAACGATCAAGCGATTAAAGAAACTTGGAATTACAATTGTGATGTTAACAGGAGA
Organism: Fictibacillus sp. Mic-4; assembly: GCF_049843615.1. NCBI lineage: Bacteria > Bacillati > Bacillota > Bacilli > Caryophanales > Fictibacillaceae > Fictibacillus > Fictibacillus sp. Mic-4. The sequence continues at coordinate 29,540 of NZ_JBBHZM010000005.1, read as the reverse complement.
TAAAAAGACAACCGCAGAGGCTATAGCAGCACAAGCGGGAGTTGATGAAGTTTATGCTGAGCTGCTTCCAGAAGAGAAAGTGGAATGTGTGAAAAAGCTGCGAACAATTTATGGGAATGTTGCCATGATTGGTGATGGCGTCAATGATGCCCCTGCACTCGCAACAGCTGCTGTCGGAATTGCGATGGGAACGGCTGGAAGCGATGTAGCATTAGAAACGGCTGATCTCGTTTTAATGAACGATGATCTTGAAAAAATCCCTTCGGCCATTCGACTTGGTCATAAGGCAGCCCGGATCATTAAACAAAATATCGTGTTTTCCCTATCTGTCATCATTTTGCTCATTGCTTCCAATTTTGCTGAATTTTTAACGCTTCCGCTAGGCGTTATCGGACATGAAGGCAGTACGATTCTAGTTATTTTGAATGGATTACGGTTATTAAAATCAAATTCTTAAGAAGGCGCCAAAAGCGTCTTTTTTTATGTAAGCAAAATAGTTAACAAAGTGAATTATTTGTGTTATAACTTATAATGCGAAAAAGCGATATGTCTAAAATGATATATGAAGGTGTTGCTATGGAACTATGGAAACGAAATTTGTATATATGTTGGTTCGGCGCTTTTTGTACAACGGCCGGGATGAGTCTTGTCATTCCTTTTTTGCCGTTATATATTGAAAAGCTTGGTGTTCACAATGAGGCGACCATCGAGCGCTGGGCGGGGATTGCTTTCGGGGCAACCTTTTTAATGGCAGCGATCGTTTCGCCGATATGGGGGAAACTCGCTGATAAATATGGGCGAAAGCCGATGCTTCTTCGTGCAAGTCTTGGAATGGCTATCGTTATGACGTTAATGGGATTTGTTCAAAATGTTTACGAGTTGGCCGGGCTTCGCTTTATTATGGGAGCTGTTTCCGGATTTATAGCTGCCGCGATTACATTAGTAGCGACGCAAACACCGAAAGAATTTAGCGGCAGGGCACTTGGAATCCTATCGACAGGAACCGTTGGAGGCACATTGTTAGGGCCGCTTTTAGGCGGGTATCTGGCGGATATAATAGGGCTGCGTCATGTGTTTTTCGTCACAGGCGCATTTATGTTTATTTCTTTCCTTAGCGCCAATTTTATAAAAGAAGATAAACAGCGATTTAAAGCGAAAAAGAATGAAACGAAGAAAGTCGATTGGAAATCCATTGAAAACCCGCGTTCCGTTATTGCCGTCTTTTTTACTACGTTTATTTTGCAGCTGGCCGTTATGTCGATTCAACCAGTCGTTACCGTATATGTCAAACAACTTTCGAATCATTCGGAACATATCGCGCTCGTTTCGGGATTTGTTGTTGCAGCTACCGGAATATCCAATGTTTTAACTGCTTCAAGACTAGGAAAAATAAGCGATAAAGTGGGTCCGCAAAATGTGTTGCAAGTCTGCTTAATTGTTGCTGCGATCTTATTTATTTTGCAGGCGTTCGTTACACGGACATGGCAACTGTTTGTGCTCCGGTTTTTACTCGGGTTTGCAATGGCTGGCCTTCTTCCATCGATTAATTCATATTTGAAAAAAATGATACCGGATCATTTAGCAGGAAGAATTTTTGGCTATAACCAATCCGCGCAATACTTCGGGAATTTAGCCGGTCCGGTTCTTGGCGGTCAAATTGCCGCCGTTAAAGGAATTCCATATGTGTTTTTAACGACAAGTATACTGATCCTATTAAACGCATGCTGGGTCTACTATCAACGGCACCATCATATGACGAAAAAAGCAGCATAATGAAATAAGGCGGGAGAGAATTTGATGAATCCAATTCATTTTAATCCAGAAACAACAGCAGTTATCGCGATTGATCTTCAAAAAGGAATCGTCAACTTAAAAGGAAGACCGTACACAGGCAATTCCGTCATCCTGCAATCAACAAAATTGATTGAAGGATTTCGAAAAAAAGGGGCGTTAATTGTCTATGTCCGGGTTGATTTCATTGACAGTAAGGATGCGTTAAAGCCGCTTACAGATCAAAACATGGCACAGGCGAACCGCCCAAAAGATTGGGCGGAGCTTGTACCGGAACTCGACGTTCAACCCGGTGACCTTATCATTACGAAAAGGCAATGGGGAGCTTTCTTTGGAACGGAGCTTGACCTGCAGCTGAGAAGAAGGGGAATAGATACAATTGTTCTTTGCGGGATTGCAACGAATATCGGTGTGGAAACAACGGCAAGGGAAGCATTTCAGTACGGCTACCAGCAAGTATTTGCGGCTGACGCAATGACTGCTTTTAGCGAAGAGGAACACAACCATTCGATCCAATATATTTTTTCGCGGATCGGACGAAACCGGACGACAAAAGAAATACTTGATGATTTAAAGTAAACAAAAAGAGCGTGCCTCTTTTGTTTACTTTTTTTGCGTCCATTTTTTTGAAAATGGTCGCATGCCTCTTTTTCTTTCTTTTGATCTATTTTTTAATAAAAGAAAGGGAGATGGTATCTGAAAATGAAGAAACTTGTAATTGATCCTGGACATGGAGGAAAGGACCCGGGCTCCGGTTATAAGGAAGTACAGGAACAAGATATTAACCTCGCTATTAGCCTAAAAGTAAAAAAAGAGCTAGAAACAAATTATAATGTTGAAATTTATATGACAAGAAAAGATGAAAAAACGGTTTCATTAGATGAACGAACAAATATGGCCAACAAAATAAAGGCGGATTATTATTGTTCCATCCATCAAAATGCAGGCGGTGGAGAAGGTTTTGAAAGCTACATTTTTGATGGAAACGTATCCAGCCAAACGGTAAAAATGAGGGATGTCCTTCATGCATCGATTAAAAAAGTAATGGACAAATATGGAGTAATGAATCGCGGAAAAAAACGGGCTAATTTTCATGTCCTAAGAGAGACGGAAATGCCGGCAGTATTACTTGAAGTTTTATTTATTGATAGTGAAAAAGATGTAAAGCTTCTAAAGAATCCAACCTTTCTAAACGAGGTTTCCGCTGCTATTGCAGATGGTATTGCGGACGCTATGGATCTTCCGCGTAAACCGAAAGATCATCCGTCAAAAAAATTTACAATATTAGGTGATTCAGTATTAACTGCAGCAGAAATGGATCGTTTTATAAAGAAAATCAATCCGGAAGCACCGTCTATAGCGGGTGATTATATTAACTTCGGAAAAGACTATGGAGTTAGAGGAGACGTAGCCTTCGCTCAGGCGATCCACGAGACAAACTATTTCCGTTTTACAGGAGCTATTAAACCGGAACAAAACAATTTTGCCGGTTTAGGAGCAACCGGCAAAAACCGCGCCGCAAGCTTTAAAAATCCCCGGGATGGGGTTCTGGCTCATATCCAGCATTTATATGCCTATGCCTCAACGAGAGAACTTCCAAAAAGCCATCCATTAATAGATCCCCGATTCCAATATGTGAAACGCGGAGAAGCACCGACATGGATTGATCTAAATGGGAAGTGGGCAATACCCGGAGAACATTACGGACAGCTCGTTCTTGCACTGTACAAAAATATGATCGAAAGTGTGCTCAACCCACTTGAGGCAAAGGTGAAAATATTGCAGTCGCAGCTAAAGGAGCTTGATATATAAGGAATACAAAAGAAAATGCTCTTCTTTTTATACGTGTGATGCCATTTTTTAGTGGATGGGTTGATAAATTATGGAAAGTAGCTGATAAGTAATTAAAAGTGGCCGTTATTCGATAAAAAGTGGCTGATATATTTCGGAATTTTTTCGTGAAGACACATTCGTCTATATCAATAAAAAACACGGACGCTATGAGTTTAGCGTCTGTGTTTTTTTAGCCAGTCGATACTGCTTGCTTTCAATCGGTCTTGAAACGTGCGGGGCAATCACATCAACCGCTTCGATCAATTGATCAAGCTGAATGCCAGTTTGAATGCCCATTTGGTGTAGCATATAAACAACATCCTCAGTAGCGACATTGCCTGTTGCTCCAGGGGCAAACGGGCAACCGCCGAGTCCGCCCGCCGATGAGTCAAAGCGGTCAACACCCGCCTCAAGGCATGCAAAAACATTTGCAAGTGCCATTCCCCGCGTATCATGAAAATGTGCTGCGAGAAGAGTTGTTGAACGTAAATGATGTTTTAATAAAGAAAATAATTCATATGCCTCATGCGGGTTCGCCATTCCAATCGTATCGGCAACGCTTAGTTCATCGACGCCAAAATCTTCAAATGTCCGGCATAGCGACAGAACCTTGTTTTCATCCATTTTGCCTTCATATGGGCAATAAAACGCGGTAGAAATGCAAGCTCTGACAAAATATCCTTTCCGCTTTAAATCAGCAATTAACGGTTCTAGTTCCGATAAACTTTCCGAGGTTGTTTTATTAATGTTTTTTTTGTTAAAAGAATCGCTTACTGCAACAAAGACAGCAGCATTTTTGCAAGCGGATTCATAAAGCCGCTCAACGCCCTTTCTATTGGGAGTAAGGACAAAATTTCTCCTTTCGTCAAGACAATGGGAAATGACTTCTTTTGCATCGCTCATTTGCGGCACCCATTTTGGCGAAACAAAGGAGGTAAGCTCCATTTCCTGGATTCCCGCTGCTTTTAACTTTTGAATAAATTGAATTTTATTACTCGTTTCAACCAGCAGCCTTTCATTTTGAAGTCCATCACGAGGGCCGACTTCAATAATGGTGACTCTGTTCGGCAATTCCATTTTGACACCCCTCTTAAGAGATTTATTGCCAGCATTAAATGAAAGAATTATTTAAAAATATTTTACAATTAACGGGCCATCTAATGCAAATTTCTGTATAGAGTATGATATGATAAAAATGAATATTCGAAATATATACATAGTCGCACAAGGAGGAGAAACAAATGAAAGAAGCTGTCATTGTAAGCGCTGTCAGAACGCCGATTGGTAGTTTTCTTGGAAGTTTAAAAAATGTGTCAGCTCCTGAGTTAGGCGCGATCGTCATAAAAGAAGCAGTAGAAAGGGCAGGAATTAAACCAGAGGAAGTTGATGAAGTTATTATGGGCAACGTCCTACAAGCAGGATTAGGGCAAAATCCGGCAAGGCAAGCCAGTATCAATGCCGGCCTCCCAATTGAGGTCCCAAGCATGACGATCAACAAAGTATGCGGTTCTGGTTTAAAAGCGTTGCACCTTGCCTGCCAGTCGATTTTTACCGGCGATAGCAGTGTCGTTGTTTGTGGAGGAATGGAGAACATGAGCCAGGCGCCTTTCCTTCTGCAACATGCACGGGAAGGACTTCGTATGGGCGATCAAAAAATCGTCGATTCAATGGTTCATGATGGCCTCTGGTGTGCATTTAACGATTATCATATGGGAATTACCGCGGAAAACCTTTGTGAAACATACGGATTGAACCGTCAGGAGCTCGATGAATTTGCTGCTCTCAGTCAGCAAAAATGCGGGCAAGCAATAAGAGAAGGGAAATTTAAAGACGAAATTGTTCCTGTTCCGATCCCGCAAAGAAAGGGCGACCCGGTTCTTTTTTTAGAAGATGAATATCCGAAAGCCGGAACATCGATTGAAAAATTAAACAAGCTGAAAGCCGCGTTTAAGAAGGATGGAATGGTAACAGCGGGTAATGCTTCTGGAATAAACGACGGTGCAGCGGCATTAGTTGTAATGGAGAAAGAGAAGGCAAAAGAGCTTGGGCTAAAAGCTTTGGCGGTTGTCAAAGCGAATGCAGCCGCGGGAGTCGACCCGAGTATCATGGGCATTGGCCCGGTCCAGGCAACCAAAAAGGTGCTTGAAAAAGCGGGGCTTTCCCTCGAAGACATTGGCTTGATCGAAGCAAATGAAGCGTTTGCCGCTCAATCCCTGGCTGTTGCAAAAGAACTTCAATTTAATAAGGAGATTGTCAATGTTAATGGCGGCGCGATCGCGCTAGGCCACCCGATCGGCGCGAGCGGTGCGCGAATTTTAGTGACGCTTCTTTATGAAATGAGGCGAAGGGACGTCCGCTTTGGGCTTGCTACGTTATGCATTGGCGGCGGGCAAGGTGTTGCGACAATTGTTGAAAAAGTGAACGAATAGGGGGATATTCATGAAACAAATATTATCGAGCGCAATTGAAGCAGTGAAGGACATAAAAGACGGTTCAACGTTAATGGTCGGAGGATTCGGTCTGGTCGGCATCCCTGAAAATTTAATAGTAGCGCTTGTTGAAACCGGAGTAAAAGACTTAACCGTCATTTCTAACAATTGTGGAGTTGATAATTGGGGTCTTGGTTTGCTCCTCAAAAATAAACAAATCAAAAAAATGGTCGGTTCGTATGTCGGTGAAAACAAAGAATTTGAAAGACAGGTGCTTTCCGGTGAACTTGAGGTTGAACTCAATCCTCAAGGAACGCTTGCTGAACGAATTCGGGCAGGAGGTGCGGGCATTCCCGCATTTTACACTCCGGCAGGCGTTGGCACGCCGATTGCTGAAGGGAAAGAAGTCCGTTCGTTTAACGGGAAAGAATATTTGCTGGAGGAGGCGCTCATCGCCGATTTCAGCCTCGTTAGGGCTCTGAAAGGGGATAAGGCTGGAAACTTGATTTATAACAAAACGGCCCGCAATTTTAACCCGATGATTGCTGCCGCCGGAAAAGTGACCATTGCGGAAGTGGAGGAACTCGTTGAGATTGGCGAGCTAAACCCTGATCATATTCATACGCCAGGGATCTATGTGCAAAAACTGATCATAGGCCGACAGGAAAAACGAATTGAACGATTAACCGTTCAACAATAGACCGATAGAAAGAGAGGGGAACAATCCGATGAACAATCGTGAAAAAATCGCAAGAAGAGCTGAAAAAGAAATCAAAAACGGAAATTACGTGAATCTTGGAATCGGAATGCCTACGCTAGTGGCGAATTATATTAGTGATGATAAGGCTGTTGTTCTTCAATCCGAAAACGGGCTTCTTGGCATTGGACCTTACCCGAAGGAGGATGAAGTAGATCCGGATTTGATTAATGCCGGCAAAGAAACGGTAACGGCGATCAAAGGGGCTTCGTACTTTGACAGTTCTGAGTCGTTTGCAATGATCCGTGGCGGGCATATTGATGTGGCGATATTAGGAGGGATGGAAGTCTCAGAAACAGGTGACCTGGCCAACTGGATGATCCCTGGAAAAATGATTAAGGGGATGGGGGGGGCTATGGATTTAGTGCATGGTGCCAAAAAAATTATCGTCATCATGGAACATGTGAATAAAAAAGGCGAGAGTAAAATCCTCCATTCTTGCAAGCTTCCATTAACGGGCAAAGGGGTTGTTGACCGGATCATTACCGATCGTGCGGTCATGGATGTAACAGACGCCGGGCTAAAACTTGTAGAAGTCGCTTGCGGATATACGGTGGAAGACATTCAAAGATGTACCGAGCCAAAATTGCTCGTCGGTGAAGGTGTGAAACTGGATGCTTATTAACTTTTCAGAGCAAAAGGAAGGAGGAAAGAACGGTGAGCGCAGTTTATATGATTGACGGGGCACGGACGGCTTTCGGCAGTTTCGGAAAGTCGTTAAAAGATGTAGCCACTGCTGAACTCGGGGTAATAACGGCAAAGGAAGCGATGAAACGTTCAGGAGTGGATCCTCAAGAAATCGGTGAGGTCGTCTACGGAAATGTGATTCATTCAAGTCGAAACGCCCCTTATGTAGCCAGGCATATTGCACTCAAATCCGGCGTTCCGATCCAAACCCCTGCACTTCTCGTGAACCGGCTGTGTGGCTCGGGACTTCAAGCGGTTATATCTGCTGCGATCACGCTGCAGCATGAAGATGCACAGGTTGCCCTTTGCGGCGGGGTGGAAAATATGTCGATGAGTCCACATGTTACGTTTAACAGTCGTTTTCATACGCAAAAGTTTGGAAGTCTTCAACTTGAAGACATGTTGTTAAATACGCTTACGGACGAATACCTTGGATCCGGAATGGGAATTACGGCGGAGAACCTGGCAAGAAAATATGAAATTACGAGAGAAGAACAAGATGAATACGCCTTATTAAGCCACAAACGGGCGGCAGCTGCCATCAAAAGCGGAAGGTTAAGTGAAGAAATCATTCCAGTTGTCATCGGGAAAGAAGGGCAGGAATTTAGCCGGGATGAACTTGTGAAAGAAGATACGACATTAGAAAAATTGGCCGCGTTAAAACCATCGTTTGAAAAGGGCGGAACGGTAACAGCCGGAAACTCAAGCGGCATTAATGATGGCGCGGTATCGATCATTCTCGCAGAGGAAAGAAAAATGAAAGAAAAAAAGATGAAGCCTCTTGCCAAAATCGTTTCATGGGCGGTAAGCGGAGTCGAACCTTCGATTATGGGGATCGGGCCTGTACCGGCTGCTACGCGGGCACTTGAAAAAGCAGGGCTTTCGATAAACGATATTGATTACGTGGAGGTGAACGAAGCTTTTGCCTCACAGTATTTGGCCGTTGAAAAAGAATTAAAGCTCAATCGTGAAAAAACGAATGTAAACGGCGGGGCGATTAGCCTCGGACACCCGGTTGGAGCAAGCGGCGCGCGAATCCTCCTTTCCCTTGCGTACGAATTGCGCCATAAAGGAGCGCGATACGGATTGGCAAGCCTTTGTATCGGAGGCGGCCAGGGGATCGCAATGATAATTGAAAACGTGGGAGACTAATGGAAAACCCGAAGCGAAACGTTCACTTCGGGTTTTCAGCGTATTAACTTCGATGCGCGTTATACACATCAGCTTTCGTTCGTTCTTGAATCCATAAAACGTCTTCTTTTGTCAATGGAGAAACGTGTGAAGCGTCGATATTGGCCGTTAATTGCCGAATCGAGCTTGCACCGGGAATGACGGCCGCGACCGCAGGATGAGCAAGGGCATACTTGAGAGCAATTTGGTTAACTGGAATACTATTAAAACGTTCCTGCAATTGTTTGACGATGTCTTTAATTTCCTTGCCGGAATAATTTAAATAAGAATCTTCATCGTCCCTTGTTAACGCCCGTTCAGAAAGCCATCCTTTTGCGACAGGGCCACGGGCGATGACGCTTATGTTTTTATCATGCAAATAATCAAGCATTTCTTCTTCCGGACGCCTGTCGAGAATACTGTATTGCATCATGACGCTTACGATTCTGGAATGTTCGGCATAATAACGGATGACATTTGGGCGAATCGAAGAAATGCCATAATAGCGAATCACTCCCTCATCCATCAGTTCATCGAAAGCAGCTATCGTCTCGTCCATCCGATCTTCAATCGTTCCCCCATGGAGCTGATACAAGTCAATGTAGTCGGTTTGAAGGCGGTGAAGGCTGTCTTTCACCGCCTGTTTAATATGCGTTTTCGAAGGATCCCAATCCCATCCCTCTTTTCCCTCTGTCCAGCGGTTGCCTACTTTTGTCGCTAAGATGATATACTTGCGAAAGTCTTTTACAGCCGACCCTACCATCTCTTCATTCCAGCCAAACTGATAGAGGTCCGCTGTATCAAAAAAATTGACGCCGGCCTCATACGCCTTTTGGATCATCTCTTGATTGAATGATTCTTTTCCTTTTACGAGAGACATACAGCCAAATCCAATTTCACTAACGACGAGGTCGGAATGGCCCAGTCGATTTTTTCTCATCTCGATCACCTCTTATAAGAAAAGGTACCAGATTTTAAGGAAAAATAAAAACCTTCCCGCTCGGAAGGCTTTTATTTACCAGATGTTATCCATTCCTGGACAGTCTGATATTGTTTCATATATTGTTTTAACATCCATTTAATTTGCCACGCTTTACCGACCATCGTTACACCATTTGGTTGAAGATAGATTTTCATCTCCCGGCTCCTTTTCGATGTTGATTAGGAATAGTATTTGTTCTATGGTAGACTTTATGTACAGGATGAGTAGAATAGAACTGGAGTGAATATAGATGGACCATTTAACAGAAAAAACATTATCTACAGAAGAAATCTTTAAAGGTAGAATCATTGATGTCCAGGTAGATGAAGTGCTGCTTCCGGATGGAAAGAAAGGTAAGCGCGAAATTGTTAAACACCCGGGAGCGGTAGCAGTCATTGCGTTAACTCCTCATGATAAATTGTTGCTTGTGCGCCAATTCCGAAAACCGCTTGAAAAAACGATCATTGAAATTCCAGCAGGGAAGCTTGAAAAAGGGGAAGACCCAGAAGAATCCGCAAAGCGCGAGTTGCTGGAGGAGACTGGATATGAGTGCCAGACGCTTGCCCACGTTACTTCCTTTTATACAGCTCCCGGATTTTCGGATGAATTGATTCATATTTACTATACAGACACGTTGAAGGAAGCCGTTGAGCAACAAACGGATGATGATGAATTTGTGGAAGTAATCGAAGTTTCGCTTGATAAAGCGTTAAAGTATGTTGCGGATGGACAAATTTGTGACGCAAAAACAGTATTTGCCGTTCAATATTTACAACTCAAAAAAGAGATGAGAAAAAATGCTTAATCGCTATTATGCAGATCTTCACATTCATATTGGCCGCACGGATTCGGGGAAACCGGTTAAAATAACAGGGGCACGGTCATTAACGTTAAAAAATATTTTAGAAACGGCCGCAAATGTTAAAGGAATGAACATGATCGGAGTCATCGATTGTCATGTTCCAGAAATAATTGCAGAACTTGAACGGCTGATCGCTGAAGGTGAAGTCTTTGAACATGAAGAAGGCGGGGTCTGGTTTAAACATATTTGTTTAATTTTAGGATCAGAAATTGAAGTATATGACGAAAGTTGCCGCGGGCCTATTCATGTCCTTGCTTTTATGCCTAAACTCGAGAAAATGAAACAATTTAGCCACTATTTAGCGGAACGAATGAAAAATATTACATTAAGCTCGCAGCGAATCTATGAAACAGGGAAAAATCTGCAGCGGAAAGTAAAAGAGCTGGGCGGATTATTTATTCCGGCTCATGTCTTTACGCCTCATAAAAGCTTGTATGGCAAAGGAGTCTGTTCAACCCTCACTGAAGTGCTCGATCCCTTCCTTATTGATGGAATTGAGCTTGGATTAAGTTCCGACACCCACATGGCCGAGACGATTCAAGAATTAGAAAAGTATACGTTTCTATCAAATTCAGATGCGCATTCTCTAGAAAAAATCGGTAGAGAATATCAAATCGTCCAGATGGCAAAACCGACATTCAAAGAACTTGAACTTGCGCTTTTAGAAAAAGACGGCCGTAAAGTGATCGCAAACTTTGGATTAAATCCTAAATTAGGCAAGTATTATCAAACGACCTGTGAAAAATGCGGGGCTGGGTTTAACGATATTTCCACGCTTGAATGTCCCTTTTGCGGAAGCAGGCGATTTGTCAAAGGGGTGCGCGACAGGTTGTTCGAGCTTAGCGAAAGTGGAAAGCAAAAGCGGCGCGCCCGCCCGCCATATGTACATCAGGTGCCGCTTGAATTTCTCCCCTCACTTGGTAAGAAGACGCTTGAAAAACTTCGCGACCATTTTGGAACGGATATGGCGATTCTTCATGAAGTTTCAGAGACACAGTTGAAACAAGTCGTAAAGCCAGAACTAGCTACAATGATTTTAAATGCTAGAGCCGGTAAACTCCTCATTCAAACTGGAGGCGGTGGAGTTTATGGCAAAATAAAAAATTCTTAAGGAAGCGGATTCTTCTGCTTCCTTTTAAAACCTATCATATCTCCCGGCTTTTCTCATAGAATGAATTAAGAGAAAAAGGGAGGCTATCAGAATGCATGTCAATAAAATAAAAAGATCGATTCGACTGCACGTTCAAGAAAATTATTCATTGTACGCGTTTGTGACGGTTCTTTTTTTAATGGGCATTATTTTCGGAGCCGTAATTGTCAATAGTTTAACCGACGCGCAGCGGCATGATTTATTTACGTATGTATCCCGTTTTTTTGGCCAGGTATCGGACGGAAATTTTGCGCGGGCAGCAGATATGTTCCATCAGAGCTATAGCTATTACTTAAAATATGTTGCCATTATGTGGCTTCTTGGTCTTTCTGTTATCGGACTGCCCATCATTTTAATTCTTCTATTTGTGAAAGGGATCGTCGTAGGATTTACGGTTGGCTTTCTTGTCAATCAAATGGGCTGGCACGGATTTTTATTATCGTTTGTCTCTGTTCTTCCGCAAAATTTAGTTCTCGTTCCTTGCTTTATTATTGTAACAGCCGCTTCCATTTCGTTTTCTATTAAAATGATTAGAAAACAGTTTATGAAACGAACGAACGAACCTTTTTTCCCATCCTTCCTTAAGTATTCTTGTTTAATTATCGGAATGGGGATCTTTCTAATCATTGTGTCGGCATTTGAGGCGTACGTTTCACCGGGGTTAATGAAAAGTGTCATTAGTCTAACCAGATAATAATTATTATTAAAAAAGAATGGATACTACATGTAATTTAAAATTACTTTAAATTGACAGTTTTTCTTTCCATCCCTTATAATGAAAGTGGTTTATATTAAGGGAGGATAAAGGTATGGAAAGCAGACTAGACCGGATTAAAAAGCAGTTGCATTCCCAAAGTTATAAATTGACTCCACAACGAGAGGCGACGGTCCGAGTCCTCCTTGAGCATGAGGAAGATCATTTAAGTGCTGAAGATGTTTATCTTCTCGTAAAAGAAAAGTCACCGGAAATTGGTTTGGCTACCGTTTATCGAACATTGGAACTGTTGACTGAGTTAAAGGTAGTAGATAAAATTAATTTCGGGGATGGTGTGTCCCGTTATGATTTGCGTACGGAAGGTGCGGAACATTTTCATCATCACCTCGTTTGTTTAGAATGTGGAGCAGTAGATGAAATTCAAGAAGATTTACTTGGCGATGTAGAGAAAATTGTGGAAGAACGTTGGAACTTTAAAATAAAAGATCACCGTCTTACGTTTCACGGAATATGTCATCGTTGTCACGAAAAGGCGGAATCTTAAAGCTGAAACCTTTAGTGATGAAGGTTTCTTTTTGTTTTACAAAACCGGAAGAATCCGTTAACGTTAAAGAGAGTGGAAAAATTTTAGTATAATGATACTTTTTATTGGCATAACCTGTACTAATAAATAAGTTTAGGTGTCTAAGCGAAAAGTACGGGAGGAAGCCAGGCATGAAATCATGGTTAAAGCTATGCTGGAACACGGTAAAGGTTTTCATTGCGTTTTCAATTTGTACAGCGATGTTCTATTATGGACTCAGATGGCTTAATCAAGAATATGAGGACTATCATAGATACGACGAGCCAGAAGGAAAAGCGGTTAAAGTTTTTCAACTTAATCTCTCTGAAGAAGGCGGAAATAGAATGGAGCGATTGCTCTATTTTTACAAGTCGGGTGAATAAGGAGCGAAAACAAATGCGGGATCATGTCTCTGATTTTATACACTATTTAATAGTGGAACGCGGCCTTTCAACAAACACAGTTGAATCTTATAAGCGAGACTTAACCCACTATATTGAGTTCCTGCAAAAAGTAGATCAAATCTCTAGAATCAATGATGTACAAAGAGGGAACATAATGGGTTTTTTAATTCATTTGAAAGATAATGGAAAGGCTTCCGCGACGATTGCCAGACATATTGCTTCTATTCGGGCCTTTCATCAATTTTTATTAAGGGAAAAAGCGGCGGAATCCGACCCGTCCGTACATATTGAAACGCCGAAAACCGAACGGAGGCTGCCGAAAGTACTCTCCACCAAAGAAGTAGAGGCTTTGCTTGATACACCGGAACGAAATGATGCATTCGGGATTCGGGACAAAGCAATGCTGGAGCTTTTATATGCTACAGGCATACGTGTATCAGAGCTAGTCAATCTTAACTTAACCGATGTTCATTTATCGATGGGCTTTGTTCGCTGTCTTGGAAAAGGAAATAAAGAACGGATTATTCCGCTCGGTCGCATGGCCAATGAAGCAGTCGAATTGTATTTGAATAAAGGGCGCCCCGTATTGGCGAGAGGGAAACAACCGGAAGCGCTCTTTCTGAACCATCATGGCAATCGTCTATCAAGACAAGGTTTTTGGAAAATTTTAAAGCAGCTTGCGCAAAAAGCGAACATTAATAAAGAGCTAACCCCCCATACGTTACGGCATTCATTCGCTACTCATCTGCTGGAAAATGGCGCTGATTTACGGGCTGTACAAGAAATGTTAGGTCATGCGGATATTTCAACGACTCAAATATATACACATGTTTCAAAAACGCGTTTAAGGGAAATATACGCATCGTTTCATCCACGGGCATAAACATCAAATTTTATTTGTACTCTTTTTTGAAATATGAGAAAATAAAAGAGGTATAACTTTAATGAATCAGTCATGCTTTTGCAATTGCAAAAGCTGTTGTTCACCTATAAGATGTCTGACTTCTGACCTCATATGTAAATAGTTTTCTTTGTTGGACATTAGGAGATAGTAGTTTATATTGTGATTTTTATCGTAGGAGGAAAATGTATGGGTTATAAACGGTTTAAACGAGTTTTCGTTATTGTCATGGATTCAGTCGGCATAGGGGAAGCGCCTGATGCGGCAAAATTTAATGATTTGGGTGCAAATACACTTGGACATATCGCAGAAAAAATGAATGGTTTACATATGCCAAATATGGAGAAGCTCGGTTTGGGCTGTATTGAACCAATAAAAGGAATAGAAAAAGTAAAACATCCCCTCGCGCACTATGCTAAGTTACAAGAAGCTTCGAACGGGAAAGATACAATGACAGGGCATTGGGAGATTATGGGTCTTCGAATTGATACACCTTTCCAAACATTCCCTGAAGGGTTCCCTGAAGAGCTGATTAAAGAATTAGAAGAAAAAACAGGCAGAAAAGTAATTGGCAATAAACCCGCTTCCGGAACGGAAATTATTAAGGAACTGGGCGAAGAACATATGAAAACCGGTGCTTTAATCGTCTATACATCAGCAGACTCTGTTTTGCAAATTGCTGCTCACGAAGAAATTGTGCCGCTTGATGAGCTTTATAATATTTGTGAAATCGCAAGAGAAATGACAAAAAATGAGAAATATATGGTAGGACGAATTATCGCACGCCCATTTGTCGGCAAGCCGGGACAATTTGAGCGGACGGCGAATCGCCACGATTATGCGCTTAAACCGTTTGGGCGGACGGTTATGAACGAATTAAAGGACAGTGGATATGATTCAATTGCACTTGGGAAAATTTCCGATATATTCGATGGCGAAGGGGTAACTGAAACCATTCGGACAAAGTCGAATATGGATGGAATGGACCAACTCGTCAAGTCAATGGATAAAGCGTTTACAGGCTTGAATTTTTTAAACCTTGTCGATTTTGATGCCGTCTACGGTCATCGCCGCGATCCTCTAGGGTATGGCAAGGCGCTAGAAGAGTTTGACAGCCGTCTACCGGAAGTCCTTAATAAACTTCATGAGGATGATCTTTTAATTATTACCGCCGATCACGGTAACGACCCGGTTCATCATGGAACAGACCATACGAGAGAGTACGTGCCGCTTATCGTCTATTACAAAGAGATAAATGAAGGAAAAAAACTGCAAGTAAGCTCGACTTATGCCGATATCGGCGCAACAATCGCTGATAACTTCGGGATTAAAATGCCAGATAACGGAGTAAGTTTTTTAAATCAATTAAACTAGGGGGTAAACGATTATGTCACAACTTGAAAAAATAGAAAAATCGGCTCGTTTTATTGAAGAGAAATTAAAGGAAAAACCTTCTATCGGATTAATACTCGGTTCCGGGTTAGGCATTTTAGCAGATGAAATCAAAGATCCCATCAAAATTCCTTACCGAGAAATTCCGGAATTTCCGGTATCAACTGTTGAAGGTCATGCCGGCCAACTCGTCATTGGAAAACTTGAAGGCAAGCAAGTAATTGCCATGCAAGGACGCTTTCACTATTATGAAGGATACTCCATGGAAAAAGTAACCTTTCCTGTACGTGTAATGAAAGAAATCGGAGTGTCAAGCATTATTGTTACAAATGCTGCAGGTGGTGTTAATACTTCGTTCGAACCGGGAGATTTAATGTTGATCACTGATCATATTAACAATCTTGGCACAAATCCGCTTATTGGACCGAACGACAATCGACTTGGTGTTCGTTTCCCGGATATGTCTGAAGCCTACTCGAAAGAATTGCGTGAAATTGCGAGGCGGGCTGCAAAGGAGTTATCCATTTCATTAAAAGAAGGAGTCTATGTAGCGAACACAGGACCATGTTATGAGACACCTGCAGAAATTCGTATGTTAAGGGCGCTCGGGGCGGATAGCGTAGGGATGTCAACAGTTCCCGAAGTAATCGTCGCCCGCCATGCAGGAATGAAAGTACTCGGCATCTCCTGCATTTCCAACATGGCAGCAGGCATTTTGGATCAGCCACTGACCCATGATGAAGTAATGGAAACAACAGAAAAAGTAAAATCGAACTTTTTATCGCTTGTTAAACAGATTGTAAAAAGCATGTGATAACGACAAAGGGGTGCTTTTCAGATGAGAATGGTTGATTTGATTGAAAAAAAGCGCAATGGCAGGGAGCTGTCAAAAGACGAAATTAAATTTATGATCGAAAAGTATACGAACGGAGTGATCCCAGACTATCAAATGTCTGCCTTTGCCATGGCCGTTTATTTTCAGGACATGACAACGAACGAACGCGCGCATTTAACGATGGCGATGGTCGAATCGGGCGACCAAATCGATCTTTCTGCGATTGACGGAATAAAGGTTGATAAACATTCAACAGGTGGCGTCGGCGATACGACAACACTCGTTCTCGCGCCACTTGTTGCCGCCGTTGGTGTGCCGGTAGCTAAAATGTCCGGGCGTGGATTGGGGCACACGGGAGGAACGATCGATAAGCTGGAATCCGTTCCGGGATTTCATGTCGAGATTGATAACGAGGAATTCATTCGTTTAGTCAATGCCAATAAAGTGGCGGTCATTGGCCAGAGCGGAAATTTAACACCTGCGGATAAAAAATTGTATGGCCTTCGTGATGTTACCGCTACTGTTGATTCAATCCCTTTAATAGCAAGTTCGATCATGAGTAAGAAGATTGCAGCAGGTGCTGATGCGATCGTTCTTGATGTGAAAACAGGCGCCGGCGCCTTTATGAAAACGGTGGAAGAAGCCGAAGAACTGGCAAAGGCAATGGTCGAAATCGGAAATCAAGTAGGTCGGCAAACAATGGCTGTCATTTCGGATATGAGCCAGCCGCTCGGATATGCGGTCGGCAATGCCTTAGAAGTAAAAGAAGCAATCGATACGTTAAAAGGAAATGGACCGAAAGATTTGGAAGAGTTATGCCTGGCACTCGGCAGCCATATGGTTTACCTTGCTAAAAAAGCGCCGACGCATGAAGAAGCGAGAAAACAGCTAAAAGAAGCAATTGAAAATGGCAAGGCACTTGAAACATTAAAACTATTTTTAAAGGCTCAGGGAGGGGATGCATCGGTTGTCGATGATCCTTCTAAACTTCCGCAGGCTCGTTTCAAGTTTGAACTTGAAGCAAAAGAAAGCGGTTATGTCTCTGGTATTATTGCCAACGAAATCGGTACAGCGGCGATGTTGCTTGGCGCTGGACGGGCGACGAAAGAATCCGAAATAGACTTAGCTGTCGGCCTGGTGCTTCGAAAGAAAGTCGGCGATAAAGTACAACAGGGAGAGTCACTCGTTACGATTTACAGCAATAAAGAAGATGTTCAAGAAGTAGTTGGTAAACTTTACGAAGCGTATTCAATCTCATCTCAACCTGTAGAAGCTCCGCCTTTGATTTACAAAGAAATAAAAGAATAAAGACAAACACCAGGGTGAATTCACCCTGGTGTTTGTCTTTTTATTTGTATAAATAAATTATTTTTGGAAAAAATATGTTATACATGTGCAAAAAGCAAGTGGAGGCAGGTTTACAAGATTATTATCACGGAGGGAATGAGGTTATGAAACGGTACATATCAGGCATGCTAGTTTCTGTTTTATGCTTTTCGCTATTTTCAATAAAAACGGATGCAGCTGAGAAAAAAGATGATACGAGATTTGCAAAAAGCTCCATTTCCGCGGTCCTCATCGAAAGGGATACCGGACAGGTGCTTTTTGAAAAAAATGATCATAAAAAGCTGCCGCCTGCAAGCATGACGAAAATCATGACAATGACGCTAATCATGGAGGCGCTTGATCAAGGAAAAATCAAGTGGGACGACAAAGTTGCGGTAAGTGAGCATGCCGCCTCAATGGGGGGCTCACAAATCTTTCTTGAACCCGGTGAAAAAATGACGGTGAGAGATTTATTGAAAGGGATCGCGATCGGCAGCGCGAACGATGCATCTGTCGCCATGGCCGAGCATATTGCAGGATCGGAATCCGCCTTTGTCGATATGATGAACCGGAAAGCAAAAGAACTTGGTTTAAAAGAAACGTTCTTTAAAAATCCAACCGGCTTACCGGCAGCAGGCCATTATTCGAGTGCTTATGATATGGCGCTTATGGGCAAAGAGCTTTTGAAACATGAGGAAATTACGCAATTTACTAGCCAATATGAGGATTATTTGCGTGAGAACAGTGATAAAAAGTTCTGGCTTGTCAACACGAACCGTCTCGTGAAATTTTACCCTGGGGTTGACGGCTTAAAAACGGGCTTTACAAATGAAGCAAAATATTGTTTAACAGCGACCGCAAAGAAAAATGGAATGCGAGTGATTGCCGTCGTGATGGGGGCGCCGACTCCGAAAGAAAGAAATAAAGAGATTACCGAAATGTTTGATTACGCATTCGGTCATTATGCAACAAAAAAACTATTTGACCGCCATCAAATTGTGAAAGAAATTAAAATTTCAAAAGGAAATAAACATAAACTTCCTGTAGTGACGTCTGAAACTATCTCTTTACTATTGAAAAAAGGTGAAGAGACGAGCAAAGTGAGAAAAGAAATAAAAACGGATAAAAACTTGTCATTGCCAATTAAAAAAGGGGATGAAGTCGGGACGCTTAAAATCTATAAAAACGGCAAAATAGTGACGAAAAGCCCCCTTCTGGCCTCGGATAATATTCAAAGCGCTTCCTGGTGGAAACTGTTTAAACGTACATTAGGTGATTTTGTCAAAGTAAAAGGTGACGGTACTTGACAGAAAGAAGCGAATTCACACTAGTTTTGTCACTGTGAAGGAATTTGGAGGCTCATTATAGAAGATTCACATATCCAAGCATAAGGAGGAGAGGAATGTGAGTCTTCACATCGACATGGAAATTAAAGATAACGTATTATGTATCCGGCTTGAAGGTGAACTGGACCATCATACAGCCGATTTACTTCGAAACAAGGTCAATGAAACATTAGAAGAAAGCGCCATCAGGCATATTGTCCTCAACTTAGAAGGATTGGATTTTATGGATAGTTCAGGGCTTGGTGTCATCCTCGGCCGATACAAACAGATTAAAAGCCAAAATGGCGAAATGGTCGTTTGTGCAATATCTCCTTCGGTCAAGCGGCTTTTCGAAATGTCGGGTCTCTTTAAAATTGTCCGGCTTGAAGAAAATGAAAAATATGCCCTCGAAACATTGGGGGTGGCTTAATATGAAAAACGAAATGAAACTCGAATTTTCAAGTTTAAGCCAGAATGAATCGTTTGCACGCGTGACAGTGGCAGCATTTATCGCCCAATTAGATCCAACTGTTGATGAACTCACTGAAATTAAAACTGTGGTATCGGAGGCAGTAACTAACGCCATAATTCACGGATACGAAAATAACCCAAATGGCGTAGTGTACATTACAGTCGAACTTGATGAAGACCGTGTCAAGTTAACGATTCGTGATGAAGGCGTCGGAATCAAAAATCTGGATGAAGCAAGACAGCCTTTATACACGTCCAAGCCGGAATTAGAACGGTCAGGCATGGGCTTTACCATAATGGAAAACTTTATGGACGAGGTCGAAGTTATTTCAGAACCGTCGTTTGGCACCACGATTCACTTAACCAAATACCTTGCAAAAAATAAAGCGTTATGCAATTAAGGGGTATGCCTTATGGATGTTGAGGTTAAAGGCAACAAAAACGAACCTTATTTAAAAGACGAAGAAATTAAACAGCTTATAAAGAAAAGCCAGGAAGGCGACCAATCGGCAAGAGAAATGATTGTCGAAAAAAACATGCGACTCGTATGGTCTGTCGTTCAACGTTTTTTAAATCGTGGCTATGAACCGGATGACCTATTCCAAATTGGCAGCATCGGATTGTTAAAATCGGTCGATAAATTTGATTTATCGTATGATGTTCGCTTCTCGACTTATGCGGTACCGATGATCATTGGAGAAATTCAACGATTTATCCGGGATGATGGAACGGTGAAAGTGTCAAGATCCCTTAAAGAGATGGGGAATAAAGTACGTAAAGTGAAGGACGAACTTTCAAAGACGCTTGGACGCACCCCGACTGTTAACGAGATTGCGGAAAAATTAGAAATTACGGCAGAAGATGTTGTTCTGGCGCAGGAGGCGGTTAGAGCCCCAACCTCCATTCATGAAACCGTCTATGAAAACGATGGCGACCCGATTACATTGCTTGATCAAATTGCGGACCATTCGGAAAATAAATGGTTTGATAAAATTGCGCTACAGGAAGCGATTGAAGCGCTGGATGAGCGGGAAAAGCTCATTGTTTATTTGCGCTATTATAAAGATCAAACACAATCAGAGGTGGCACAGCGGCTTGGCATATCACAAGTTCAAGTGTCGCGTCTTGAAAAAAAGATATTGCTCTATATGAAAAACCAGATGGAAACATAGTTTCCATCTGGTTTTTCTATATTCAATCAAACGTAAGCTGAATAATTCAAATCGAGAAAAGCATACTAAACATATAGCTTGAGGGCGAAAGTAGGTAGTATAGATATGGAAAATTTAACGGTTTATATCCGAATGAGACAGCGCGTCCAGGTTGTTCCAAACCAGAAGGTCACACTTAGCGAAATCGCTCAAATTGTCGCTCCCGGCGAAATACATAAAAAAGTAAAGGCGTTAATCATTCACCACGTAAAACCGGAAGACAAGCATCTCATTGTCATCGATGTCATCAAAGTAATTCAACATATTCATAATGTCTATGAGTCGATCGATGTGCAAACGGTTGGACCGGCGCAAACGATATTAGAAATCCAATATGAAAAAAAGAAGCTTGCCCCCGTCTATTTCCTTCTTGTCTGGCTGCTTCTGTTTTTCGGTTCATCACTTGCAATTATGAATTTTCATGAAGATGTCAGTATGGGGATTGTCCATAAAAAAATTTATTACATGATAACAGGGGAACAAAATAACCGCCCCCTTTTATTGCAAATCCCTTATTCGTTTGGACTTGGCATTGGGATGATTCTCTTTTTCAACCATTTATTTAAAAAACGATTTAATGAAGAACCAAGCCCGCTCGAAGTAGAAATGTTTAATTATCAACAAGATTTGGATCAATATGTCATCGTACATGAAAACAAGGAGACGGAAAAGAAATTGCATGATACTTAATATCCTTATTACCATATTTATCGGCTTTGCCGGAGGGATTGCGGTGGGATCGGGATTTGTCGCCTTTTTAACTGTTCTAGGAATTGTCCCCCGGCTTATGCAATTGAGTAAAACGTATTCACGTATTCGCAGTTATGAAGCGAGTGTTACGTTAGGCGCTATTATTGGCGGCTGGATGAATTTGCGTCATTTGACGTTTTCCATGTCCCCGCTCTTGCTTATTCCAATCGGCTTGTTTTTTGGCGTTTTTATTGGAATGCTGGCCGCTGCTTTGACGGAAGTGCTCAATGTTTTGCCTATTTTGGCTAAAAGGATTGGATTTGAAGAGAAACTGATTATTATTTTAATGGCCATCGTATTCGGAAAAGTATTTGGATCACTTTTTCATTGGGTCTATTATGTAAACCATTAAATAGGGAGGCACCATGAAGAAGAAGCGCGTTATTTTCATAACCGATGGCGATCTTTATGCGTTAAAGGCCGCGGAACTCGTTGCAAAGAAGATAGGAGGACGATGCATATCAGCATCAATGGGCAATCCGACCAGAATTACGGGGGGAGAATTGATCCGTTTTATTCAAGAGACTCCGTATGACCCTGTGCTTGTCTTATTTGATGATTGTGGACAAAAAGGGGAGGGGCCAGGCGAGCGAGCGATGCGTGACATTTGCCGCCACCCACAAATAGAAGTTCTCGGTGCGGTCGCCGTGGCTTCGAAAACCCATTATGCCGAATGGACAAAGGTAGATTTCAGTATCGATCGTTATGGTAATTTAACCGAATACGGAATTGATAAAAGCGGTTTGCCCGATTTAGAAATGGGAAGAATTAACGGAGACACCGTATATATTCTCGATGAATTAGATTTGCCTATTGTCATCGGTGTTGGCGATATAGGTAAAATGGCCGGGTATGATTCAGTAGAAAAAGGAGCACCGATCACGACCCAGGCAATCCAAATGATATTAGAAAGGAGTGGCGTAAGTGGCACAAAAGAAAGCAAAAATACCAATCAGCAAGAAAATTGAAGAAAATGAAGAACTGTTGAAAAAACGGCTCGGAATAGGGGAAACCTTTGATGTCGGCGTTCGCAAATTGCTTTTGCTGAAAACAAAAGTGCAGCTCTATTATTGCAACGGGCTTTGCGATACGACTTATATCATTCAAATTATGAGGGAATTTATGCTAATGAACAACCAGCATAAAAGTCCCCATAGTGTAAAAGAGGTCATACATAATCATATTACTCATGAACAAGTAGAACTGACGGATAATATGGATGAAGCGGTTGATCGATTGCTCTCCGGATTAATCCTTATTTTTGTAGATGGCGAGGATGAAGTATTTATTGTTGATGTCCGTAGTTACCCTGGTAGGAATCCGGAAGAACCGGATACAGAAAAAGTTGTCAGGGGGTCAAGGGACGGGTACACCGAAAATATTATCATCAATACAGCATTAACGAGAAGAAGGCTAAGAGATGAAAGGCTTCGAAATGAAATTGTACAGGTTGGGGAACGGTCAAAAACGGATATTTGTATTTCCTATTTAAAAGATGTTGCAGATCCCGGATTAATAAAATTGATTAAAAAAGAAATAAGCACAATTAGCATCGACGGTATTCCAATGGCGGACAAGACGATTGAAGAATATCTTGTCAAGCAAGGATTCAATCCATTTCCAATGGCCCGTTATACTGAACGTCCCGACGTTGCCGTTCAGCACCTTTTAGAAGGGCACGTGCTTGTGATGGTTGATACGTCCCCAAGCGTTTTAATCACCCCGACGACTTATTTTCACCATGTTCAGCACGCGGAGGAGTTCCGTCAAACTCCGCTGACCGGGGCATTTGAAAGATGGTTTCGTTTTATCGGCATCCTTGCTGCCATCATGCTTGTTCCACTCTGGTATTTATATGTGCAGGATCCGCATTTGCTTCCAAAAGGCCTGGAATTTATCGGTCCAAACAAACACGGCCATTTGCCGATCTTTCTTCAGTTATTATTAGCTGAAGTCGGAATTCATTTATTGCGGCTTGCGGCCATCCATACTCCAAATGCCCTTGCTACTTCCATGGGATTAGTTGCGGCAGTGCTCATTGGACAAATCGCCATCAGTGTCGGAGTTTTCGTTCCTGAAGTCATTTTATACAGTTCTGTTTCAGCCATCGGAACGTTTGTCACTCCAAGTGTGGAATTAGGATTGGCGAATGATCTTTTTCGGATATTGCTGCTTTTACTTGTCGCGATTTTCCACGTTCCGGGCTATGTTATTGGCTTGACGCTGTTTATTATTTTTATTGCGAATATGAAAAATTTAAATACACCGTATTTATGGCCGTTTATGCCATTTAACGCGAAGGCGCTGCTTACAATTATTATGCGGGTGGCCGTACCGATGACAAAAATGAGGCCAAGTATTTTACATCCGCAAAATCCGAAAAGAACATCAAATTAAGCCTTGCACAATTAGGGGAATGTATGTTAAAGTTTTTCATAATAATTAAATATGCCTCATTCTTCGCAATGGGGTAGAGGCGCAAAGCGAATGAGTACGATTATGAAGTGAATGGACACGATGAAGTAATCGGAAAGGTCAATTTGCCGAAGTGTAAAATGGGTCCATGCCATTTTATGCTGGGTCGTTGTCAAATAGGCAACGGACTGTCACTACAAATTACGTAGTGGAGAGCTATTCCGACAATGAGGGTACGGGTTCAAGACAGTTAATGTACCTTTTTTGGCATTAGCTGTCTTTTCATTTTTCGTCGGATTGAATCTCTATATTTTCGGAGAGGAGATTGGTCAATGTTTTTACATGGAACAAGTTTGATTAATGAAAAAGGGCATTTAACGATTGGGTCAGTAGATACAATTGAATTGGCAAAAAAATACGGTACGCCTTTATATATATATGATGTTGCGCTAATAAGACAGAGGGCAAGAGCGTTTAAAGAAGCTTTCCAGGTTCATGGCGTTACAGCGCAAGTGGCGTATGCAAGCAAAGCGTTTTCTTGCATTGCGATGGTTCAACTAATGGAAGAAGAAGGGCTTAGCCTTGACGTTGTATCCGGTGGAGAACTTTATACAGCGATCCATGCGGGATTCCCGACGGAAAAAATCCATTTTCATGGCAACAATAAAAGTTATGCAGAATTGGAGTTTGCGTTAAAAGAGAATATCGGCTGTTTTGTTGTCGATAATTTTCACGAACTATCGATGCTCCATGAGCTTTGTGAAAGATATGATAAGAAGACGCAAATTTTGCTCAGAGTGACCCCGGGCATTGAAGCACATACCCATGAATATATTTTAACTGGACAGGAAGATTCGAAATTTGGCTTTGATTTGCAAAATGGACAGGCAGAAGAAGCGATGCTATATGCTCTAAAACACTCAAAACGCCTTCATCTGGCAGGAATTCATTGCCATATTGGCTCGCAAATCTTTGAAACGACAGGATTTGTTTTAGCGATTGAAAAATTATTTGACTATTTGGCCCGCTGGCATAGTCAGCACTCTTACTTTCCGGAAGTGCTTAATTTAGGTGGCGGATTCGGCATACGATATACGTCTGAAGACCAACCGCTTGAGCCGCGTGTGTATATCGATGCGATGGTTCAAGAAGTGAAAAAGCATACAAAAAAATTAGGGGCAGAATGTCCGGAAATATGGATCGAACCAGGAAGATCGCTTGTCGGGGACGCCGGAACGACAATTTATTCCATCGGTTCGCAAAAGGACATTCCGGAAGTCCGCCATTACGTCTCAGTCGATGGAGGAATGAGCGACAATATTCGTCCGGCGTTATATCAGGCTCGTTATGAAGCTATGGTTGCAAATAAAGCGTTTGCCCCATACACGAAGACCGTCTCAATCGCTGGAAAGTGCTGTGAATCAGGTGATATGCTCATTTGGGATTTGAAATTGCCTGAAGTGGAAGCAAATGATATTTTAGCTGTTTTTTGCACGGGCGCATACGGTTATTCGATGGCCAACAATTACAATCGACTGCCAAGACCGGCTGTTGTTTTTGTAGAAAACGGAGAAGAACAGATCGTCGTCAAACGAGAAACATATGAAAACATTATCCAGCAAGATGTTCCTTTAAGAAAAGGTGCGCTTGTTTAAAGTTAAAAAAGAGACAATAGATGTTGTCTCTTTTTTGCCTTTGGCTATTTTATGGTATGATAGAGAAGATCTATTACAAAGGAGAGATGTAATTATGGCTAAAAAAGGATACATACTAATGCTTGATGGAGATAAAATCGAATTCGAATTATTTCCTAACGAAGCACCGGGGACGGTCGCCAATTTTGAGAAATTAGCAAATGAAGGATTCTACAATGGTCTTACTTTCCACCGCGTGATTCCGGGCTTTGTAAGTCAAGGTGGTTGCCCTCACGGAACAGGAACTGGCGGACCGGGTTATACAATTAAATGCGAAACAGAAGGAAATCCGCACAAACATGTTCCAGGCGCTCTTTCTATGGCTCATGCAGGAAAAGATACCGGGGGAAGCCAATTTTTCATCGTTCATGAAGCTCAACCTCATTTAAACGGCGTTCATACCGTTTTTGGCCAGGTGACTTCAGGAATGGACACGGTGCTAAACATGAGAAACGGCGATACAATGGAGAAAGTCGTCGTATTTGATGAGTAAAAGTGAGAAGAGGATACCCTGAAATCAGGATATCCTCTTTTTTAGGGTATTCTCCTGTCTGCTTTTTGTTTTTTCTGCTTTAGCCTTTCTTCAATCACATCTGTACGGTCTCTTAGCTTATGTTTATGGATAATGTATTTATTATTGAAATCACTTTCAGAGCCCCATCGAAGTCCGGTTTGTTGAAGTATTCTTTCACATTCTTTTCGTAAACCAAGATCTAAAAGGGGTAAATTCATGTCGGAATATACCTCGTCGTTTTCAATTTCGATGTCCCTTTTCGTTAGCAATTCCATTAAGGCCTCGTAATGTAAGCCATAACGGGAGAGCTCTTCCTTTTGATTGGAAAGAATACGAATAGCGCTCTTTATCATGCGAAGAGCACCGGTTTTGTTTCCGCGGCGCTGATGATAAAGAGAGACCGCAATTTGAATAAGGCCGACCCAAACGCTATTTTGTGCACCTTCGTTTTTCCAATGTTCTTCAAGTACTTCATGGCATTCAAAATAGTCTCTGTTCCCATGAAAATAGGTAAGGTAATCAATGAGTGCTTTTGGATACACGTTCATTCCCCTTTCTTTCCCAGTTTATCAAAAACGGAGCACACTTGCTAAAGATTTTCTTTTTTACATTAGAGGAAAGCCATTTTTTTCAGTTGAAACGGTATACATAATAACAGACTAAATTGAGCAAAGGAGTGGGATATTTGATCATTCGGACCATCCCAACGCACGAAGATATAGAGTCCGGACGGCTAGCCGGTCAAACGGTCATTGTCATTGATGTACTCAGAGCGTCAACGACAATTGCTGCTGCGTTCGATGCTGGTTTTTCTACTGTTATCACGGTTGAAACTGAGCAAGAGGCCTTATCGTTAAAAAGTGAAAATACCATTTTAGCCGGAGAGAGGCATTGTGAAAAAAGAAAAGGCTTTGATTACA
The DNA here is from genome assembly GCF_049843615.1 of Fictibacillus sp. Mic-4. Taxonomy (NCBI): domain Bacteria; kingdom Bacillati; phylum Bacillota; class Bacilli; order Caryophanales; family Fictibacillaceae; genus Fictibacillus; species Fictibacillus sp. Mic-4. The sequence continues at coordinate 2,444 of NZ_JBBHZM010000005.1, read as the reverse complement.
ACAATTCGCCTACAGAGATATGTAAAAAGAGGCATGACGGAGAAAGTTTAATTCTTATGACGACGAATGGAACAAAAACGATAAAAAAAGCTGAATTGGCTGATCATGTGTTGATCGGATCCTTTCTTAATGCATCCAGTTGCGCTAAAAAAGCGCTTGCTTTTTCATGTGATATTACGATTTGCTGTGCGGGGACACGAGGTGAATTTGCTTTAGAAGATGGCCTTGCCGCGGGATACATGATTCACTTGCTAAAGAAAAGGACGGATCCCGTTCACGTTTGCGATTTTTCCGAAATGCTGGAAGCCTCTTATCTTCAGTTAGCCAATCAGCTGCCTGAACGTTTATTAACAACAACAACCGGAAGACGATTAGTTTCAAAAAATTATATAGACGATATCCAATTCGCAGGAAGATTAAATCGATTAAATATTGTCCCCTTTGTCAAAGAAAATAGAATACTTCCTTCTGTATCTTCATAAATGTGAAGAGAGGATATGGACAGGGGTTGTGATCAATGCATATATTGTCAGGAGAATTTGCGCTCGTTCTTTTAATCATTATAGGTTTAATTGGCAGGTCTCCGATTATTGCGACCGCGGCAAGTTTATTATTAGTATTGAAACTTACTTCATTAGAGCGTTTTTTTCCGGCAGTTGAACGGCGCGGAATGGAACTCGGTCTTCTATTTTTAACAATTTCTGTTTTAGTGCCTTTCGCCAGCGAGAAAATTAGTGGCAAGGATGTTATTGCGCTTGTTACGACACTTTCAGGAGTAGTAGCACTGGCTGGCGGGGCACTTGCGACATATATGAATGGAAAAGGGCTCGAAATGCTCAGGGTTGAACCTCAATTAATTGTTGGTCTTGTCGTGGGATCGATTATTGGCATTGTTTTTTTACGAGGAATTCCCGTCGGCCCTCTTATGGCAGCGGCTATTACTGCGTTATTAATGAAATTGATCTACCTTATAACAAAACTTTTTAATTAATTTGTTGGCACCCTTTTTTTAAAGAGAGTAGTTAAACGCTCTTTCTCTCCGGCTGCTCCTTTTTTTGTTTTTCCCGGCTTGATCATAAAAAACGCAAGGATCAACGTCAAGATGCATAAGCCTGCCATACTGAAAAAAACGGTCTTATGGGAAATTTTCATCAACCAGCTAAAAAGAGGAGGACCAAAAGCAACGCCAAGAAAACGAACGCTTCCATATAAAGAAGTAATCATCCCGCGTTCCGCTTTTTCTACAGCACCTGTAATTAGTGTATTTAAACAGGGGAGCAGAAGTCCCGTACCGATGCTTCCAATCGTGATCAAGCCGATCATAAGGTGAATTTGTTTAAAAAAGGCAACGGCGAACATAGAAGCTGTTAAAAGGACAAGGCCAGAAATCATAACTTTTCGAATAAGGGGTTTGTTTTGTTTAATTTTTGCGCCAGTAATGTACGATGTAACGACCATGCCCATAAGTGGAATAGCTAAAATGCTGCCCTTAAGAATGCCATCTACTTTAAAGATTGCTTCAAGAACATCCGACAAATAAAATAGAATGCCAAATAAAATAAATAAACCGGTTGAACCAACAAAAAAGGCTGGAATAAGCCATTTCCCTTTTTGTTTAAAAATTTTTTTCAAGGCGGTTAAATATTCTGGCAGCGGTTTTCCCTGTGCTTTTTTCTTTTCTTTAACACCAAACCAAACAAAAAGGGCCAACAGAAAGCATAATACGGGAAACGTAAAAAATACCGCAAACCATGTGATAAGGGCAATCGAAGAACCGATGATTGGCGATAAAATTTTCCCAAAGCCGTTTGATGACTCGTTAATGCCAAGCGCCTTGCTTTCCTGTGCCCCGGAATATAGATCACCGATGAGAGCCATTGCAATTGGTGACGTGCCTGCCGCTCCTAATCCTTGAATTATTCTGCCAAGAAGAATGACGGAATAAGAATTGTCCATTAACCATGCGGCTAAACCTGAAATAATTCCGCCAATGCCGTAAACGATTAAAGAAGGAACAATAACGAGCTTTCGGCCAAATCGATCAGATAAGTAGCCAACAACAGGAATAATAATGCCTGCAGCGAGTGAGAACATAGTTATGATCAGGCTTACTTGAAATTGACTTAAGTGCAATTTCGCTTTCATTGTGGGAAGAACAGGTACTAACATAGAATTTCCCAAAACCATTACTAATGGGATCAAGCTAATGGCAATCATTGCCGAGATTCCTTGTTTTTGAGACATTTTTAATACGTCCTCCAATTAAATAATTATCCTCCTTATACCCTCTCCTTTTACCTTGTTTTTATTCTGTCGGGTAGAAATTTACAAAGCCGCTCGTTTTAGCGGCTTTGTATTTGAATATTAAGTTGTGACCGAGTTTGAACGTTTTAAAGGAAATGTATCATAGCGAAGCCCTCTTCGCAAACATTCTAAATTAATGG
>NZ_JBBHZM010000004.1:0-179963 GCF_049843615.1 Fictibacillus sp. Mic-4 | reverse complement strand
GCAAATGCTGATGTTGGAATTAACAAAACCCCAACCATAAGACATACTGAAATAAGTTTTTTCATTTCTATCCCTTCATCCCCTTATAATGTAAATTTTTTGTCACAAATTTTACATTCGATTTAAAATTAAAAATACCTTCCTTTTTTGTTTCTTTAAGATATTAAAGAAACATTCACTTAACGAAAGTGTAGATAGAAGTAAGAAAGAGTAAAACCTATTGGGGTATAAAACTCGTAACAGAAATTTTTCAGGAGGGAAGAGAATGTCTAACGTCATTCCATTACATCAATCCAAACCTTTGATTGAAGAATACAAAGCGTATATTTCTGGAAAATCAGCGAAAACGATTGATGCATACATACGTTCTATTCATCAATTGACAGAATGGATTTCAGCTAAACCCGGAAGTGCAGGAAAATTCCAACCGGAGCAATTTACAAAAACGGCTATGGAAATGTATTTAAGTTATTTAGAGGACGAGGGATATAGTATTAACCATCGAAATCGTATCAAATCTGCAGCATCCAGTTTTGCACGCTGGTTAATTGAGGAGAAGGGATTACTACAGCAAAATCCGACTCGAGGCGTTGACATTCCACCACAGCCATTATTAGCTCCGCGTGAATTGAGTAAAGATCAGCGTTATGTATTGAGAAATCTTGTGGAACGGGAAGGTGATCTCCGAGGAAAAGCAATTTTTGCACTTGGATATTGGGCCGGGCTTCGTATAAGTGACGTGTCTTGGTTAATGGTAAAAGATACTTACATCGGTCCGAAAATCGGGTGGCTACGTGTCGGATACAAAGGAGGGAAGAGGAGGGAGATTGATTTATTGAACCAGGTACACCGACCACTTTCCAATTACTTGGAGCATGGAAAACGAATAAAGGATAGCCCATATGTCTTTACATCACAACGCTGTGAACAGTTAACAGAGGCAGGAATTCACCACTGGTTTAGAAAACTAAAGTCACTAGCAACTAAGGATGAATGGGATCTGATTCATGATGTAACGTTCCATCATTTGCGTCACGACTTTGCACACCGTGCCCGGGAATCTGGTTGGACCATTGAAGAAATCGCATATTATCTTGGTCATGTCACAAAAAAAGGTACACCGGCTATTGCTACAACTGCTCGTTATACTCAGGTAAGCAGGAAACAAATCAAAGAAAAACTGTATCAAATTAAAGGTTAGTTAGGAATAAAATGCAGGTGTTTACTATGAATTTAAGACATGCATGTCCTCTCTATAAAAAATGCAAGATTTGCGAACAAATAAAATATTATTCTGAATTCCCACCTAGAACCGGGCGAAAGCGCAGTTCCGGAGCAAGGAAATCTTATTGTAAAGTCTGTGAACCTAGAAAACATGAAAAAATTCTTCCTGCAATACCGTGCAATTATAGCTTTGATATATCACTATTATCGTACGGTGACATTAAAGTGAAGGAAAAAAAGAAAAATGGAAGATTTTTTGAATACTATGTTCCTGTACAGATTGCTACACAACTGGTTACTGAAGAAGCTGCAGGGATTGTTCACGAAGGGTTGATTCATAAATTATACAACAAAGAGGAATTTCGGCATTTGATCATCGAAAGAAGCTCCTATACCTGTTTTTACTGCGGAAAATATGGTGATACAATTGACCATTTAACCCCAAAGTCAAAAGGTGGATTAACTACACCAAAGAATTGTGTTTGCGCATGTAAACGATGTAATCAGTTGAAAAATGATCTTAAATTGAGTGAGTTTTTATCACGAATTAAGAAACTAGATAAAGATTAAAATGCACAAAATTAATGGACCCACATTTATGTCCTAAATGGGTCTACTTTTTTGTTCTCGTACAGAACGTGAGGGAAGAAACTAATGGTACGTTTGTGGTTTTTATTAGTTTACATAATATATATTCTCGGAAGCAATGCAGAAATAATTGAATCCAGTCTCAAAATCTAAGAATACTTAAGATAGTGAGACGAAATTAAAATTAATCTGAAACGCTTATTAGTATTTTAGATGTATTAAAAAACAGCTACATCTCAATTTGAAATGTAGCTATCGATTATTAATCTAAACTGCTGATTTTATCTTTCAATGTTTCGAGGATCGGATAAAGCTCCTCTAAATGGCTGATTTCATAGTCAGGGATTACTTCATTTCGCTCTTTATCTTGGCGGTTGACCCAAACTGATGTAATGCCAGCTCTAGAAGCTCCAAGAATATCAGTCATTAAGTTATCCCCAACCATAATGGCTTCCTCGGCCTTAAGTGACATTAACGTTAAAGCATGTTCAAATATAGACGGATCCGGTTTGCCTTTTCCAAAGCCCCCAGAAATAACGATGTGATCAAAATATGGGACAAGCTCTGGAGTTAACTCCAGCTTCGTATTTTGCAAATCCGGTGAACCGTTCGTTAGCAGCAGGAGCCTGTACTTCCCTTTTAATTCATCGAGCACTCTAAATGTTTCCTCATAGACAAACGGATGATTGCGGCGTTCTAATGGAAAACGTTCTGCTAATTCATGTCCAAATTCAGGATCATCAACTCCTAGTGCCATAAGCCCTCTTGTCCATGCTTCTTTTCGATAGGCTGGAACAATTTCCTTCATTTTGCGGAAGTTATCTTCATCATCCAAAAAGTTCCCCCATAATCCTTCAAACGGGTTAATCCCAATCATTTGCGTGAATTCATACGTTTCATAAGATGAGTAAAGATCCCGAGCTTCTTTTCGTACTGCTTCCTCAAGCTTTTCCGGATCAATATCATTATATTTATCCCGCGCCGCTTCGCATGTCGCTCTAAAGGCTTCCTTCACGCTTTTCTGATCCCAGAGCAGCGTGTCATCAAGATCAAAAAAAATAGCTTTAATCATCGTGTACCCTCATCTCTTTCTAGTTGTTTACTAGAATGTTACTATATTTACACCACTTAAGGAAGTTCATTTTTGAAAATTTTCCGTCCAATCTGAAAAGCACCATCAATTGAGGGCGACACAATAAAATTCCCCTTTTTAGCAGGTTGAGATACATTGAAATTCAAGCAATCTTAATTCTTTACTCGCCGTGTTTTCACGATAAACATGAGGACAAATGTTTGGAGAATCAACATGCCGATCAATGCTGCCCGGATGATGCTATTGTTAATGTAAACGATTGAGACGCCGACTGATACGTAAAGAAACAACAATATCTTAATTTTGTTTTTCATTGTAATCGAACGAGTTTCTTTAAACTCTTTTACATATTTTTCATAAAGAGTCGTAGACTTTAACCAACTATGAAACCTATCCGAGCTTTTCGAAAAGCAAAAAAGGGCCAGTAGCACTAAAGGTGTCGTTGGTAATAACGGTACATAAATGCCGATTACTCCAATCCCTAATGAAGTAAAGCCTATTAGTAATAGAACAGTTTTTTTAAACATAAATCTCTCCGTCTACCTTCCCTGAGACTATAAAAAACAGCGAACAGTATCTGACGCTGTTCGCTTAATTATAAGGCTCTATTTTTATGAAAACAATATGTTTTTGGAATGACTCCCGCTATTGTGATGTCATAAGGATCGCTTAAAACCTCATAGCGACAGCTAAACGTGACAGAACCACCAAGAGACATACCAGGAACAGATAACAGTTATGCTTTCTTCCCTTGCTCTATACTTTTTGCCATAATATAGAGTACAGTTAGTCCAGGTATGATAACCATGTAATTTAAATTAAAAGGAGTGAAATCAATTGTATCAAAGCGACATCCGAAAGAAAAATGAAGACCGCAAAAATGTGAATACGACGCTGAGTCAGCAGCTTTATGAAGAAATTAAACTATTGGCCAAACGCCTGAATCGTCCAGCCAATGACTTAATTGAAGAAGGCATGAGGCATGTTCTAGCGAAATATAAGGGAAAGAGGATGAAAGACTCCTGATTGTACATTTTTGCAAGGGAGGAAAAAAATCATTTAACGTACCTTGTTGTCCAATTGACCAAAGACTAAGTCATTTTTCCATGGTTTTCTCCTATGTCGGATTTATTATTTAGTGCTAAAGTTACCTCATTATTAAGTTCCTCTAAGTTTTTCCCTTTTGTTTCAGGAGCTAATATGATCGAAATCACCAGGCCTGCTAATCCGGCGATGACAAAAAGCCATAACGCTTTGCTGTTTCCCCAGGCCGCAACAAGCTGCGGAAAAACGAGTATTCCTAAAATTGACCCAATGCGGCTCACTGCGGTTGCCAACCCTGAAGCGCTTGCCCGTATACTCGTAGGGAATAATTCTGTCGGATAAACAAAGTTAAGAATTCCCCCGCCCATGTTCGCGAATAGCACAGCGAGGCTAAATAAAATAACTAAAAATGCCATCGTTGGACTCGGGTTAAGCGCTAAAATAATTAATGCCACTGATAATCCTGTAAATGACGTAATAATTAGTGGTCTTCTCCCTATCTTTTCTACAATATTCATGCCTATAATTGCTCCCAATAGCCCTAACACACTAACCGTTCCAGAGCCGATATACGCCATCATTTGCGATCCATGCGTTAACGGCTTCAAAATTGTTGGGGTGTACATCGAAATCCCATAATATGCTACCGCATAACAAAACCAGAATCCGCAAACAAAGAACGTTCGGCGAAATAAAGTTTTCGAAAACACATTACTTAATTTTTGCTTTTTATCCGTATTGGGGTTAATGATTACTTTTTGGCCGGTAATTTTCAGCATGATCGCTTCTGCTTCCTTCTCGCGGCCCCTGGATGCCAGCCATCTTGGAGATTCCGGAAGTGTCACCCTGAAATAGAAAACAATAAGAGCGAAAATAGCGCCTACTAAAAGCATGTATCTCCATGCGCTCGGTCCAAGCGGCGATAATAGTATTCCGCAAATATAAGCCACCACGGCTCCCACGAACCACATCGCCCCTAACGAAGTACTATGCTTCCCGCGGCTTTTCGTTGCGCTAAATTCGGAAACGAGTGTGGCTGAAATAGGATAATCAGCGCCAATGCCAATTCCCAGTAAGAATCGAAATAAAATAAGTTGCCATGGCGCCTGTGCAAATGCAGATAAAGCAGCAAACACGACAAAAGCTAATAAGTCAATCGCATACATGGCTTTCCGGCCAAATTTATCGGTCAAGCTTCCAAGCCATAAAGCCCCAATAAAGGAACCAATCACAGCAGATGCTGTAATAAGTCCTTGAACTCCAGGTCCAATATCCCACTGATTTAAAATTAAGGGCATCGCAACGGCAATTACTGTTAGATCAAATCCATCAAGAAAAGTGCCCGCAGCCGATAAAAGCGTAATCTTTCTTTGAAAGCGCTTTAAGTCTGGTGAATCTAAATGCTCAAAACTCATTAAAATCTCCCCTTTCCCTTTTTAACTGAGTGTGTGAATGTACAACAAAAGCCATAGCCAAAAAACATGAATCATGTTTTTAATGACTATGGCATCTTTTCATCTCCAGCCATGCAACTAGAAAGAATATGATATTTTGGTAATTTATTTATACACTATTCACACTAGTCTGTCAACCTTTGATACGGTTCTAATTGGACTACAATTTTGTTCTTTAAAGCGAAAGCACTTTTTCGCGGATACAATAGTACGTAACGACATTTTCAATGATCCTCATCCCGACATTGTCACGCGAGGTTAATATCGACTCAGGGTGAAATTGGACAGCGACTATAGGTAAATGTTTATGTTCCGCCGCCATGATCACATTGTCGTCTGACATAGCCGTTACTCTCATACTTTCCGGTAGTTGTTTTGCATATAATGAATGGTAGCGGCTAACCGCAAATGACTCAGGTAGCCCCTTCCACAAAAGACTGTCGTGCTTCACTTTTACATTGGATGATTTCCCGTGTTGTGGTTCCGTCAATAAGCCTAATTCCCCGCCAAAATATTCGACGATCCCTTGAAGTCCCAAACATACTCCAAAAATCGGCAATTGTCTGCTCAAACATAAATGAATCGTTTCATTCATATGAAAATCACCTGGACGACCCGGTCCTGGAGAAATGACCACTAGGTCAAACGTTTGCGAAGAATTTAACACTTCCCTTGCCCGGGGGGCGCGCAATGTTAATACTTCCGCTCCAGTCTGCTTAAGATAATTCCCGAGCGTATGGACGAAGGAATCTTCATGATCAATTAGTAAAATCCTTTTCCCCTGACCCGGATGTTTTGTTTCTTGTGCCGATTCACTCGGTTTCGTTTTGGGCGCCCGGATCGCTTTAATTAACGCCGCTGCTTTTGTCAGTGTTTCTTCTTCTTCAGCTTCTGGAATAGAATCGTATAACAATGTCGCGCCGACCCTGATCTCGGCCATCCCGTCTTTCATTTTAATGGTCCGCAATGTCAGCCCTGTATTCAAATCTCCGTTAAAATTATAGTAGCCGACCGCACCGCCATACCATTCCCTTGGCGAGCATTCATGGTCTTCAATCCAGCATATCGCCGCCCGTTTTGGAGCGCCGGTTATCGTAACGGCCCACATATGCGTCATAAAGGCATCTAGAGCATCATATTGCGGACTCAAGTAGCCTTCGACATGGTCAACCGTATGAATCAAGTGCGAATACATTTCGATTTGCCTTCTTCCGATCACTTTCACTGAACCCGGAACGCATATTCTCGATTTATCATTTCGGTCGACATCCGTACACATTGTCAATTCAGCTTCGTCTTTATAGGAGTTTAATAAATTACGGATATAATCCGCGTCTTCAATCGGATTATTGCCTCGTTTTGTCGTCCCTGAAATTGGGCATGTTTCCACTCTGTTTCCTTCTACTCGTACATACATTTCTGGCGATGAGCCGACAAGATGCTCATTGCCAAGGTTGATGATAAAACCATATGGACTCGGGTTTAATTCGGTTAATTCATTAAATACTTGAGAAGGCGTAGCATCATATTGTTCGTATAAAATTTGTGAAGGCACGACTTCAAATAAATTTCCTTTGCGAAATTCATCAAGCGCCTCTCTAACTAAGTTTGCATATTTTCCTGACTGGTATGTTAATCCGATTGAGGGCTTAATAGACCCCTTTTGTTCAACATAGACGCCATCTCTCAGTAGGCCTTCGGTCGAATCCTTGCCGAACTTAAATTCGTAAGAAAGCTGGTAAGCACATGATAATTGATGATCCACGATAATAAGTTCATCTGGAAGATATAAAACGAGATCATGTTTTTGGCTGTTTCTTTTATGCTTATATTGCAAAGACTCAAATTGAAATACGAGGTCATATCCAAATGCTCCATATAAGCCGAGAAAAGAGTCTTTAGTTGATGCAAATCGTTCCTTGATCGCTCTTAATGCAGTAAAAATAGAAGGCTGCAACGTTCGGCTTTCCTCGTTAAATATTTCGCCGGATGTCTCAATTGTGCCCGAAATTGCAAAACCGTCTTTAGTGACACTGATTGAAGCAATCGTTTGTAACTTTTCGAAAATAGAAGGGATTAGCAGTTCACCGCGGCTGTTTAACGCTATTATTTGAAATTGTCTGCCGGTAGCGCGGATTTCAAGCGGCGGGTTAATAAATCCAATGTCCCAGCGTGAATAACGCCCCGGATATTCATAACTGCTGGAAAACAACGCACCTTTTCGAAAATCGATTTCACGCAGGATGATGTCTGTAGCGCCTGCTTTGTCCAATCGCTTCGTGGTTCGGGTTATTTCGATGTTTTCTTCAGTTACATAAACTAACTTTTCCTCGGAATTTAATACTAGATGGGATAAAATGCTGCTCATTTTCTTTCCTCCTCTTTTTTCCAGAGGAGAACAGGAGCTCGATTGGGAGCAAATAAGGGGAACCACATATATAATTAACTTCAAATTCTCTACTAACCTAAGCTCTCCACTAAACTATCCTGTCTCTTCTCTGCTAAACTCTAATAATGACATTGTACTATCAATTATGAAGGCAAGCAATTAAAAAAATTCTAATTCAAAATATTTATCTCCGCTATTAGTTAACATAATATGTTTATTGTAATAAAAAAAGAGCGGCAATTTGCTGCTACTCTTTTTCATCTACAACTTGAATATCTTTCCAAACTTCTACGACTTCTCCCCAGTCATCGACATCGATGGCAAACGAACCGTTATTGTACCGATCCGCCGGCTTATAATCTCCGGAATTAATTTTGCCCCTCTGCCCTTTCGCCGTTTTTATGAAGTATTCCTCATTGTCAGTTGTAATCAGTTTTAGATCAACGACTTTATGCGGATTTTTCTTTAACTCGCGAAGCATGACCAGTCCTCGCTTAGCACGGGAAGTTTTATCAAATTCGGACAGCTTCATTTTTTTCACGGCGCCACGATGAGTCACTAATAAAAGTTCAACGTTTTCTTCTTCCGCAAGCGCAAAGCCGCTGACGACTACATCGCCATCTTTCAGATTAATGCCTTTAACTCCTGCCGCCCCTTTTCCGACAATGCTGATTTCATTTTCATTAAACCAGAGGCCATAGCCACTATGTGTTGCGATAAACACATCCTGTTTCCCATCTGTTAAGCTGACACCGACGACTTCATCATCACCTTTTAGTTTTAATGCCATAAGCGTTTTATTATATCGTTGTGCTTTATATTGAGTGATTTCGGTTTTCTTCACCATTCCATGTTTCGTAAAGAAAATAAGGTATAGGTCTTCTTTAAACTCTTTTACAGGTATGGCTTGAATCAACGTTTCATCTTTTTCGATGCCAACCATATTGGCGACATGCTGCCCCATGTCCTTCCAGCGAATATCGGGCATTTCGTAGATCGGCAAATAAATGTAATTCCCTTTGTTAGTGAATATCAAGAGCGTTTCCGTAGTATTTAACTGCCCGGAAGCTAAAAGACGATCTGTTTCTTTCATGCCCGGTGGTTCACCATTTGATGCAGAATAAGAACGAAGACTCGTCCGTTTCACATATCCGTCTTTTGTCACTGTAACCATGACATCTTCGGATGGAATCATCACTTCCATATCAATTTTTAGTTCTTGAATTTCATGTTCGATCGCCGTACGTCGTTCATCTGCATACCGTTTTTTTACATCGGCTAAATCTTTTTTGATTACATTCAAAAGCTTTTTCTCGCTGTTTAAAATGCTTGTAAGGTAGGTAATTTTCTTTTCAAGCTCTTTTGCTTCATTTTGCAAAGTGGTAATGTCCGTATTCGTCAACCGATAAAGCTGCAATGTGACGATCGCTTCTGCTTGCGGTTCGGTAAACTTGAACTTATTCATTAAATTATCTTTTGCATCGCGCTTATCTTTCGACGCCCGGATCGTCTCAATTACTTCATCCAAAATTGAAATGGCCTTAATCAGCCCTTCCACGACATGCTGGCGTTCTTTTGCCTTCGCAAGTTCATAATTGGAGCGGTTTGTAACGACTTCTTTTTGGTGCTCGATATAGGCCGATAGAATATGCTTTAATCCCATCAACTTTGGTGTCTTATTATGAATGGCCACCATGTTGTAATTGTACGAAATTTGCAAGTCTGTATTTTTAAACAGGTATGTCAAAACTCCTTCAGCATTACCGTCTTTTTTCAACTCGATAACAATCCGGAGGCCGGTACGATCCGTCTCATCACGAACTTCGGCAATCCCTTCGACTTTTTTATCAAGACGAAGCTCATCAATTCGTTTGACGAGGTTTGCTTTATTTACTTCATACGGAATTTCACTAATAACGATTTGCTGCCTTCCGCCTTTAATTTCCTCTATTTCGGTCTTCGCTCGTACAATAACACGTCCCTTGCCTGTTTCAAATGCTTTCTTAATCCCTTCAATCCCCTGGACAATCCCGCCTGTCGGGAAATCCGGCCCTTTAACGGCCGTCATTAATTCGTCAAGGCTCACATCAGGATTATCAATTTGCATAATGACGGCATCGATAACCTCACCTAGATTATGTGGAGGGATGTCTGTTGCGTACCCTGCTGAAATCCCGGTTGATCCATTTACGAGCAAGTTAGGATACATCGCCGGGAGAACGACCGGCTCTTCAATCGTATCGTCAAAATTCGGAACAAATTCTACCGTATGTTTATCGATATCACGCAAAAGTTCAGAAGCGATCGGGGAAAGCCGGGCCTCCGTATAACGCATGGCAGCAGCGGGATCGCCGTCAATGCTCCCATTGTTTCCGTGCATCTGAATGAGAACATTTCTTACTTTCCAATCCTGGCTCATCCGCACCATTGCTTCATAGACTGAAGAATCTCCATGCGGATGATAGTTTCCGATTACATTACCGACTGTTTTTGCCGATTTCCGAAACGGTTTATCTGCCGTATTCCCTTCTTGATGCATCGCATAAAGAATCCGGCGCTGAACGGGCTTTAACCCGTCACGGGCATCAGGGAGTGCCCGTTCCTGAATGATATATTTACTGTATCTGCCGAAGCGGTCCCCGATCACTTCTTCCAGCGGCAGATCCATAAAGCGTTCAAGTAATGACAATAGTGCACCCTCCTAAACTAAAACAGTGACAAATTTTCATTTTCAAGAATGTTCGGATCTTCATCAAGCCCAAAAGCAACATGCTCTTCAATCCATTTCCGGCGGGGCTCTACTTTATCGCCCATCAAAACGGACACCCGTTTTTCCGCACGGGCCGCATCATCAATTTTCACGCGAATCAACGTTCTCGTGTCAGGGTTCATTGTCGTTTCCCATAATTGGTCGGCATTCATTTCACCTAGACCTTTATAGCGTTGAATAACATAACCTCGCCCGACTTTTTTGATCGCTAGCTGCAATTCATTTTCATCCCACGCATATTCTATGACCTCTTTTTTCCCCACCCCTTTGCTTACTTTGTAAAGTGGAGGCAAGGCGATATAAACTTTCCCCGCTTCAATGAGCGGTTTCATATAGCGGTAGAAAAAGGTCAATAAAAGCACTTGAATGTGTGCGCCATCCGTATCAGCATCCGTCATGATGATAACCTTATCATAATTGGTATCTTCGACTGAAAAATCAGACCCGACCCCGGCCCCGATCGCATGAATAATCGTATTGATTTCCTCGTTTTTAAAAATGTCGGCAAGCTTCGCTTTTTCGGTATTGATGACTTTTCCGCGTAATGGAAGAATCGCTTGAAATCGTCGGTCCCGCCCTTGTTTCGCTGAACCTCCGGCTGAATCCCCTTCAACCAGATATAATTCATTTTTTGCCGGGTTTCGTGATGTCGCGGGAGTCAATTTCCCGCTTAAGATCGTTTCTTTCCGTTTATTCTTTTTGCCGTTTCGCGCATCTTCACGCGCTTTTCTAGCCGCTTCACGCGCCTGGGCCGCCTTTATTGCTTTTTTAATAAGCATTTCACTTGTTGACGGATTTTCTTCTAAAAAATAAGAAAGCTGGCCGCTAACCACGCTGTCTACACTGGAACGTGCATCGCTTGTCCCTAATTTGCTTTTCGTTTGGCCTTCAAATTGCAATTTTTCTTCTGGGATGCGTACGGAAACAATCGCTGTAAGCCCTTCGCGAATATCCGATCCATCAAGATTTTTATCTTTTTCCTTCAGCAGGGACACTTTCCGCGCGTAATCGTTCATCACACGGGTAATGGCTGTTTTCGCCCCGGATTCATGTGTCCCTCCGTCTTTCGTCCTGACATTGTTGACAAACGAGAGAACATTTTCCGCGTACCCATCATTATATTGAAAGGCAAATTCGACTTCAATATCATTATGCGTTCCTTCAAAACTAACCACTGAATGAAGTGTGTCTTTATCTTCATTTAAATACTCAACAAACGCCTCGATCCCCGATTCATAACAAAAGGATTCGCTTTGTCCGGTACGCTCATCCTTCAGCTCAATCGTCATTCCTTTTAACAAAAAAGCGGCTTCTCTCAAGCGCTCGCATAACGTTTCATAATTAAAGTTCGTCGTGCTAAACATTGTCCGATCCGGTTTAAAATGAATCGTCGTCCCTGTTTTTCTCGTTGTTCCTATTTTTTCAAGCGTCGTGACCGGTTTTCCGCCATCTTCAAATCGTTGTCGATACATCGTGCCATCTCGATGAATGGTTACTTCAAGCCACTCAGAAAGCGCATTGACGACCGATGCGCCAACACCATGAAGGCCACCGGATGTTTTATACCCTCCTTGCCCGAATTTACCCCCGGCATGAAGCACTGTAAAAATGACTTCCGGGGTTGGCTTTCCTAACTTATGGATTCCTGTCGGCATGCCCCGGCCTTCGTCTTTTACACTAATACTATTATCCTTATGTATTGTTACATTGATATGTTTACCGAAACCTGCAAGTGCTTCGTCTACGGCATTATCAACAATTTCATAAACAAGATGATGCAATCCGCGGGCGTCTGTGCTGCCGATATACATACCAGGACGTTTCCGTACAGCTTCAAGCCCTTCCAACACTTGAATGGCGTCATCGTTGTACTCTAAATGTTGTTTTTTAGCCAAACTCGTTTGCTCCTTTCAAAAAAACCTTCTAACTATTTATCATATCAGAACATTTGTTTCTAATCCAGTCTTCGAAAAATACAAGCCAGATTCTATTGTATCTTTTCTCCCCAAAAGGTGCAAAAACATTTAAAACAATTGCTAAAGCAATTTTGTTTAGAAAATAAACCATCCTTAAAGGATGGTTTATTTTCCTAGCAATGTATAATACTCAACTTTAATACATTTATCCATAATCGAAGTTACACCGTGCTCTTTTAAATATTTATAAGCTTCTTCGTTACTAAGACCAAGCTGTGCCCAGAAAACATCCGCGCCAATTTCAACTGTTTCTTTTGCTACCTCCAGAAGAAACTCGCTTCTGCGAAACACGTTGACAATATCAACATGCCCTTCAATATCCTTTAACGACTTCACCGCTTTTGCACCTAATATTTCGTCCGCATTAGGGTTGACCGGAATGATCTCATATCCAGCATCTTGCATGACAGAAGCTACCTGATACGAAGTACGGGCAGGATTATCCGAAAGGCCAACGACGGCAATACGTTTTTTCGTTTCCAAAATCTCTTTAATTTCTTCATTTGTCGGATTAATCAAGCGAATCTCTCCTTTTAGATATTCAATCGATAAATATCGGCATATTTTTCTTCAAAATAGCGGACTAAATGATCTGGATTTAAGCCCTCTCCCGTCACATCTTGCAAAATTTCAATCGGTTTTTTCATTTTGCCGAAACGATGGATTTTGTCCGTCAGCCATTGTCTGATTGGAGTTAAGTTTCCGCTTGCTATAAGTTCATCAAATTCTGGAAGATCTTTTTGCATCGCATGTTTGAATTGAGCTGCGTATAAGTAGCCGAGCGCATAAGATGGAAAATATCCAAAACTTCCACCTGACCAGTGAACATCCTGGAGGACGCCCTTGCTGTCATTCGGAGGGGTTACGCCAAGATACTCTTGCATCTTTTCATTCCAAATCCGCGGAAGATCCTTCACTTCAATCTCATCGTTAAAAAGACCTTTCTCAATTTCATAACGCACGATAACATGAAGCGGGTATGTCATTTCATCCGCTTCAATGCGAATGAGAGAAGGTTCAACAACATTGATGGCCCGGTAAAAATCATCGAGTTCGACTTCGTTAAATTGACCCCCGCTATACTCTTTCAATGCTTCATAATACTTTTTCCAAAACCCTTTATGATGTCCAATTATATTTTCCCAAAATAATGATTGCGATTCGTGAATTCCCATTGACGTTCCGGAGCATAACGGCGTTCCGATCAAATCTTTTGCTATATTTTGTTCGTATAACGCATGGCCGCCTTCGTGAATGGTGCCAAAAATCGCGGTTCTAAAATCATTTTCCGCATATCTGGTTGTGATCCGTACATCGTCCCGGTTGATCGTGATTTCAAACGGATGCACTGTCTCATCAAGCCGTCCGCCGTTAAAGTCATAACCCATTTCTTTAAGTACATGTATGCTGAATTCCCTCTGCTTTTCTTTCGGAAAATGATGGAATAAAAAGCCGGTCTCGGGCTTATCTTTGGATTCGGTCACTTTTTGAAGTAACGGAACGATTTTTTCTCTAAGCTTGCCGAAGACGTCATCCAGGATTGCGACTGTCATACCGGGCTCATACATATCAAGAAGGGTGTTATATTTGTTTCCTTCATAACCCCAGTAATCAATAAACCGTTTGTTAAACTCGACGAGCTTTTCTAAATATGGCTGGAACATGGCGAAATCTGATTTTTCCTTCGCTTCCTCCCAGACACTTTCGGCCTTTGATTGTAAAATGACATACTCTTTATACTCCTGGGGTGGAATCTTTGTATTCCGTTCATACTCTTTTTTGACTTCTTCTAGCGTCTTCTTCGTTATTTCCGATAAAGTGGTATAAACGTCACTTTTGGATAATTCATTAATAAATTCTTTCATTTCTGTTGAAGTCGACATCGCAAACACATCTGAGGAAAGCGTGCCAATGACTTCTGAACGCTGTTCAACACCATTTTTGGGTGCACCTGTCCGTAAATCCCAATACATTAAGCTAATCGCTTCATTCATATGCATCATTTTTTTAACATAGTTTAAAAAATCTTGCTCAATCGATTGTAACGTTTGTGTCATTATAATCTTCCTTTCATCGCAATTAATAAAAGCGCATACACATTGTTAAATTCGATTCTTAAACTAAAATTCCTGCGGCAAACTAAAAAACAGCTACGATCAGCTGTTTTTTAAAATATTGGTCGATGATTCTTTCAATGGTCTACCTTCTTTATAGTAAAGAGAAGGAGAAAGTAAAACAAAGAAGATATGAACATTCCCATACCCTCTATTCTTTAATAGATGATGAATAATGGAAGCCAAATCGTCATGTACTTCCTGATCTCTCGGAAACATGAAAATTTCAACAGAAGGGGGTGTATCCGTTATTCGTTCGACATTTAGCAATTCAATTTTCACTTTTTCTTTTGAAACATTTGCCGTATAAGAAAATTCTTCGACGAGCAAAGGAGAGATTTCTTTTAAAATGTCTCTTTCAATTCCTTTAAAACGTAAAAATGGCATTGTGCATTTCCTTTCTATCTATGCAACTTGTTTATCAACCATTATACACCTATATTTCTTATTCAGTAACTCATCCGCCTTCTTTCGCTAGTAAAGCAAACTATAATTTACTTAAGCATTTGTATAACAAAAGAAATACTACATACACTACTAAAGCAAAAATCTTGCAAATACTACATAGGAGTTGAAATTAGCATGCCGCAACAACAAAGTAGCAGACAGAATAATAGCAATGAAATTCTCATTCCTTATGCAGAAGCTGCCATTGAGCAAATGAAGCACGAAATTGCCCGTGAATTCGGCGTACAACTTGGACCTGATACAACGAGCCGGGCAAACGGATCTGTCGGTGGAGAAATCACAAAACGCCTTGTAGCAATGGCCGAGCAACAACTTGGCGGTGGAATGATTCATTAAGAGCAAAATTGTCGTTTTGTTGAATTTATTGGAATCGCGAAACGCCAATTCCACTTTATAGCAAAAAGAGGAGTTATTAAACTCCTCTTTTTGCGTGATTTATTTTTTAGGTGGCCGTTTTCCAAAGTATTGATAGTAATCACATTTAATATGGCCGTTATACAGTTTTCGTTTTTTTGTCGCCTGTTTTCCATATAATTTCTCAAAATTTTCATTGGATGTAATGACGTAAACCGACCATGTATCATGGGGAATGAAAACTTGTCCCATCTCTTTGTATAACTGTGCGACTTCTTCCCGCTCTCCTAACCGCTCGCCATACGGAGGATTTGTTACGACATAGCCATACTCCTTTTTTGTCGTAAAATCTTTTACTTGCATTTGCTTAAAATGTACCAGCCCCTCAAATCCGGCTTCCATTGCATTATTTTTCGAAAGCTCAATCATTTTATGATCAATGTCTGTTCCTAAAATATCAAGAGGCACATCATACTTTGCGAGATCATTTGCTTCTTCCACCGCCCGGTACCACGTTTTTTTATCGATCCAGGACCATCCTTCAGAAGCAAATTCCCGATTTAATCCTGGTGCAATATTCTGGCCGATCATCGCAGCCTCTATCGGAATCGTCCCTGAACCGCAAAACGGATCAACAAAAGGTTTATCCGGTGTCCAATTGGTCAGCATAATTAACGCGGACGCCATCGTTTCTTTTAAAGGTGCTTCACTATGTAACGCCCGGTATCCTCTTTTATGAAGCCCCGTGCCGCTTGTATCGATGGAGATGGTCGCAACATCCTTTAATAAAGCGACTTCAATGCGATATAATGCTCCGTTTTCAGGGAACCATGTTTCTCGTTTATAGGCATTTTTCATGCTTTCAACGACCGCTTTTTTCACAATGGCCTGGCAGTCCGATACACTAAAGAGCTTGGATTTAACCGATTTGCCGATAACGGGAAACTCTCCGTCTTCAGGAATGAAATCCGCCCATGGAAGTGCTTTCGTTTTTTCAAACAATTCATCAAACGACTCCGCTTTAAATTCACCAATCACAAGTTTCACGCGATCAGCTGTCCGAAGCCAGAGGTTTGCCTTGCAAACGGAAAGTTCATCTCCTTCAAAATATACTTTCCCGTTGTCAACAATTACATTTTCAAACCCCAGGTCACGAACCTCTTTGGCAACAAGCGCTTCAAGTCCCATAGCCGCCGTTGCAATTAACTTTAATTTTCTCATTCAAAGGGATCTCCTTTATTCGCTACATTTCATTCGCTTCTCTAAGTTATTATGTATAAATAAAAAAGCCCACATACGGGGCCCCTTGTGTTTTCGTTCACCAATAACGTTTTGTAAGCCATGTTCTGTTCCTCCGTACTGCAATCGGTTGAAACCTCGTACAAAGGTGGTAATCATCTATCTACAGACCGCATAAGGCGACCTGTTTTCCTTTGCGTTCATTTCCGCAAGAGGAAATTCCCCTACCATAATTTGGGTTTCTCACTCGTGGGGTTTACCGCGTTCCACTCTTTCTGTTTCCAGAAAGACTACGTCACTGTGGCACTTTAAAGGTAATATCACCATATCCAGAAGACTTAGGTGAGTTCCCTGCCGTTAGACCAGTCGAAACCAGTCTACCCTGGCTTATTTTTTCGCCAGGCACGAACACTACGGTCATCTCAGATCCGTGTGAGCATGGACTTTCCTCTACATCTGAAAAGATGCAGCGATTACCCAAACGTTATTAGTATTAAAATCGAAAAGCATTGTCCATTATAACAGGTATAAGAACAAAAAGCAAACAGGTATTTTTTAGGTTTTATTCATACAGTTTGCTTCCGAAAACATGCTTTTCCAAGTTCGATAGACGTTGAAGAACATCGGAGTTTAAATTCATCGATGCAGTTGGAACTCTTCTTGTCTGTTCGGAAGCGTTTTGCAGTTCTTTACGCAATCGATTATTTTCCTGCATGAGCTGCTCATACTCTTTTTGGAATTGCTCATAGTCTTTAATGATTAAATCTAAAAATTTATCCACTTCATCCTGGTCGTACCCGCGAAAACCTTGTTTAAAGTCTTTTTCAAGTATTTCTTTAGCCGTTAAATTTAATTTTTTATCGATCATTCACATTCACCTCAATGTTATACACTAAGATTTTATACTATATTGTTTCAAATGTCATTGTAAAAGTCAATAATTACTGCCTTGTTTTACCAATACTCACCTTTTGATTCCATCACATCTTGATAAATGACTTCTAAATCATAAGGAGTAATCAAATGAATTTCATACGACGGATCGACTGATTGCTTTCGCTTCGCTTGTTCGATGTAAAAGTCAGGTGAACCTTGTTTTTCCTCATCATATAAAGCGAGAATGGCGTCCGTTTTTTCAACGAGATAACGATTTTTCATGCTTAACTGCTTCGGACTTTCATAAGGCTTTTTCGAAATCGCATCAACAAAATCGGCATTGGAAAGGAGTTCATAATATTGATTTTTGCGTTCCTCTTTCCAGTTCGCTTCTTGTTCTAAAAAAGGCAGCAAAACCGCTAATTGCAAATCGGGATAATCTTTTTTCAAGTCAATGACAACTTCACCGGCCCAGCATTCTACACCGAGTTGCCCGCTAATAACCACCCACTTAAGCCCTTCATCAATGAAGGATAAAAGCCGTTTTTCCACGGCTTTCTTAATATATACAATTCCTTCATGATTCTCTTTGAAAATTCCTAATTCATGCGATTTATAGCCTGTTACAAGAAGGTTTTTAATCATTTTTAAAATTCCCATCCGCAATTCATTACATTTATAAAAAAGAACCAATCTAAAACGATTAGTTCTCCATTTAAATTCCGTGGCTAAATTCATTAGCAACTAGCAATGTCAAACCTACAACAACAAAAAACATAAAAAGAATCCATTGCCGCATGACTTACCTCTCCACATCATTAATAAGATGAAAAAACATTTCCCTATTCTGCAATACAAAAGTTACAGAAAATTAGTTTATTCCACAAAAAACGACAACCATTTCAGATGTGTTATGACGATATAAGTCAATTTAAAGCTGATTTTGCGCTTGCCTGGGGAATAAATAGGGGAAATGAGGGACAACTTTATTTTCCTATCCCATCATACACAATAATCAGCAAAAAATAAATAGGACTTCCTTTATTTTTTCTTTAAAATCGGCACTTTTTTTCGATCCGCTCAATTCTTTTTTCAAATTCTCTCTGTTCCCTATTTGCTTTATGTTTTAAAAGTCTTTTTTTGCTTTTCCATACTGAAAAGCCTTCTTTTGCATAGTAAAGCGCTTTTTCATAATCTTTTTTATGATGTTCATACAGTTTCGCCAGTTCAATCCAGGGTCCTTCGTCTTTCAACCCGGGTTCACAAAGCTCTTCTAAAAGCTTCAAGGCTCGGTCATATTTTTTCATTTTTTTGTACAAAAAAGCTGCAGCCTTTTTGGCGCGTATGCTTTCCGTTGAATCATGCTGAATGATTTCTTCATATTTCGTTAACGCCATCTCTGTTTCTCCTAATGCCTCCAGCCAACGAGCCAGCTCAAAACATTCAGCAGTTGTTACAGGGAGATCATTTTGAATGATCTTAGACATATGGATATAAAGCGTAATAAGAGATAGAACATCCCATTCGTTATGCTTCATAACACCCTGGATAAGCTGTGGGTCTCCTTCGTTCAAAAATTGAAAATAGAGCATCGGAGCTAAATACCCCGGAACATCATTTTCACGGAAGACTCCAAGTATTTCTTTCTCGACGATCGATAATCGAACAGACGGGAGTACATGTTTCCATAATCGCCGTGCCCCGTGGAGCAAATCATAATGGCCAAACGCGGGAAGTGACGGCACATAATCACGGATGAGCGTATGCCTTGTCTTCACCTGAGGCCAATCAAACGATTTACCGTTATACGTTACCAGGTTTTTTAGCTCGTTTACCTGGGTTAAAAAATAATGGTATAAGGCAATTTCCGACCCTGGCTGAGGAAGAAAATATTGCTTTACTTTAACTTCGTCATTGTCAATTTTACTGCTTCCTAATAAAAAAATCGTATTGCCGGACCCGCCGCTCAAACCGGTTGTTTCTGTATCGAAAAAAAGCAAATCACCGGGATTTAACCCTTCTGACGCAAGAGGATGGTGAACCTTCATTTGTTGCCACCGCTCCATTACCTCATAAAGTTCCGAAAACCGATACTTTCCCCATAATTCGTCCAATGGATAAGCGACTTCTCGGATTAAGCAATAATCTTCCTCGAAATAATAAGGAGTCGTCTGAAAATCTTCCCAAATCTTCAGCTGAGGAACATGAACCCGGTGTGACGGTTTATCGATTGGCAGAGAAGCGGCATTTTTTTCCGGCACTAAATGTTTTTTAAACCGATTGAGCTTTGATTGGATAGACATCGTTATTTCTCCTTAAGCTATTCAATAAATAGAGTGCCTTTTTCTTTCCGTCCTTCCCTTCAGCGGCCATCTCCGTACAGGATGGGCACCCGCTTTCGCACGGACATCGCTCGATGAGAGCGGCCGCTTCATGAAGAATCGTATCCCATTCTTTGTAAACCGTTTCGCTTAAACCGACCCCTCCCGGATAACGATCATATAAAAAGATCGTTGGTTTTCCCGAATGAACGGCTTTCATTTGCGGAACGACATGAAGGTCTCCTTTATCACACATGACAAAAAGAGGAGCGATATGGCGCAAAACATTTGCAATGCCAATCAAACTTTGTTCAAGTTCGTTTGTAGAAAAATCGTTTGTGATCGGATCATTAAAAGAAATCCATGTTGCGGATGTATGGAGCTCTTCTTCCGGCAAATGAATGGGACCGGAGCCTATGTTTTGATGGGATTCAAATTGGATTTTCTTAAAAATCGTTGCCATAGCATTGACAGTCACTTCACCAAATGCCCGTTCATGTGAATGAAATGATGTCGATTGGTCGACTTCAAGCACTTTTAGTGAAACGGCCAGGTTCGCATCTGTAAAATAATCGACGTTCACTTCGCGGACATATGCCTTTTTCTCCTCATAATCAAGCTTTTCAACTTGATACTGAACGCCCTGATGAAGGTAAATCGCTTCTTCATGAAGCAGCGTCAATGAGCTGAACCGATCCATTTCTCCAATAACCTTTACATTTGCGATATCCGTTTGATCAATAATTACTACATTTTCCTGGGAGCCTGAGCGCAAACTAATGTTATGCGCCGGAAATGAGTCATTCATCCAAAAATATTGGTCGCCTTGATGATGCAACACTTGTTCGTCAGTCAAAAATTCCAAAATCTCTTCAATCTCAACGCCATCAAAACTTTCGCCTTTCTTAAAGGGCAATTCATAAGCCGCACATTTTAAATGGTCGACAAGAATGATTAAATTGTCTGGATTGATTCTTGCAGATTCAGGCGAGCGGTTAAAAAAGTACTCCGGATGCTGGATGATGTATTGGTCGAGCGGACTTGAACTTGCCACCATTATGACAACCGATTCATCCTGTCTTCGTCCCGCGCGTCCTGCCTGCTGCCAGCTGCTTGCGATCGAACCCGGATAACCCGTAAGGATGCATGCATGCAATTGGCCGATATCGACTCCAAGCTCAAGCGCGTTTGTACTGACGACACCCATAACCTCCCCGCTCCGCAGGCCACGCTCGATTTCACGCCTTTGTTTGGGCAAATAACCCCCACGATATCCCTGGATCGATTTAAACCCGAATTCTTGTTTCGCAAGTTCCTGTAAATATGTTAATAAAATTTCAACACGCACCCTGCTTCTGGCAAATACGATCGTTTGAATTTTATTTTGCAAAAATAATTTCGCTAAATTTCTTGCTTCTAGTGTGGCGCTTTTTCGAATATTAAGCGGTCTGTTGACGACGGGCGGATTGTAGAATAGAAAATGCTTTTTTCCCGACGGCGCCCCATTGTTATCAATTAATTCCACCTTGGCTCCGGTCAATTTTTCTGCCAATTCTTTTGGGTTGGCAATCGTTGCGGATGTGCAAATAAATAAAGGATCGCTGCCATAAAACCGGCAAATGCGTTTCAACCGGCGGATGACATTTGCCACATGGCTTCCAAAAACACCGCGGTATGTATGAAGTTCGTCAATTACAACAAACTTTAAGTTTTCAAATAAAGACACCCATTTCGTATGGTGAGGCAAAATTGCAGAATGCAGCATGTCGGGATTTGTCAATACAACATTCCCCGCCTTGCGGACAACCTGGCGTATATTCGCTGCTGTATCTCCATCATACGTATAACTTTTCATGTCAAGGCCAATCGCTTCAATAAGCTCATTGATTTCCGCTTTTTGATCATGTGCCAGCGCTTTTGTCGGAAAAAGGTACAACGCACGTGTTCCAGGATTATTCGCAATTTCCTGTAATACCGGCAAGTTGTAGCAAAGCGTTTTCCCCGAAGCGGTCGGTGTGACAGCGACAAAACTTCTTCCTGAGTTGGACGCCTTAAATGCCGATAGCTGGTGGGTATACAAAGCATCGATTCCGCGTTGTTGCAACGCTTTTACAATTGCTGGATGCAAGTCTGCCGGAAACGGTATCGTTTTAGCCTGTTTTTCTTCAATCGTTTTCCAATAGACGATATTTTCATTGATTTCGGTGTTCTTCTTTAAAAAATCAAGAAGCTCCCCCATTGATTTTTTTCCGTTCACATCTCTCACCTCGTTACCTTTATTGTAACGAATGAACGTTCGGAAATAAACAAAAAAGCAGCGAAAAATTCTGCTTTTTAATCAGAAATTTCCCGTTGATACAGATAATGATAATCATTATCATTAAGTCTGTCTATACATAACGATTGAATTGGGGGAAATAAATTGATATGAAACCACGCATTTTTATCCAAAAAATACATTTATGGCTCAGCATTGCCGGCGGTGTATTCATCTCTCTTATTGGGCTGACAGGAAGCTTGCTTGTCTTTGAGCCCGAACTGAACCAACTTTTGCACCCTCAATTGTACAAAGTAACTGAAGGGCAGCCTGTTTCTTATCAAAAAGCCTTGAATCATGTTCTGGCCGCACATCCGAACGGCATTGTGCAGCGCGTATACACACCTCGCGAGCCGAGTGCCCGGGGCGTATACTTGTTCAGGCTTCAAGAAGATGGCGAACAGCAAGAAGTGTTTGTAGATCCTGGAACCGGGCATATCAATGGGGAGCTTGGGAGCCATTCATTCTTTAATTTCGTAAAAGAGTTCCATGAACAATTATTGCTGAAAGATTTTAATGGTGAAAAAATTGTAGGCATCATTGGATTCATCTTCTTTTTCATCTCTTTATCCGGTCTCTATTTATGGTGGCCTGGAATTAAAAAATGGGCACGTGGATTCACGATGCGAAAAAGCAAAAATCAGTACGTCAGAAACTACGATTTACATAAAATGATCGGAGGTATTTTCGTTCCGTTTTTGCTGGTGGTGTCATTGACAGGCGCTCTTTTTGTTTTTGACGAGAATATTTTCCATTTGTTTGGAGCGGAAGCGAAAGTCATGCCTGCAAAAGAAAAAATAATGGTAGATCCCGTTCATAATGAACCAACTTCAATTGACAGCTGGATCAGCGCGGCTCAAAAAACGGTACAAGGTGGATCCGTTATGCAAGTCAGATTTCCTGCCCAGCCAAAACAAGGAACATTCAAAGAACCTATAGAAATCCGAGTAAGTCGTCCTTATGATCCGGGTTACGGAAACGTGAAGGTCTGGGTTGACCCTTATCATGGAAAAACACTTGCAAAGTTGGACCCAAAAATTAACCGCAGAATGACTTATCAAACTTGGCACTTCCCATTGCATACAGGACAGTTCGGAGGATGGCTTACCAAAATCTTATATGCTATAGGCGGGTGCACGCCTTCTGTACTGATGTTTACCGGGATATATATGTGGAGGTATAAGAAAAATAAACAGAAGCGGAAACTGCCATTAGTTGCTTAAAATTTTCACAGGCAGCTCATTATAGAGAGATTTCCAATTTGTGTTTTTGTTTATTATCATAAATTCGGTGCCTAAATTTAAACCAATTCTATAAATTAGAGCCTGTTTTTTGAAAAATCACTCATAAACAGGCTCTTTTATATGTGCATCATCAGATCAAACCTTTTTACTATGGTAAGCTTTTATCATTTTTGCACTGGCATTCCCTCTTCAATTTTGATATAATCCCGATAAATCTTTTCTCATTTATTTCTTAATGATTAAATATCTTACCAACTAAGATGTTTTCGTTATAAGAAAGGTGTGCTTAAATTGTCAACCCATTTTTCAAAACGCGATGAATTAATCCATGCTCTTACGGATCAGATGAGAATTTCAAGTACGGTAACTATTTTCTTTCATCAGGCGATCGCTGAACATTTAGGACTAAACCAAACAGATCACAAATGTTTGGAATTATTGCAACGAAAAGGAGCGATGACTGCAGGAGAGCTTGCCGAGGAAAGCAAGCTGACTACTGGAGCGATTACCGGAGTCATAGACAGATTGGAGAAAGCTGGATTCGCCCGTCGTGTTAAAGATCCGAATGATCGAAGGCGTTGGATTATCGAGATCGTGCAAGAAAACATAAAAATAATTGAAGATCTTTTCAAAACGTTCGCGCAGCAGACGATGCAGCTTTACGACAAATATACTGATGAAGAACTGGCTGTCATTCTTGATTATGTCTCCGAAAGTACGAATCTGACAGTAGAATGGACGAAAAAACTGAGGGAAAAACGTTGAATGGTTTTTATGAAAATCATCATTTTCCTGTTCTATTTGTATAAAAGGAGCAATTCCCGCCGGAGAAATGCTCCTTTCCTTAAAATAGTTCATAAATCTTTAAAAATAGAATTGATACCCGTAATAAGCAATCAACAACGTTAAAACAGCAAGAAAACCATGTTCCAGCATTCCGCCTGTTTTTATATGGAAAGGGGCTCGCACGCGAATATGCAGCGGCCATAATAATTGAATGCCTTCTTTAGTTAATGCATCCAACAATAAATGGCTGAAAACCCCGACTAAAATCCCCCACTCCATATCTCCGGGGAATGATGTGTACATAAACAACAATGTTAACATTAACATAAAGATTAGACTATGCGTAAATGTCCGATGTCCAAACGTTTTATTTACTAGAAATGACAGAAACGATAATTTCCTGCCTATTATAGAATTTGGATGGCATATATCAGGCAACAAAGCACCCGCTATGCAGCTTGCAAAAAACAATCCTTCATGAGCGACATCGCCAGCTGCTGTAATATAAATTATCCCTGCCGCCAGGCCACCTACAATATGTGTTTTCCCTTCCAATTAAATTCCCCTCATCCTCTATTTTGAACCTTATAAAGCTTGTATTTCATTATATAATAAATAGCAGCCTTGTTCATTACTGGACTATTAGTATCAATCGGCATTTCTTCTGCCGACGTGCTCTTTTTAAGCATCATAAATTTAGTTTTGGCGTTTATTTATGTATTGATAGTACGGTAAATGAAATTTTAGTTGAAAAACATAGCCTTGAAACAGGTTCAAGGGCCACCCCTTCAAGACATCGCCCATTTTTAATGTATCATCCCCTTCTTGCCGCTTCGGTAATAATAACAATTTGTCTCTCGCTAAAAATGAGTTTTCCATCCGAGTCCTCCCCATATCGTTTCAGGACTAAAAAGCCCGTTACACCATTTGTTCCTTTTCTTTCAGAGTAATTACTCACTTCTACATAACAATATACTTCTTCACCGACGAGCAAAGGCCGTTTAAAATGGAACGTCTGCTCCCCATGGATTAAACCTTTGTCCGGAAGATTCATCCCATCAATCTCCCCATAATCAAAAACTCTCGGGAAGGTAGGAGGGGCAATATTCGTTTTGTATCTTGACCGTCTTCCCGCCTCTTCGTCGATAAAAATCGGACTGGCATCGCCGATGGCCTCGGCAAATTTTTTTACCGCGCCTCGTTCAACGATATTTTTCACCTTATTGGATCGCTTTCCAACAAACTCTTGTAACATCAGTCATCACCTCACAGTTACATAATAGTGCTAAAATAATGGAAAAACCAGTCAAAGGACTGGTTTTTCCTAATTTTATTTATTTTCTTTTTCATCTACAGGGATTTGAATGAGTGAATTTGTTCCGGTTGCTTTCGGCATTTTCCCGTCCCATTTTTGAATCCACATGTATTTGATCACTTCGGGCGACATTGACTTTCGAATTGTTTCATTATATTCAGCAATCGCCTTTGCTTCAATTTGTTTTTTCTGTGCCTCTGCTTTTGCGATTTTTAATTCCGTCTGTTTTCTTTCAAGTTCCTGCGCGGCTTCTACCCTTTTGTCGATTGCAGCCTGAGTCGATTTATCCGGTTTAGGCACGCCGAGCGTTAAATTATCGATGACGAATCCTAAGTCTTTCACATCATCCGCAAACAATTTTTGGACATTGACGGCAGCGTCTGACGACTTTTCGCCGTATGTATCAATAACCGAATATTTCGCAATTGCTTTACGGCTTGCATCCCAAAATCTCGTTTTCAAATACGTATTCTCGATTTCTTCAACGTCCACTGGGCCAAACTTATTGAAGACATCCACCACTTTATCCGGCTGGATGCTATAGTTATAAGCAAAATCCATCGTGATGTTTTTACCGTCGGAAGTTGCGACCTGAATATTGTTGTAGTTAACCGTTTGCATCCGGATCGGGTAAATTGTCACTTTATCGAATAGGCCAACTAAATGCCACCCCTGGCCAAGTGTTTTTTCTTGCACACCGCCGTTAGGACTGTATACCACGCCAACATAGCCGTTTGGAATTTTTTCAATAAAAAGCGAAACAATAAAAACTCCAAGTAAGAGTGCCGCTCCAACGATAATCCCGCCAACCAATCTACGGCCTTTTCCCCTTGTTTTCTTTTCCACGATCTTCATCATCCCCTAGAAAATTTTTTATTTTTTCAGCGGCGCCGCCGATTTTTTTGAAAGATGGAAAAAGAATGAGCCAGACTCCGAAACCGATTAATCCTACAACTAGTAAAGAACCTATGAATACTTTCATCTTATCCACCTCCAAAAGTCAATTTTTACATTATTTGCAGAAAAAGTCACCCCTTTTTGGAAAAATTGCAGAAAAACTTCTTACTACATAACATATTTATTTTTCCAAAAAATAAAAATCCCGCTTTTGCAGGATTTTTAAAGGTCGTCTTCAAGAATCGCAAACATAATATGGTCTTCCCATTTACCGTTTATTTTTACATTTTTTCTGGCAAGGCCTTCCCTTTGGAAACCCGCCTTTTCCAGTACTCTGGCCGACCCGGGATTCCTTGGGCTAACCCCGGCTGTAATCCGGTGCAATTTCAATTTTTCAAATGCAAATTTCACGACGAGGCGAACAGCTTCGGTCATCAACCCTTTGCCATTATATTGTTGATCTAAAGCATAACCGAGAATGCTGCTCTGGACGTGTTTCCTGACTACTTGTGCAAGCGTAATATCGCCGATTAACCGATCATTTTCCTTTAAGAAAATGCCGAACGTGTATCTCTTGTCTTCTTCCATTTCTTTTAGCTGCTCTATAATTTTATTTTCCTGAAATTCTGAAGTATAAAAGGAATCCTCATACTGCATAGAAAATTGTTGGAAAAATTCTTTGTTCCGGATGTTCAGATCCACCAGTTCTTTCGCATCTTCAGGTGTATAATACCGAAGATAAATGCGTTCCCCTTCTAATCGCATCTTAATCGCCTCATTTTTCTTAATATTATACCCGATAGTATTCGACATTGATGAACAAAAACCTTTTCTGCTTTTGAAAAAGGGTTTTGTACGGTTAAACATTGAAAGAAATGTTTACCATTTGTTGTTCATTTTGAAGAAATGAATGAATTCGGCCGGCTGCTTGTTCAAGCCGTTCCGGTGGTTGAACGAGAGCAATTCGCACATATCCTTCGCCCCGACTTCCAAAAGCATCACCGGGAACGACGACTACACCCGTATTTTCAATTAATTCAAAAGCAAATTGCCTCGACGTCCAGCCCTCCGGTATTTTAGCCCAAATAAACATCGTAGCGGCGGATTTCTGAACATTCCAGCCGCTTTTAGCAAGACCGCTAATTAACGCATTACGGCGTGTTTCATACTCCTTCACTTGTTCAGAAAGGACAGAGAAATCTGAAGTAAGTGCGGCTATGGCTGCTTTTTGAATCGGATAAAAAATACCATAATCGATATGGGACTTTAAGGCAGCCAGTATGTTAATAGCTTGAGCGTTTCCTACAACATACCCGATTCGGCAGCCGGCCATATTGAAGGTTTTAGAAAGCGAATTGAATTCAATAGCCACTTCTTTTGCGCCAGGCACTGACATAAAACTAATCTGAGGATGATTATCGAAAATCAATTCGGAGTACGCGAAATCATGTACGATTAATATATTGTGGCGTTTGGCAAATTGAACGACTTCTTCAAAAAAAGTCCGGTCAGCCAGCGCAGTTACCGGATTTCCCGGATAGCTGAGCATCATCATTTTTGTTTTATTCACAATTTCAAGCGGAATCTCATCAAGTTTCGGCAAAAATTGATTTTCGGCAAGCAAAGGCATCGGGTGAATGGTTCCGCCAGCTAAAGTGACACTCGCTTCATAGATTGGATATCCCGGGTCAGGGACAAGTACATAGTCGCCAGGATTAATTAAGGCAGTCGCTAAATGAGCAAGTCCATCCTGAGAGCCCATAAGTTGAAGTACCTCCGTGTCAGCCTCAAGCTCCACTCCATAACGATTCTTATAAAAATAACAAACAGCGTCGTGAAATTCTGAAATTCCTCGCAGTGTATAACCGTAGTTGGTAGTGTCTTTTACATGTTTTACAAGCGCATCAACGACAAAAGAAGCTGGCGGCATATCCGGGCTCCCGACACTCAAATCAATCACGTCTATCCCTTTTTTGATTGCTTCTTGTTTTCGATTGGCTAACTCTGTGAAAATACTTGTAGTCAATTTCTCCATTTTATCAGATCGTGCGAGATTCATAGGTCCTCTCCTTTTAATCTATAAAATTGTTTATGAACATTGCATAATATCAAACCATTTTGATTATTTTAACATAAATGAAGGGATTTTATTTGGGAAATCTCAGCTTGCAAAAGAAATAGCACACCACGATTGGGATGCGCTATGTCTGATGAAATTACTTTTTCAAAACCGGAATCCAAATTTCACTTTTGAAAGATGCCGAGGTTACATCTTTACTCTCATTCCACAAAATTTCCGGGCCCTCAATTTGTTCATAGTTTGAAGATGGAAACCATTCAGAATAAATGCGCCCCCATACTTCTTGAAGCGTATCGGGAAATGGTCCGATCGCTTCGAAAACAGCCCATGTCAAGGCGGGAACTTCAAGTGCTGAAAGATGATCGGGGCATTCATTCGTTGTGGCCACGCCAATATAATGGTCAAGCTCCCCCTTCTCCTCCATTCTACCTTCTGAAAAGTTTGTTGATGCGCTAATAAGTCCAAGCGGAGCGACATTGGAAAGCGTTTTTAATTGAAGGATTAGCTCATCATCTAAACTTTTCCACATAGCGTCAATCTCCGGGTTAACTCCTTTAAAAATCAATGGAACCTTTTTCTTAATGCCTACGATCCGAAATTCCTTTTTTTCTTCAATACGATAGTTCATTTCATTTCCTCCCATAATGGATAATTGGAAGATCATCCGTGGAAAAGCTTTAAGTGAATGGCCATTTTTTCTCGCTTCTGACGGTGTTATGCCATGTAGCTTTTGAAAAGCTCTAGTAAAAGAATCGGGTGATTCATACCCATATTTCATCGCAATGTCAATAACTTTGACGTTTCTATCCTTAAGTTCAAATGCGGCTAGCGTAAGGCGTCTACGGCGGATGTATTCGGAAAGCGAAATGCCTGCAAGAAAGGAAAACATCCTTTTAAAATGATATTCAGAGCAGAAAGCAAGCCTTGCCACTTCTTTAAAGTCAATGTCATTTGCAAGGTTTTCTTCGATGTATGTTATCGCACCATTCATGTTCTTAAGCAAATCCATAATTTATGACCTCCTTCATCCATAGAATAACGGGATTTGAATGGATCCATCCGACATTTCGTGCACAATTAAGCAGGGTCTATTCTCATTCATAAGTTTAGTACGTAAACAGGCAACATAACAAATTCAGCGGCTCTTCACCGAAATTGGAGGTTTAAAAAAATATAGCTAATGAGGGGTACCACCAGCAAAACGCGAAAAAACCACACAAAGATTTGGATTATTCATAAAAGTCATTTCAAAAAGTACTTAAAAGAAATGATGTATGTAAAATTTCGCATATAATTTTAAGAAATAAAATAGCCAAATTCCCTTTTGTTTCTGGCAGAGAGAATTTGGCTATTGATGTTCTTAATCGCAAACAACATGGCTTGAATTTCTTTAGTTGAGGGTTAGAACAAACTCTTCAACATCTTTACCGCGCGCATTTGAATACCCGATGTCTTCGCCCGAAATTGTGAAGCCACATTTTTTTAAAACCTTAAGGGATCCAGCATTGTCTTTCGCGGCACGAGCATATAGTGGACGAATTGTAACCTGTTTTAGAAATTCTCGTAATGCATTGGTTGCGATTCCCCTACCCCAATATTCCTTTCCGATCCAATAGGTGACTTCTGGTTCTCCAAACTGCTCGAAATGTGCAATATGTCCAACTACAATGTTTTCAACAATAATCGTTTGGCTAATAATATCCCTATTTGTAAGTATTTTGTTCCAGTGTTCAACGAAGCCATTCCAATCATTAGGATCCTTGCTTGTAAAGGCAGCCATTTGATTTGCTTCACTATCCTGCTGATGCTTAAAAAAAATAGGAAGGTCATCCTCAATCACATTCCGAAGCACTAAATTGCTCATTAAACTCCCCCTCTGTCGTTTATTTCATTTTAGCAAACATGTGTTCCTGTCACAACATATTTTTATCGTGTTTAACTACCTTGATATGCTACTATCATATAATAAAATTGACGAAAGTTTGCCAGGTTTCTATACTAATGAGAGTCAAAGAAATGAAGCCAGGGTGAATGAAATGGATTTTACAATTACGTATTTGTCATTTTTCGTCGTGCATGTAGAAGGAAAAGGCGAACAGGCGAATAAACATTATAAGCATTTTCAAACATTGAATAGTGAAACCTATGAATCTAGCGCATTAAAAGACTTTTTGGACGGTGAACTGACGAAAATTGTTAAGCGGAAAGTGGAACGGCATCCAAAAACTGAACAAGTGCCGACGAAGATTGGCCGGTTTATCGTCGAGCCCGGGCACGCACTCGATTCGAACCCGAATTATAATCTCTTTCACCGGGCACGCTTTGCCGTGACAGAGGAAGATTTCAGGAAAATCAGTGAGCAGTTTGTTTCCTCCTATCTCGATACGAGCGCAGTGCGCGGCGGTGTATTCCTTGTCGCATCCGCAAAGCTACGGAAGTATTTCGACGATCCATTCGTCTTCATTATGAAATGTGACTTCGAGCCAAAAGTCGCTTCCATTGCAGATGAAACGTCCCTTATCCGCAATGTCGAAATGGCAATTACAACGAAAAACATGAAATCGATTCAATATCCGTACATGCCGGAAGAAGGAATGATCGAGGAAGGCGAACTAAAGATCCATCAAGCTTCTCATGCCCGCTATTTCGAGGACTTTTTAAAGTTCGTAGAGTACGAACAGTCGATGCCGGAAATCGTGAAAACACAGGTGATCGGCATGGTTCGCGAGCATATCGAGGAAACGTATGAAGAGAACAGTGAAGAGCGGGAACAGATGGAAGAAGCGATGGAAACGTGGGCGGCCAGTCCGAAGCGGGAAATACGCGAGCATTTTACAACAGAGCAGGTCGTCGAAGCGGCATCCCAAATTGTTGAGCATACACCGGAACTGGAATTAAAAATGAAAGCCGACCATATTTCCATTAAAGGGCTGTTGGCTGATTTCGGTGATCAAATCCACCTCGCCAAAGTGAACGGCCGTTATGTGACCATCATCGAATCGGATTCCATTTTGTTTGAAAAAGGATTTTCGCCAATTGAGTTTTTGAAGCCCGATGAGCTGGATGCAGTGATGGAGAGGATTAAGAGAAAAAGCGGACATTGAAGCCGGGTTTTATTGAACCCGGCTTTTATTCCCAATCTTTTTAAAGTTCGCCACGTACGGGTTGTCTTAACTTACATCATATTTAGATTCATTGATGATTATTTCAAACGTTAATTTCCAGTAAATAGATTGAGAGGAAAATAGGACTATTAGCCTATTTCAAAGTTGCAGGACATTATTTTGCGCTGCTAAAAAGCTAATATTTTTCTTCTTTTTCGATCTCTTTCCAAGTATTTCAGAATGGAAGGAACTAAAATGGAAACTACTAAATCTTTGGACAGCCAAAGAGTAGAACTAGAACCTGTTGCTTTTTTTGAGAAAATAGAACAGATGTCCGTAGAGTTAAAGTACCCTTTTTACGACAATTTTCCCAATTTCTTTTTATTCTTCTTTATGATACTATCAAATTAGCATTAAGGAAAAATAAGGAATAGAAGGAATTTAACGGCTGTCCAGGCGATTAGCAAAGAACAAATGATGCAATTGTTGAATGAGTGGTATCAGGAAATTCGGTCACAAAATCTTATTAAATCAAGACAACTGAAAAATCAGATAGAGCAAAAGCTTCAGAGCATGGAACATGATCCAACCCAAACCCTATTTGTCTATTACTCTTTACTAGATTCCCGGTATCTAATGCTCATCAATGATTTAACTAGTGCGGAAAAAACATTGCAAAACATTGATTTGCCCCTAGCACAAACTGACGATTTTATCACTTATTACTATTACTTTTTTAAAGCGATTTTAACTACAAAAACAGGAAATTATAGTGATGCGCGTCAATATTACATAAAAGCTGCAAACTATTTAAAATATGTTGATGATGAGATAGAGAATGCGGAATTCAATTATAAAGTCGCAATTTTTTACTACCATATTGAGCAACCATTATTGGCAACTCATTATGCATCAAAAGCAAAGTCATTATTTGAGGAAAAGCCCGGATATGAGATCAGCGCTACTGACTGTGAAAATATTTTAGGATTGGCATGTATCTCGTTAAAACAATTCGAGGAAGCTGAAGAACATTTTATTGCAGCATTGAGCATCGCAGAGGAAAAGAAGCATGAAAAATTATCATTAACCGTTCGATACAATCTTGGTCTCTTATATGCCGATCAAAATCTTTCTGCAGCAGCCATCAATCGCTTAAAATTTGTTTATGAAAAAGGAGTTAAGCTAGATAAAACAACATTTCTCTTAGCCCATGAATACTACAAAATCGGAGAACCGGAAACAGCAGTAGCCTTTGTCGAGGAAGGATTAAAACATTGCGAAGAAGTCAATAACGAAGAATATC
Organism: Fictibacillus sp. Mic-4; assembly: GCF_049843615.1. Lineage (NCBI taxonomy): Bacteria > Bacillati > Bacillota > Bacilli > Caryophanales > Fictibacillaceae > Fictibacillus > Fictibacillus sp. Mic-4. The sequence goes on along the minus strand of NZ_JBBHZM010000004.1, from coordinate 147,007 downwards.
GTATCCATTTAAATATTCTTCACAAAATGAATCATTCGGTAGAAGATACTGAGTTAGAATCGGCTGTAAAAGAAGGAATTGACTACTTCAATAAAGAAGAATTATGGATATATGTTCAAGATTATGCCGAAAAGTTGGCCGTTCGTTTTTATAATGAAAATAAAGCAGAGAAAAGTAATTATTACTTTTATATTGCCTATGAGGCGAAACAAAAACTACTTGAAAGAGGGGCGTTGAAATGAAGAAATTCCTTTTTGTTTTAGGTTGTCTTGCCCTGGCATTTACCGTTTCAATTACTGAGTTAAGCTTAAAAAAGGAGGCAGGACACGGAGAAACGCTTTCAACCCACTATGTTGCTGCAAAATTTGTCCAAGAAGGGCACGGAGAAACACTCTAAGACCACTTAGTAATACGTGGTCTTTTTTTTATGTGAACTACTCAGCACCTTCGCTGAGAGGTGGGAGCTTCTCAGTTCCACGACGTCGGAACGTTCAATTGTCCTTTCTTATTTTTTGCCAAATTTCTCATCCTCTAAATATTAAATGTGTAGAATGATTAGGGTTCAACTTTATGTCAGTTTTTATGATAATTAAGTTTTAATTATTCTGTTGTTCTCATATACTGATTTAAAAAGTAGGGGGATCAAAGATGCCTAAAAATGAAGTTGAATTATTGATTGAGGCTTTTTTTGGTGATGAGATCAACAGTAACAGCAGCAAACAAGAAGAACACGCCAAAAATGATACTTGATTTAAGCATCGTATTTGGCGTACTTCCATTGCAATAAATCCCTTTAATCATTGCAATGCCCATGTTCTTGACTTCTAGGGCGTCAAAAATACCGTCCAGAAAAAAGTGCTTCATAGTGGTTATAGTGTCTTGTCAAGAATGGTTTCTGCCCTCTCTGGCATACTAATCAATACAGAAAAAAAGAAAGGAAGCGTATGAAATGCCAAAAAATGAAGTTCCGAAACTGATCAACGCCATTTTTGATGATTCCGAAATGAAAAACAAACAAGATACTGGACGTGCTAAAGAATTTGATACAAAAAATAAAAAAAGAAGCAAAACCACTGAAGGTGAGACGACATAAGCATGAAACTTTTCTGGAGATTTTCAACAAAGGACAGCAACCCCACTGGTTGCTGTCCTTTGTATTACGATTATTATTCTTTTTTTAAATTGGCTTGATCATCAACCGTTTTGTTTCTTGACGTCGTATTTCGCATGACATCAGCATTGGTATTATCAAGCGCTTCTTCTACATCACCTGTAAAGTTCATTTTATGCTCTGGCACTCGCTCATTTTTCATCCGTCGTCCCTCCCTTCTTTCGTCATTATTTCCTTTGCCATCTGGTCAATACATGAAATCGAACTCTTTCACGAAACTAAAGGAGACTATGATTACAACATAGTCTCCCCATTGTTACAACGATGCCCGGTAGATGGCCAGAACATCTTCTTTATTCAATTGTTTAAAGTGGCCGAATTCACCGTTGGCCATCGCTTTTTCAGCCATGACGTCCAACTTTTCCTCTCCAATTCCGTAGTCGGCGAGTCTTGATGGAGCGCCGATAGACGTCCAGAAACGTCTTAGCGCTTCTATTCCTTCCAGCGCAACTTCCCGGTCTGTTTTTCCTTCCGCATTGATAGAGAACACACGCTCCGCCATTTGCTTGAAGCGGGCGACATTTTCATCGAGCACATGCTTCATCCAGTTTGGAAAAAGAATAGCCAACCCACCGCCGTGAGGGATATCGTAAACGGCAGAAACAGCATGTTCGATGTTATGAGTTGCCCAGTCGCCGCGAACACCCATTGCGAGGGTTCCGTTTAACGCCATCGTTCCCGCATATAAAATCGTTTCTCTGTACTTATAGTTCTCAAGGTCATTAACAAGTTTCGGTGCCGTTTCAATGACTGTCCGTAAAATCGATTCACAATAACGGTCCTGGATCGGCGTGTTTGTACCATGATGGAAATATTGTTCGAATACGTGAGACATGATGTCAACCATGCCGTAAACGGTTTGATCCCGCGGCACTGTAAATGTATGGCGAGGATCCAATATGGAGAATTTCGGGAACGTGACCGGGCTTCCCCAGCCATACTTTTCGTTTGTTTCCCAATTCGTAATCACTGATCCGCTATTCATTTCAGACCCGGTCGCCGCCAATGTAAGAACCGTTCCAAACGGCAGGGCTTCCTGCGCAATCGCTTTCTTCGTAACCAGGTCCCAGACATCTCCTTCATACTTCGTCCCGGCGGCGATTGCTTTCGTGCAGTCAATGACACTTCCTCCACCAACCGCAAGAATGAAGTCAACACCGTTTTCCCGGCAAATGTTAATCCCTTTCCTTACAGTTGATACTCGCGGATTCGGCTCAACCCCGCTCAATTCTACAAATTCAACACCGATTTCATCCAATATTGATGTAATTTGATCGTAGATTCCATTTCGCTTAATGCTCCCTCCCCCATAGACGATCAACACATTCTTACCGTACTGGGGAACTTCTATTTTTAATTGCTCTAACTGGCCCTGTCCAAAAATGAGTTTTGTTGGATTTTGAAATACAAAGTTTTGCATCTTTCCAATCCTTTCTAAATTAAAGTCTAACTCAACGATAGCATAAACCGGAAATCTAAAAAAATGTTTTGCTCACCAGATGTCCTCAATATATAAGGAACATTAACAAGCGTTGATCGAGTGATCGATTCGCAGATTGAAAAGAGCTGCCCATAATCCTATGTGACAGCTCTTGCAATCATTGTAGTAAAAGTTTAGTTAAAAGAAAACTCAATCTTGTCTTCTTTCTCGTTATAGACAAGATAAGCATCGAAGGCTTTATCGCCTTTTTTAAATCCTTTAATAAGGCCAGACTTCCCATCTTTTAGCACTTTTTTTACGTTCGTTTGCGAGACTGTCTTCCCGAGTATTTTTTTCGAAATGGTAAACGTGCAGTTTTTCGTTTTGTAATTGGAACATCCATAAAACGTTCCTTTATCAACGATATCGCCATCGCATTTTTTGCATTTGCCCATTTTCGTGCCGATCCCCGTTCGTTTTTTCGATGGACTTTTCGTTTTGAATGCTTCTAGAGAATAACCTTCAAAATTCCATGTGACGCTTTTCTCTTTTGCTTCTTCAATCAAGCTGACGGCGAGCCTTTTCGCCTGTTCCATAAAAGCTTGCGCCTCCGCCTTCCCTTCCCCGATTTCATGAAGCCTTTTTTCCCATTTTGCCGTCATTTCGGGAGAAGCAAGAATGCTCGCTCCAACCGCTTCAATTAATAGCTTCCCTTTATCTGTCGCAAACACCTGGTTTTTCTTGATTTCAATATACTTTCGGTCTTTTAAGACGCCAATGATTCCTGCCCGTGTTGCTTCTGTCCCGAGGCCTTCCGTGCTGTTCAACACTTTGACGAGCTCTTTATCTTCTAAATGTTTTCCACATGTCTTCATCAATGTGATCAGCTGGCCTTCTGTATACCGTTTCGGCGGCTGCGTCTTCCCTTCTTTTACGTTTGCCTCTTCAACGTTTCCTTTCTCTTTTTCTTCTAAAGGAGGCAAATCTTGTTCCTCATCCCCTGCCTTTTCACTTTTATCATAAATGACTTTTCGCCATCCTTCCTGGATTTGTTCTTTTCCTTTAGAAATGAAGGAGGCTCTTTCATCCACTAATGTATGGACTGTCGTATAGTCAAAGATGGCATTGTCATAGTGGGCGGCAATGAGACGAAGAACGATCAAATTGTATATTTTTTGTTCTTCCGCTGACAGTTTCTCTGGATTGACGACTTGCTCAGTCGGTATAATCGCATAGTGATCGGTAACCTTTTTTTCATTTACATACCGTTTATTATTCGCAATCGATTGGAAGGGCAGCGGGAAGTACGATTGATATTGCTCGAAGTTGCTTAGTTTTTGAAGCGTTTCAGGAAATAGCGCTGCTTCTTCTTTTGTCACAAAACTGGAATCGCTTCGTGGATAAGAAATGATCCCTTTTACATATAATTTTTGTGCAATGTCGAGCGTCTTTTGTGGGGAAAATTTATACATTTTATTCGCTGTCGCTTGCAGGGAAGATAAATTGAACAGATAAGGCGGCTGCAGTTCCTTTCGTTCTTTTTCTACCGATTGGACCCTGGCCTCTTTTCCCCGGCAGAACTCAGCGATTTTATTAGCTAACTTTTGATCGGATAAGCGGGTTTCGCCTTCTTTATGCCATTTCCCTTCGTACCTCTTGCCGCTCATATGAAAAATGGCATTCACTTCCCAAAAAGGCTCTGAGCGGAAGTTTTCAATTTCTTTTTCTCGTTTAACAATTAACGCTAGCGTCGGGGTCTGGACGCGTCCCGCTGAAAAAACGTCCGAAATGCCTTTTTGCCGGAGCAAAAGCGTATATGCGCGTGAAATATTGATGCCAACGAGCCAATCCGCACAGGCGCGGCTCAGCGCTTCATAGTAAATGTTCCTCGTCTCTTTTTCGTCAAGCAACTGTTGAAATCCTTTTACTACTGATTTCGGGGTTAACGAAGAAATCCATAACCGCTTCATTTTTTTGTTCGTTTTGCATAATTGCAAAATGATCCGGATAATCGCTTCTCCTTCCCGTTCTGCATCGCCTGCCATGATGATTTCCTCTATTCCTCTTCTATGCACCAATTCTTTGATGATTTGAAACTGCTTCCATTTTGATTTCATCACCCGATGCTTAAATTGCAAAGGAATGATTGGCAGTGTTGAAAGCGACCACTTTTTCCACCTTGCATCATATTCTTCCGGCGCGACCAATTCGCATAAATGGCCAACCGCCCATGTTAAGAGGGCGCCTTTGGGAAACAATTCATTTGGCGCGATTTCAATAAAGCCCGACTTTTTCTTATGGGGAAACGGAGCGGCAAGCTTTGCTCCCTGGTCTGGCTTTTCCGCAATAATAAGTTTCATTTCAAACTCCTTTAACCGTCTAAAATTTATCTCTAAACCTATTCTATCACGAGTTTATTCATCGATCTCTATGAATCTTAAAACTTATACCACGGTCGAAATTTTGATATAGTAAAAGGGAAGAAATAAGAAAGGAGAATAATAATGAGCGACTTGATCTTTAAGCAATTTGAAACGACAAGAGGCAATTTTTTAAAAAATGTTGAAGCAATTTCAAAGGAAACAGCCAATGTTCAACCTGAAGGGTTTAATAACACGATCCATTGGCATATCGGCCATGTATTGACAGTGACAGAACAATTTATGTTCGGCCTTCCGAAGAAATCAGCACATCTCCCGGAAAAATATATCGAACAATTCGGAAACGGGACTAAACCGGCAGATTGGAAAGATGATGTTCCACAAGTAAGTGAACTCATTTCACAATTGAAGGAACAATTAGAACGCATCAAGCAAATTCCTGCAGAACGATTTAATGAAAAACTTGAAAAGCCATTTTTAGGACAAGAAACATTCGGGGAATTAGCTGGTTTCAGCCTGATGCATGAGGCGATGCATTTAGGGCAAATTCAGGCAATGAAGCGTATCATTGAACAAGCGGGTATAAAAAGCTAATAAAAAAATCAGGAGTTATTCTTTAATGAATAGCTCCTCTTACATCAGCGCTCTTCAAAATACGAATTCACCAATTGTTCAATTTGTTCGGGATCAGGCTGGTTGCCTGAAAATGTGAACTCCAATTCTTTTAAAAATTCTCCATCCTTATAGACGTGGACACCGCCTTTTTGAAGAAGAACGCTGTACTCCACTTCAAAAATATGGCCGTTTCTTTCAATGGCTCCCATATCGATACCTCCAAATATCACATGTCATAGCTCGGCGTAAAAAGATATAACGTTCCATCTAATGCAAAAGATGTTCTCCCGGTTTCTTCAGATACGACTAATATTAATGCATCGCTCATTTCGGATAGCCCGAGAGCCGCCCGGTGGCGCGTTCCAAGTTTTCGCTCGCCGTAAAACGATTGGGATAGAGGAAGAACATTAGCTGCTGAGACGATTTGGTTGCCCTGTACTAATAAGGCTCCGTCATGAAGAGGGCTGCCAGGATAAAAAATCGACTCGATTAAGGAAAAGGATAATGCTCCCCCGATTGGCGTGCCGGGATGAATCAACGGATTTACCGGGTCGTTTCGTTCAACAACGATTAACGCCCCGTGCCTCTTACTGGATAGATGCTGAATGGCTGTTGTAATGACGATGTATGAATCCGTAAATGGGGATAAATAAGCTTTTAAATAATAAGAAGCCGCCGTTGATTGAATTTCAAATAACTTCTTTTGAATTTCCTCAAATTTACATAATGTGCATTCATCTCTTTGATCGAGCGACTCTAAAATATCATCCATCTTCCCCTTAATATGAATAATGTTTTCTTTCAATTGCTCTTTCATATTGGAGGAAAATTCAAACTCGAACTGTCCCATCCTCATCACCCTGTTCGCTTTTACTATTCATGTTTTCCAAACATCGGCAAACTATGTATTTTTATGAGATAGATCTGGTCGAAAGATTTCCCCTAATTTTAAGATGTTTAATTGTTCGTTTGGCAGACGAAGCCGTTCCCACTCGGATTTCACCCGCTCTAAAGCTTCTTTGGGCGTATCGTCGGCTAATCGAAAGGCGCCATAATGCATCGGGATAAAGCATTTCGCCTTTACATCCAAAAATGCTCGCACCGCTTCTTCGGGATTGACATGTTGAGGAGACATAAACCATTCCGGTTCATACGCCCCGATCGGCATTAATGCATAATCAATCGAAAATCGTTTCCCGATTTCTTTAAATCCGCGAAAATACCCGCTGTCTCCGGCAAAATAAATCGTCTTTCCACCTTTTTGTTCAATGATCCAGCCGCCCCAGTGGGACGTGTTCGTATCCCAGAGCGTTCTTCTCGTCCAATGCTGGGCCGGAACAAACGTAAACGTTAGATTTTGGATAGTAAAGGAATCCCACCATGAAAATTCACGGACCTTCTTATAGTCTTTTCGTTTCATTAAACCGAGCAATCCATCAGGGACAAAGAATTGCGGCTCGCCGGAAATTCTTCTTAACGTATAAAAATCCAAATGATCGTAATGGCCATGTGAAATAAGAACCAGATCGATTGGGGGAAGATCCATGATCGGAATCCCGGGCCGGCTTAGCCTTTTATCAAATCCCATCCGATTCGCCCAGACCGGATCGGTTAAAATATTAAGACCATTCATTTGCAAAAGAAATGTTGAATGACCGATCCATGTAATCGTCATTTCTGTCCTATTATTTTGCAAAAAAGCGATGTCAATGTCTTCATCATGGGGAACGACGAATGACAGGTCCTTCGTTTTCCCTCTCCGCTCTTTCCGCCAGCGCAAAAGTTCTTTCGCTGATCGAATCGTATTGATTTGATCGAGATTTTCATAACGTTTTTGTGCCAAGATGATTCACCTTCTTACTTTTCATAAACGGGCAGAGTTATTTTTAACATCTTTTGAAATTTGCATTACCAGTTTAAAGTCTTTTAACAAAAGACATTAATCTAAAAACCGCTCTATAATTGAAGGATCGGGAACCATGCACGATTCTTTTTGGCCAAACCATTTGTAACGATTTTTCGCAATCCAATCATAAACCTTATCCCGAACCGACCGTGGGATAATGATCAATGGATAAAGCAACTTCCAACAACCTCCAAGATCTTTCACTACATGAAGCGCGGCTGTCGATTTTACATAATGTTCATTCTTTTTGACGTACACAAAACTATCGATTGGATGATCCTGTAAGTTAAACTTTTCAAGTAATACTTTTCCGACCTTCGATTGTAAAGGGCCAAATAAAAACTTCCCATCAGGATCTCGCTTAATAATGAATTGAACGATGCCGCTGCATAAGTTGCAAACCCCATCAAACAAAATAATCGGTTTAGTGTGCAGTTCATTCATCAAACATTCATCTCCCTTCAACATAGGGATTTATTTGCTCACCATTTCACATTATAGTTTACCATACTCAAATGCTAAAAAATAGTAATTTTTCTTCTGCACATAGTAAAAAGGCCCCCAATAAAGGACCTTCATGTTTATTGTATTGATTCTCGAACGTTTTCTTCCTTTTCTTTTCCTTTTTCCTTTTGCTTTTTCAAATACCCGGCCAATACAACAGCAGCTACTACTACAATTTCAAACCCGTATTTAATAAAAGGATTGTCAAAAAGATTTTTCATGAATTCAAATTGTTCTTTCACGATCATTTTTGAAGCCGTCCACGCCAGGATTCCGGCTCCAATTGTAATGATAATCGGAAAACGCTCCATCCATTTTAAAATGATTGTGCTTCCCCAGACGACAATCGGAACGGAAATCGCCAGTCCGATAATAACGAGAAGAAAGTTTCCGTGCGCCGCACCCGCAACAGCAAGAACATTGTCAAGCCCCATAACCGCATCGGCAATAATGATCGTGCGGATCGCAGCCCACGTATTTTTCCCGGCTTTAACCTCGTGATCTTTTTCTTCGGTTAATAGTTTATAGGCAATCCAGATTAAAATCAGTCCGCCTGCAAGAAGCAGCCCGGGGATTTCCAATAGCCATACGACAGCAATTGTTGCCGCAGCCCGAATGATGATGGCCCCAATCGTACCCCATATGATAACTTTTTTCTGCTGGTGTTTCGGTAAATTTCTTGCGGCTAATCCAATGACAATCGCATTGTCTCCGGCCAAAACTAAATCAATCATCACAATCGAAAGTAAAGCGATCAAAAATTCCATTTTCATTATCCCCTTCTCTCTTTAATTTTTCCCTTATTGGTCTAAAACCAATAAAAAACGCCTTTACCATATGTATTGGTAAAAGCGCAAAAAAAACCTTCACCAAACACTGGCAAAGGTCTCGCTAACAATCAACATTGCCAATAAAGCCGAGGACCCAAGTCCCGTAATGACGACTTTATTGCAAGAGCTACTCCCCTTTGGGAATCACTATTCATTTAATTATCTTGATCATAACGTAATCTTCCAAAATTGTCAATCGAATTTTCTTATGTATCAGCTATGAGATTGATCATTCTTTGACTGTGCTTCCTTTATTTTAGCCTCAAGTTCGCCTAATTTCGTTAATTCCTTTTGATGGTGCCATTTAAAAAAACGCCAGACAACCACCGCGAGAATAATGAAAACGATAAGAATGCCCACCGCCGGAATATATTCCGTTTTATCTTCTGGAAAGTAAAGTTCAAACAAAAGAAACACTTCCTTAAACGATGTTTTTTACCATTATAACAAAAATTACTGACAAACTTAATGTTTTGCATTTTGTACATCGTGCATGGTTGAATAGAGCGATTATTGTCCACAGTAAACAATGACTCGACCTCCCATATCTACTAAAATAAGCATAAAAAAGTAGATCGGTTAAAGATCAATCCACCTCTCAAAAAAGGAGAGGGTTTTATTTATTATAAGACAGATAAATAGGATAAGGAGAGGAATTGAGCATGTATAGAGATTTAAGTACTTCTTTGCGAACGATTATGACGCCCGGTCCTGTTGAAGCAGAGCCACGTGTCCTCAGGGCATTGTCTACTCCGATATTAGGGCAGTTTGATCCGGAGTTTACAAATATGATGAATGAAACGATGGAGATGCTCAGGAAATTGTTTCAAACGAATAATTATTGGGCCTTTCCTATCGACGGCACATCAAGAGCAGGAATCGAGGCTGTTTTATGTAGCATTATTGAACCCGGTGATCGAGTGCTTGTGCCAATCTATGGACGGTTCGGCCATCTCCTTACCGAAATCGCCGAGCGGTATGATGCCGAAGTCGTTACAATGGAAACGGAATGGGGAGAAGTTTTTCAGCCTCATGATGTAATTGAAGAAATTAAAAAGGTGAAACCAAAGATTGTAGCGATGGTACACGGTGAAACATCAACTGGACGCATGCAGCCTTTAAAAGAAATCGGGGAAGTTTGTAGAGATATGGACGTTCTTTTTGTTGTCGATGCAGTTGCCTCAATTGGCGGCACTGATGTAAAAGTAGATGAATGGAAAATCGATGCCTGCATAGGCGGCACGCAAAAATGTTTATCCGTCCCCTCTGGAATGGCTCCGATTACGTTTAATTCAAGAATTGAATCCATTTTATTGGAACGAAAGAAAATTGAAAGAGGCCTTGCTGACCGAGAAGAAGACAAAAAACGTCGGCGTCCCGTCATTCGCAGCAACTATTTTGACTTAAGCCAACTGATGGATTATTGGAGTCCGATCCGTTTAAACCACCATACCGAAGCGACTTCAATGTTATACGCTTTACGCGAAGGATTGCGCATTGTATTAGAAGAAGGACTTGAAGAAAGATTCTTAAGACATCAATTGCATGAAAAAGCACTCATCAAGGGAATTAAAGCGATGGGGCTAGAACTGTTCGGCAATGCCAAATATAAATTGCCCGTTGTTACATGCATAACGATTCCTGAAGGGATTGACGGAGAAGCCGTCCTTTCGATGCTGCTTGAAGACTTCGATATCGAAATCGCCAGCTCATTTGGTCCGCTCAAAGGAAAAATATGGAGAATAGGAACAATGGGCTTTAGCTGCAGGAAGAAAAACATACTTCACGTTTTAGGCGCTCTAGAAGCAGTGCTGATTCGACATGGCCTGAAACTTCATGCCGGCCGTGCCGTCCAGGCCGCACTAGATGTGTATGATAACGAGAAATGCGCGGTTGAAACGATATAAAAAACAACATTTTTACTGGGGGAGAAGAATTTGAAAAAAATCAAGATCAAAGTCAATGACTATCAATTAAATGGAGTACTCCATGACACTCCAGCGGGAGAAAAGATTTGGGACAGCCTCCCAATTTCATCACGCGGTAGCCTCTGGGGCGATGAAATTTATTTTTCGATCAATGCTGATGTTAAGCTTGAAAATGAACAAGAGGTGGTCAACGAAGGGGATCTTGCCTATTGGCCACCCGGATCCGCCTTTTGCATATTTTACGGCCCCACTCCAGTAAGCGCAAATGACGAAATTCGACCAGCAAGCTCTGTCGAAGTATTTGGGAAAATTACAGACGATGCGAAAGTATTGAAGAAAATTAACCGCCTGACAGATGTCTTAATTGAACGCGCGGATGCTTAAACTAAAAAGCAAAAGATGGAATTCCACAGTAGAATTCCATCTTTTTTTATCTCGTTAATTGATAACAGGCTCTCTATTTGTAATAATTTCCTGTTTTATTTCTGCGCACCGGCTCGGACTTGGAAATATTTTTCCCGGATTTAAGAGATTATGAGGATTAAAAACGCTTCGTATATTCGTCTGTGCTTCGATTTCATCATCTGTAAAAATAAACCGCATCTCTTCCTTTTTCTCGATGCCGACGCCATGTTCCCCGGTGATCGATCCGCCGCTTTCGGCACATGCTCTCAAACATTCCGATCCGGCAGCGAGCGCCCGCTCCGTCTCACCTTCCTTTTTTGCATCAAACAAAATAAGCGGATGAAGATTGCCGTCCCCTGCGTGGAAAATGTTCGCGATCCTGAGACCCGATTTCTTGCTGATGTCGTTAATTTTTGCAAGGACTTCCGGGAGTTTTGTTCTTGGAATAACCCCGTCTTGGACGAGATAGTCAGGCGAGATGGCCCCCATTGCGCCGAAGCCTGTTTTTCTGTTCGCCCACCATTTCGCTCTTTCCACCTCATCCTTAGCGACCTTGACTTCTCTTACGTTACGTCTTCGGCAAACCTCAACAATTTCATTAATCTCGTCTTCAATTCCAACCGTGATTCCATCTACTTCAATAAGGAGAAGCGCCGCAAGATCTTTCGGGTGGCCGACAGGAAAATTCGCCGCTTCCACCCCTTCAATTGCGGTTTTATCCATCATTTCCAGTGCGGCTGGAACAATCCCGACCGAAATAATGTCGGAGACGGCATAGCTGGCATCTTCTATGCGATCAAAATAAGCGAGCACCGTCTTCTTCCCTTCCGGATTTTTCAAAATTCTGACGGTAATCTTCGTAACGATCCCCATCGTCCCTTCCGAACCGGTTAGCAGTCCTAACAAGTCATATCCCGGGCGATCGGCAATCCCTTCCTCGCCAATTTCTACAATATCTCCGTTTGGCAGCACGACTTCCAGTCCAAGAACGTGATTCGTCGTTACACCATACTTCAAACAATGCGCCCCGCCAGCATTTTCTGCCACATTTCCGCCGATCGTGCAGGCATATTGGCTCGAAGGATCAGGTGCATAATAGTACCCTTTATGGGCGATCGAGTTTGTTAATTTTAAATTGACAAATCCCGGCTGGATAACAGCCTGCCGATTTTCATAGTCAACACGTAAAAGCTTTTTCATTCGAACAAGGCTAATAATGACTTCTCCTCCAAACGGAATCGCTCCCCCGCTTAAGCCCGTCCCCGCACCACGGGCGATAAATGGGATGTTACAATTGGATAAATAGTTCACTATTTGTGACACTTCTTCGGTAGTTTCCGGAAAAACAACGGCTTTTGGCATTCCTTTATAAAGCGTTAATCCATCACATTCATACGCAATTAAGTCCTCTTTCCGATAAAGGATATAATCGTCCCCGACAATGCGGGCTAATGATAAAATGGTCTCATCACCTTGCACTTTTCGTTTTTTCCTGAACATGGCCTTCACCTCCCTTTTCCCCATCTTCTTTTTGATAAGCCCAATCTAACAGTTGCATCGTATGGACTATCTTTTCGCTTCTTCCATGCCGCAGGACGCCCATTGCCATCTGAAGCATGCAGCCCGGGTTTCCCATTGAAATCATTTCAACATTTTCGGGCACATCGTTCATTTTTCGCTCCAACAGAACGCCCGCCATTTCCGGGTTCGTTAAATTGTAAATACCGGCACTGCCACAGCATCGGTCCGCATCCGGCAATTCAACCATTTCGATTCCTGGAATGCTCTTCAAAAGCTCGCGCGGTTCAAAACGAATTCCCTGTCCGTGGGCAAGGTGGCACGCATCATGGTACGTAATCCTTGTCTTTAGTTCACCTTTCGGGTGTTCATAGCCCTCGGTATACAAAAACGTGGAGACGTCTTCTACTTTACGAGCAAATTCTTCTGCTTCTTTCTTCCATTCCGGTTCATTTCGGAACAGCTCAGGATATTCTTTTAACGCGCAACCGCATCCCGCCGCATTAACGACCACTTTTTCAACATTTTTAAACGCCTCGATATTTTGCTTCGCCAGCTTTTTGCCAGTTTCACGGTCACCCGCATGAACATGCAGTGCGCCGCAACAGCGCTGTTCTTTCGGAAGCATTACTTCATATCCGTTTCTAGTCAGCACACGAATCGTCGCTTCGTTAATGTCGCTGAACATTACATCCATCACACACCCTGTTAGCATGGCCACTCGTTTCTTCGTTTTTCCTTTAGCAGGCACAACTTCATTAAATTTTTTTAAAGTTGGTTCATGGTCCAAAGTCGGTAAAACAGCTTCCATATCTTTCAAATGACCTGGCAATATATTTAACAGTCCTGTTTTTCTTATAGTGGTTTGCAAACCGCTTTTCTGATAAAATTTCATCAGGCTTCCTAACGCGTGCAACCTGTTGGGATGCGGGAATACCCCTTTTAAAAAGAATTTATTCACCGCCCCTTTAAAACCGGATAACGGCATCGCCTGGCGAATTTGCCCTCTTGCTTCTTCGATTAGGCCACCGACCTGAACATTGGCCGGACACGCCGTTTCACATGCCCGGCAGTCAAGGCATGTGAAAATCGGATGCGCAAATTGTTCATTTACTTCGATTTTCTGTTCAGCAACCGCTTTAATTAAATACACTCGTCCTCTTGGCGATTGATGCTCTTCACCCGTTTGTTGATAGGTTGGACATGCTTCAAGACACATACCGCAATGGACACAGTCAGTCCATTTGTTCTCATCCGGCGGATCATTCCATAGATAGTTTCCAAGACTCATTGACATGCAGGCAGGTGATTTCCCACTTGCACTAATACGTTCTTTTTCTTCTATACTCATTTTTACAAACCTCCGACGAATCGCTGCGTGTTCAGGACGTTATTTGGATCGATGGCTTTTTTAATCCCTTCAAGCAATGAAAAATAAGAAGGTGGATCTCCCCAAACATTAACGTGTTTTCTCAGTATATAAGGCGCATGCTCGACAATAGCGTACCCTCCTTTATTACACCCGGCAGACCTGATGTCCCTTACATACGATAATACAGCCTCTGTATTCCCTTTGACATACGCTTTCGTAATCCCATGCCCAGTCCCACCATGAACCCGCACGTCGACATGTTTATTTAAGCTCATGAGATGGCACGCTTCTACTAGTTCTATGACATCGATATTTTTACTTCCAATTTTAATTCCTATTTCCAGATTACTTTCATCAATTTCTTTTATTCGTAGCGGATTCGGAGCTAATTTGGCAAATGTAGACCAGATCTTTTTTGCTTCATGTTGCTGCAAGATAATTAATTCCGTTTCTTTCGGTTGATGTTCCTTTATCCACATTTCTTGATAAAGGACCGATTTTTCAATACCTTCTAACCCGATGAATAGCGTGTAACCTTCTAACCCGGTCAGCTGGTTGGATAACGTTGGATTGACCAGTTCAAGAGAAACCGGTTCCATCATCGAGTCTAGAAGTTGAATAACAAATGAACGGATTTCATGTAAATTTTTTTCAGAAAAAGATAGAAGGACGAGACTTTCATATTTAGGCAATGGCCTGAGCTTTACTGTTACTTCACTAATGACTCCGAGCGTTCCCATTGAACCAACAAATAGCTTGTTCATATCATAGCCGGCAACGTTTTTCACAACTTTACCGCCAGTGCGAATCACCTTGCCGTCCGGGTAAACGACTCTTAAACCGATGACAAAGTCCCGGGCTGAACCGTATTTCAGCCGCTTTGGTCCGCTGGAATTGGCAGCAATCACACCGCCAATCGTCGCAAATTCCGGCCACGCAGGATCAACGGAGAGACACTGACCAAACGGAGCCAGATATTCCCCAATTTCTTTTATCGTTGTTCCTGGACGAACAGTTATAGTAAGATCGCCTGCCGAATATTCGACAACACCTTTACAATGGCTCAAGGAAAGTAAAATATCGGCTTTTTCCAAAAGGCCGCCAAACCCTTTTTTCGTTCCGGAGCCTTCAACAAATACTTTCCTGCCATTTTTGGATGCGTAAGTTAAAATGGCCGAAATTTCTTCTTCTGTTTGCGGATAAACTGTACACTTTCCGAGGTTGCCGAACGGATCTTCATCTCCTGACTTTACGATTCGCTTTTCATCAACGATCTTCTCTAACTCAGTAACCACTATTTTAGACACCTCCAGTTTGTTGCGTTATAAACAACAAAGTTCCCAAACAGTCGTAAAATATGGAGCTGATTTCAGACATAGCTTTGTTAAGATGAAGCTATTTTTCCTTTTGCTGATATAATAACCCAATTACACAATCACTTCAATTGCGAATTTTTTATAAATTCAAACAAAAAGAAAACCATCCCTCCTATAAAAGGATGGTTTGCCTTTTTTAACAAACTGCCTGCTTTTCATTTGAAAACAGACGCACAAATCGCTGCATAGCTTTCTCCATTTTTTGCTGCATTGCCCGGTTAATATTAGATAAATGAGGCATCGGATCATCTTTAAACTCATCATCAAATGCGGATTTCAAAAATGTTACAGCAGCCACTGAAATCTCTGTGTTTACGTTAATTTTGCAAATTCCATGATTGATCGTCTCCACTATTTTTTCATCAGGCGTTCCGGAACCGCCGTGCAATACTAATGGAATGTTGACAAGTTCATGAATTTGTTGAAGGCGTTCAAGATCAATGTTCGGCTCGCCTTGATACATTCCATGAACAGTCCCGATCGCCGCAGCCAAAAAATCAATATTCGTCGCTTTAACAAATTCGTTTGCTAATAATGGATCAGTTAACGTTCCATCTCCTTCTTCTTCATCCGAATAAGCCCCCTTCGCCATCGAGCCAATTTCTGCTTCAACGGATACACCCTCCATATGGGCAATATCTACAATTTCTTTCGTCCGCTTTATATTTTTGATCCGTCATACATAACAGATGTAAATCCGTTTTTGATCGCACGAATGATCGAGTCCTTCTCATAGGCGTGATCCAGATGGAGAGCCACCGGAATTGCCGCCTTGTGCGCCATCGCTTTCACCATTGCTGCAAAGCCTTCAACATCAACCGTCGGGAAATACCGTTCGCCAAGCGCGATGATGACAGGCTGCTCTTCCTTTTCAGCGGAAGAAATTGCTGCTTGCACTGTCTCCAGGCTATACGTATTAAAGGCTGCAACTGCGCGTGTTTCTTCTTGCGCTTTCTTTAACATTTCTTTCGTACTGATTAGCATTTCAATCTCTCCTTTATTAGAAGAAAAGAATGTAATAAGCAGGAACCTGCTTATTACATTCTTTTCTATTTCACCAATTCCACGTTGCTTTTCTCTTTAAAAAACAAATAGTGTGCCGACATGTCATCATTTTGATAATCCGATTCTTTTGCGCTTTCAAGCATCTTGTTCACGAGTTCTCCTGCTGGCAATTTAATATTATTGTTTTCGGCCATTTGTTGCACTAATGACATATCTTTGTATAACAAATTAAGAGCAAAGCCCGGTTCATACTCGTTTTTGGAAATGTACTTAAAATGCCGTTCGAAAATGCGGCTCTGGGCATAGCTATTATTCAATATTTCAAACAAGTTTTCTAACTCGATCCCCATTTTTTCAGCTAAAAACAACGCTTCACTGACAGCCTGAGTATGAACGCTGACCATGTATTGATTAATGAGTTTAAAAATTGTCCCATTACCGACTTTCCCCGTATGGTAAATGTTTTTCCCGAGCACTTCGAAAATCGGGTAAACTTTATTAAAGACTTCCCTGTCACCGCCGACCATAATGCTTAACGTTCCTAATCTTGCTCCTTCATTTCCGCCGCTGATCGGCGCATCTAAAAAGCCGATTCCTTTTTTCTTTGCCGCTTCATATATTTTTTCATTTAAATCCGGAGAAACCGTGCTAAAATCGATTAACGTCAATCCTTCTTTACCATTTGGTAGAATACCGTCTTTGCTGAAATAGATGTTCTCTACATCATCAGGTAACGGAAGGCATGTCATGATGACATCCGCCTCTTTGGCAAGCTCGGCAACCGACTTGCCAATTTTTCCGCCATTTTCAGCGAAAGTCATTTCTTTTCCTTTGCTCCGGTTAATTCCAAATGTTTCATAGTTTGCTTTTACTAGATTGATCGCCATCGGAAGGCCCATGTTTCCTAATCCTATAAACCCCAGTTTCATCGCTTGTCCAACTCCTTAAGTTAAAGGACTTTATTGCAATAAATCATAAAGTGCTAAAGCAACAATTTTCGTTGATTTGAGCAAATCGTCAATTTTTACATGTTCGTCAGCACGGTGTCCGTTCGCTTCTAACAATGTTCGCGGACCGGCGCCAAACAAGACGATAGGTACACCTGCTTCGGCAAAAAGGCGGGCATCCGTATACAATGGCGAACCTTTAATTTCTAGTTCTTCATCCGTCTCCATCACTTCTTTCCAATTGGAAGCGACCGCTTTCACTAATGGAGAGTTAACAGGTGTTGGGCCAAAGCTGTTTGCTAATAGAATACGAGTGACTTCCGCTTGAATGCCTTCGTACTTCTCCACGGCAGTATCAATGATATTGCGAAGCTCTTTTTCAACCATTTCACCATCTTCTTCCGGAATCAATCGCCGGTCCATACGAATCACACACTCATCAGGGACGACATTTGTATTAATCCCGCCGGAAATTAATCCTACCGTAATATTCGGCGTATCAATGCCCGGAATTTTCGAATGGATCGAAGAGAGCGAATCCCGATAATTATAAATCGCATTCAACACACCTGTCATCGCTACTAACGCATCATGTCCGTGCTGAGGCTCAGCTGCATGAGCAGATTTCCCTTTTAATTTCACTTCAAGGTGAAGGCAACCGTTGTGAGCATTTACGAGAGAATAGGTGAAGCCCGGATAAATCGCCATATCAGGATTGACCAGCTTTCGATCCAGCAGCCATTTCGGTCCTACTAAGCCGCCTGTTTCTTCATCAAATGTAAATGCAAAGGAGATTTTCCCTTTCAATTTATCTTTAAATTGCCGTAAAGCTAATGCCGCAAACGTGTAAGAAGCAATGTCCGATTTAGAGACGGCTGCACCACGGCCGTATAATTTTCCGTCGACAATATTTCCGCCATACGGATCCTGTGTCCATCCAAGGCCCGGGGGTACGACATCCCCGTGAGAAGTTAACGTAATTTCTGGGCCTTCCCCGTTGCCAAACGTTTGAAAACCAACAACATTCGATACGCGAATCATCCCATGGGCTTTTACAAGTTCCTCTTCCACCTCATGAAGCTTTACGTTTTCAAATTCAAATTCATTTAAGCGTTTGCCAATATGTTCAGCAATCTCTTGCAAATCTCCAGGAGGATTATCCGATGGAATCGAAACAAGTTCCTGCAGGAAACCGATCAATTCATCTTTATGATCCTCAATATATTGGATAAGTTGTTGTTTCTCAGCACTTAACGTTTTTGTACTCAATTTAATTCGCTCCTTTGTTATGATTTGTATGAAAAACCAGAAAGCACAAATTATTAGGAAAATTGATATTATGGAATCGTTTCATATTGCCCGGATGAAATGATTTGTCCATTTTCAAACACAATCTTCCCTTTGACAATCGTCGCCACATTTTTTCCTCTGAACGTTTTCCCGACATATGGCGAATGTGGATGACGGTAAAAAAGATCATTCTCGTTCAAACGGTAAAACTGAGTAAGATTCACGATCGCTAAGTCTGCATCGCTGCCGACAGCAATCGTCCCTTTTTGAGGGTATAGTCCGAATCGTTTAGCGGGGTTTGTTGACGTCGTTTCTACAATTCTTTCTAATGGGATATTCCGTTTCCAATACCCTTCTTCCAGCAGTACCGAAAGTGTCGATTGTGCACCCGAAATGCCTCCCCACGCTTTAAACATGTCACCATCTTCCGCTTGTTTCATCATTGGCGGAGCTGGCGAATGGTCAGAACCGATAATGTCAATTTCTCCATCGGCGAATGATTTCCATAACGCCTCCACTTCATCTTTACCTCTTAACGGCGGGGCGCATTTTGCAACAGGGCCGATTCTTGAAAAATCTTCTGTTGTTAAAGAAAGGTAATGCGGGCACGTTTCAACAGTAACATCAATGCCTATTTGTTTTGCCCGTGTCACTAATGATACGACTTGACTGCTGCTTGCATGGACGATATGTAGCTTACAGCCAGTTACTTGAGCGTACGATAAAATTCTTGCCACTGCTTCAATTTCAGATAAAATCGGCCGTGATTCACAAAAATCGATTGCTGCCGTTTTTCCTGCCTTGCGCTTTTCTTCAGCTAATTGATTCGTTATATCTGTGCTTTCCGCATGAACGGCTAAAACAGAATTCAATTGAGCAATTTTTTCCATCCCTTTATAAAGGATTTGATCATTCGCATTTTGAAATTCATTAATTCCACTAGGAGACATAAAAGCTTTAAAACCGATGACGCCGCAATCATGCAATTCTTCTAAATACTCCAGATTTGAAGGAACCAATCCTCCCCAAAGCCTGAAGTCAACGATCGCTTTCTGTTTTGCCAGTTTATCTTTCAATTCGAACGCGTGTTTCGTAATCGTTGGAGGATGGCTGTTTAACGGCATATCGAAAAAGGTCGTTGCTCCTCCTGCCGCCAGACTTCTGCTACCTGTTTGAAATCCTTCCCATTCCGTTCTTCCTGGTTCATTAAAATGAACGTGTGAATCAATTAATCCCGGAAATATATATAGATCGGTAGCATCAATCTCTCGAATGCCTTTGCCTTCAAACGATTCATTCTCGACGATTTTTTCGATTTTTCCATCGTTAATAACGATATCGCCCCGTAAGACTGAATCAGACGTTACCATCGTCCCATTTCGTATAATAAGATCAAATGCGGACATGATTTTGTCACTTCCTCATTATTCAATTAACTGACCAAATTAAAAGTTGTTTCTGGCTTCTTTACATTCCGGACAAATGCCATGAATTTCAAAAAGATGGCAGGAAATTTGAAACCCGGAAAGTTTTTCAGCATACTCCTCAATTTCCTTTAGTTCGGGATAATTAAAATCGCGCATTTTCCCGCAACATCTACAAACGACATGATAATGGAAATTCTTTGCCCACTCGTAGCGGCTTGAAGCTTCTCCATATGTCCATTCTTTAATGAGCCCATATTTTTTAAAGCATTTTAAATTGTTATAAATCGTCGCATTTGTAATGTTTAACAGTCTGTTGGTTAAATATTTGTAAATCTCATCAGCGGTAGGATGGGAATCCGTAGTGGCTAAATATTCCAGAATGGCCATACGTTGTACGGTCATTCTTACCCCATTATTTTTTAATAGAGCAACCCCTTCCTTTAAACGATGTTGATTCATTTCAACACCTCTTTATTCGGTTTTTGCACTCCGTAGTAGAAAAGATCATCAAGTTGATGATCTTTTCTACTACTAATTAGAGTGTTAATTTGTCACAATTAAATGAGAATAATTTGAGAATAAATGAGAATGGAACGAATTTAAAACATCTTTCTAAAAATATGAATCTCTTAAACTTCTTGCGGCACGGATAAGTCTAATTTGAGATCAAAACGGTCAGCGTTCATGACCTTAACCCATGCAGCTACGAAGTCACGTACAAACTTCTCTTTGTTATCGTCTTGAGCATAAACTTCTGCAATTGCGCGTAGAACTGAATTTGAACCGAACACCAGGTCAACTCTAGTTGCCGTACGCACTACTTCGCCTGTCTTCCGATCACGTCCTTCATATATACCACCGTCTACAGGCTTCCACTCAACTCCCATGTCAAGCAAATTAACAAAGAAGTCGTTAGTAAGTGTACCTACACGATCAGTGAATACGCCGTGCCCAGTACCACCGTAGTTCGTACCGAGAACACGCAAACCACCAATAAGTACAGTCATTTCTGGTGCTGTAAGGTTTAGGAGTTGTGCCTTATCTACTAAAAGCTCTTCTGGACTTACACTATATTGTTTCTTCTGATAGTTGCGGAAACCGTCAGCGATAGGTTCCAGAACTGCAAAGCTTTCACTATCCGTTTGCTCTTGTGTGGCATCGCCACGTCCAGGGGCAAAAGGTACAGTTACATCAAAGCCTGCATCTTTTGCAGCTTTTTCTACTGCAGCACAACCACCAAGAACAATCAAATCAGCAATGCTCACATTCTTATCCAGTTCGCTTTGAATCTCTTCATAAACAGAAAGCACTTTGGCAAGGTGCTCTGGCTCGTTTACTTCCCAATCCTTTTGAGGAGCAAGACGGATGCGAGCACCATTTGCACCGCCGCGATGATCTGAACCTCGATAAGTGCTGGCAGAAGCCCAGGCAGTTTTAACAAGTTCACTAACTGACAGTCCAGAGTCAAGGATTTTCGCTTTCAATTCTGCTATTTCAGCATCTGTTAAATCATAATTGCCAGCGGGTACAGGATCTTGCCAGATGAAATCTTCTTCTGGAACTTCCGGACCAAGGTATCTTGCTTTTGGACCCATGTCACGGTGTAAAAGTTTAAACCACGCGCGGGCAAATGCATCTGCAAACTCATCTGGATTTGCATGGAAACGACGCGAAATCTTCTCGTATATTGGATCATGACGCAATGCTAAATCAGTGGTAAACATAACTGTCGGAACTTTAACAGATGGATCTTCCGCATCTGGTGCAAGATGTTCCTCATCAGCATCTACTGCATGCCACTGCCATGCGCCCGCAGGACTCTTAGTGAGCCACCATTCATATCCAAATAACATATCAAAATAACCATTATCCCATTGGGTTGGATTAGGTGTCCACGCCCCTTCAAGACCACTTGTAATCGTGTCACGGCCTTTACCGGAACCATGTGAGCTTATCCAGCCTAATCCCTGTGCTTCAATAGGTGCTGCTTCAGGCTCTGGACCCACATGAGAGGCATCTCCTGCGCCGTGCGCCTTACCGAAAGTATGGCCGCCAGCAATTAGTGCAACAGTTTCTTCATCGTTCATACCCATACGTGCAAAGGTTTCACGAATATCGCGAGCCGCAGCAATCGGATCTGGTTTACCGTTTGGACCTTCCGGGTTAACATAAATAAGGCCCATTTGAACAGCAGCAAGAGGATTCTCAAGCTCACGATCGCCTGTATAACGATTATCGCCCAGCCATTCCGTTTCCTTACCCCAATAGATGTCTTCTTCCGGATGCCAAATGTCTTCACGGCCTGCTCCAAAACCTATTGTCGGTCCTCCCATCGATTCAATGGCAACATTTCCTGCCAAAACGAGCAAGTCGGCCCATGAGATCTTGTTGCCATACTTTTTCTTAATCGGCCATAGGAGCCGGCGTGCTTTATCAAGGCTAACGTTATCAGGCCAACTGTTCAGTGGCGCAAAACGCTGGTTGCCAGTGCCCCCGCCTCCCCGGCCATCACCATTCCGGTATGTACCGGCTGCGTGCCAGGACATACGGATAAAGAGAGGACCATAATGTCCATAGTCAGCAGGCCACCAATCTTGACTGGTTGTCATCAAATCGCGAAGATCCT
Organism: Fictibacillus sp. Mic-4; assembly: GCF_049843615.1. NCBI lineage: Bacteria > Bacillati > Bacillota > Bacilli > Caryophanales > Fictibacillaceae > Fictibacillus > Fictibacillus sp. Mic-4. The sequence goes on along the minus strand of NZ_JBBHZM010000004.1, from coordinate 124,286 downwards.
GCTTAAGAGCATTGTAGTCCAACTTTTTAAACTCTTCCGCATAATTAAAGTCTTCTCCCATAGGATTCGATTTTCTGTCATGCTGACGGAGAATATTCAAGTTTAACGCGTTTGGCCACCAGTCCTGATTTGTCGTGCCACTAGATTTTAGACTCGTCATGGCGCCGTGGTTGAAAGGGCATTTTCCCCCGTTCGGAATTTCTTTATTGTCCATTTTTCATTCTCCTTTCTGTATACGTGAAAATGGCTTTTTTATTAAATTTATCACTTACAATGATAACACTTATCATAAAAAAATCAATACTAAATTATATTAATTTTAATTAAATAAAAATTGAAATAATAGTCTCTGGTTCTATTATGAATGGATCAAGATAACCTTTTCGTTTTCAAGTGTTCTCGCTTTTTTTGCAACAACGGACGCAAGTCCTTCAATAAAGATCGGATTCGTATTCGGCATCTTAGGCCGGTAATAGCGAACGCCTAATTCTTCTGTTACAGCTTTGCATTCAAAATCGTTGTCATATAAAACTTCAAGATGGTCAGCAACAAAGCCGACAGGACAATATATAAAAGAAGTGTATCCGTTTCGTTCATATAATTGGCGCGTAAGGTCTTGTACATCCGGACCAAGCCACGCTTCCCCTGTGTTACCCGCGCTCTGCCAGCCAACCGCATAATGTTTCACATTAGCTTTTTGTGCGATCATTTCAGCTGTTCGGATAAGCTGCTCCGGATACGGATCTTTATTTAAAATTATTTTTTCCGGAAGGCTATGTGCGGAAAAAATAACTACAACTTTCGACAAATCCTCAACCGATACCATCGTTTTTTTAATTTGTTTTGCCCAGAATGAAATAAACTTTGGCTCTTCATACCAGGAGTCAATCGGATAAATGATCGGACCGTTTATTTTTTCGGCGAACATTTTCACCCGGTCATTGTAGGCCTTTAAGCTATAAATCGAGTAATGCGGCGCTAAAATAATGCTAATCGCTTCCTCTATTCCATCATCCTTCATCTGCTTGACTGCATCTTCAATAAATGGAGAAGCATGTTTAAAGCCGAGATACGAAACAAATTGTATGTCTTCAAACCATGAATTGAGTTTCAGCTCTAATTGTTTAGCCTGGCTTCTCGTAATTTTTGTTAATGGAGAAATGCCTCCTATCGCTTTATATCTTCTTTTTAAATCATCTAAAAGCTCTTCGGGCGGTTTTCTTCCATGCCGAATATGTGTGTAATAGGATTCTACTTCATCCATACTATTTGGTGTCCCATATGCCATGACAAGTAAGCCTAATTTTCTCTTCATAGACACCTCCTCACCCGCTTACGAATAAACGGGGACTTTTTTCATCTTTGACTGCCTGCGGCTGGCCTCATACACATCTAAATGATTTTGCTTCGCCATTTCTTCTTCTAACGCAAACATTTTGATAAATAGGTTAAGAACCTCATCGCGATTACGATCACCAACCATTTCTTTCATTTTAATAACGGGGTGGTGCAGCATCTGATTCACAATCATTTTTGAATATTTGCGAATGATTTTTAGCTCTCTTTCCGTCAAATCAGGTAGTTTATTTTCAATATGGCGAACGGCCTCTTCCTGGATAAGAAAGGACTTTTCACGCAATGCGGAAATGACCGGAATGACCCCTAACGTGTTTAGCCACGATTGGAAAGCGTCAAGTTCGCGAGAGACCATTTCTTCGATTTTTTCCGCTTCTTGAGCGCGTGCCTGGAGATTTGTTTCAACAATGTCAACTAAATCGTCAATATCATAAAGGAATACATGGTCTAACTCATTAATGGCAGGATCGAGGTTTCTCGGAACGGCGATATCAATCATGAATAAAGGGCGATGATTTCTTTTCCGGGAAAGATGCTCAATCTCCTGTTTTGTTACAACATAACCTTCTTTTCCAATAGAGCTGATGATAATATCCGCCTCCATTAACGATTGTGAAAGTTGATCCATTGTCAACGCTTCGCCGTTAAATTTTTCGGCAATTGCTTTTGCCCGTTCAAATGTTCGATTAACGACGATAATTTTGTCGGCTCCATTTGTATAAAGATGCTTCGCCGTCAGTTCCCCCATTTCACCGGCACCAAGAATAACAACCGTCTTTTTTCGAAAAGCGCCAAAAATTTTCTTCCCTAGTTCAATAGCCGCATAACTGACGGAAACCGCATGTTTCCCAATTGCTGTTTCAGAATGGGCACGTTTTGCCAGCGTAATGGCTTGTTTAAACAGCCTGTTAAAAAGAGTGCCGGTCGATTTAAGATGTTGGGCTTGTAAAAAGGATTTTTTCACCTGTCCTAATATTTGTGTTTCTCCAAGAACCATTGAGTCAAGCCCACAGGCTACCCGCAACAAATGGCGAGCAGCTTCAAAATCTTCCTTAATATATAGACACACCTGAAAATCGGATAAATCGATTTCGAACCACTCTGAAAGGAACCCTTTAATATAGTGCCTTCCTGTATGAAGTTGATCGACAACGGCGTAAATTTCCGTTCGATTACATGTGCCAATAATGACGCTTTCTTGCACACTCTTTGTCCGCTTCAATCGTTCAATGGCTTTCGCTTTCGATTCATCCGTAAACGTAAAGCGCTCCCTAATTTCAACAGAGGCTGTATTATAATTTAAGCCAATTACTAAGATGTGCACATTTACCACCCCATTATTTCATATTCATCACCTGCTTATGTTTAAACTAGCAGTCATTAAGATTGAAAATAAAACTAGCGTGCAGCTTTTGCCGCTTCTATTGCTGCTTCATAATTCGGATGTTGTGTTACTTCGGGAACGTATTCCGCATATGTTACGACATTATTTGAATCAACAACAAACAAAGCGCGGCATTCTAACCGATGTTCCTTCATATATGTTCCGTAAGCCTTTCCGAAAGACATATTGAAATGGTCGGAAAGCGTTTGTACGTTTTCGATACCGGCTGCACCGCACCATCTGCTTTGAGCAAATGGAAGGTCGGCGCTAATGGTCAAAACTACAATATTGTCCCCAAGCCGTGCTGCTTCTTCATTAAATCGTCTCGTTTGCTGGTCGCATACTGCAGTGTCTAACGATGGTACAACACTGATTAAACGTACTTTACCGTTTGTATCGCTAAGTGTTACCTTCGAACGGTCATTCGCCAAAACCTCAAAGTCAGGGGCATCATCACCTGCTTTAATTTCCGGTCCAATTAGCGTAACGGCGTTCCCCGCTAAAGTCGCAACACCTGTTCTTTCTTGCGTCATTAACGTCACCTCCTTATAATGGTTATATGGATTGGCAGTCCCGCCAATCTAGCTTTTATACTTTTGCTAAGAAAAACGCTTTAGCGTTTTTCTTAGCTCCCTCGATAAGTGCTATAGCCGCCAGGGGCAACTAATAATGGAACGTGATAGTGAGCCTCCGGATCCGATATGCCAAAGCGGAGCGGAACTTTATTTAAAAATGGCGGATTAGACAGCTGAACGCCTTGCCTTTCAAAATAGTCCCCGACGTAAAATACAAGTTCATATTCACCGGTCTCTAGTTCATCACCGGAGAGCAATGGTGAATCGACCCGGCCGTCGCTATTCGTATGTGTTGTTCGGATTAATGTGCGAATATCCTTTTCTTTTAATTGCCAGAGTTCCACCTTCAGTTCTTTGGCAGGGATTCCATTCATTAAATCAAGAACATGAGTCGTTAAACGTCCGTTCATGCTTTTGTTGCATATGCAGCATTGCCAGCTGCTTTCCCTGATTTTTCAAGGTCCTCTTGAGTCACTACGAATCGTTGGAATCCATATGGCGGACGAGGCTCAGTGTATACTTGACCTTTGGATTCTGGAATTGAATCAACAACCGTTTCCCACGTACGGTTATTGGATTCAAATTCTACTTCTGCAAGCTGAGGGAACCGTTCGAGAACACGAAGTCCGATTTCCCAAATAAGGTGTTGAATGGAGCGGTTTTCAAGCTCATGGAATACCGATTGGGCGATATCGCGAACTTGTTCAGCCGCAACATAACGGGCAGGGTCGTTGCCCATTGCATCTTCTACATCGTTATATCTCCAGCTAATATTGAGATAGATGAATAGCGGACGGTCTTTTGCTTCAGGAAGTGTCGTATATTCGTCATGAATGTAGCCATAGAATGAGCTTCCGCTAACTTTAATAAGATGCAATTCAGAAACGCCGCTCGATTGTTTTACGATTTCCTTTCCTTTTTCCGTCCGGGCAACCTCTACAGTCGTCGTTGCAAACTCGTTTCGTGAAGAACGGTAAACAAGGTCGCTGTTAGCCAGCGCAGATCCATTTGGCACTTTGACACTGTCGAATGGAATTTCATCAGCTGAGATTTCAACAGCATCAAGGTGAGCGTAAGTATCTAGAAAGCGTTCACAAACGAAAGTGAGAAAACCTTCTAACGTTGCTCCTTCATATTGGGCTGCATGGCGAAGCATGAAGTTTTTCATTGAATCCGTTGCGATAACGAGGCTGTTGTCACCTTCAGTAAATGAAGTTAAGAAAGCCTGACCTTTAAGAGAAATTTTCGCATTCATTCCGAAAATCACGTTTTCTTTTTCAGAAAAATCAGATTCGGGAATTTGCTTTACTCCTTGCAGTGGCTTTGCATACGTACGGAAAACAAAAACATCACCTTTACCGTAATACATTGTTCTATCTTTAACGCTCATCATCATTTCCTCCTATTCGATTATTAAATCTTCTAAGCGAAAGCGTGCAATTTTATAAATTTGCTGCAGGGCTTCCTCAAGCTCTTTCTCGGGTGATAATTGAAGTCGTTCCCTCATGGCCGCTCGAATGGTATCCTTGTTTTGCCCCTTCACTGCCATAATAAATGGAAACTGAAATTTGTCGAAGTAAGCATGATTTAATTGTTGAAAATCTTCAAACTCCTCTTTTGAAAGTTGGTTTAAGCCTGCGCCGGACTGCTCCTCTACCGAAGCTTCAGCCATTCTTTGACGTGTGGCCAGGACAGGGTGGGCACGAACTAAAGCAAGCTTTTCTTCTGTTGTACTTTCATTCACGATGTGTTTCATCACTTGATGAAGATCGGAAATGGAAGCAAACGGTTTCTTGCTCCATGTTCGTTCTGCAACCCACGGTGAATGTTCAAAGATCCAGCCGAGTGTCTCCGTAAAAGAATTTTTGTCCATCTGATTAATCGTTTCAATCTTTAGCTTTGTTGAAATCAATCGAATCCTTCCTTCCTTTCATTACTCACCTTCAATGTTCTAGACGATCAACCCCTTCCTAGAGGATGAAGATTGATTTAATTCTAATTCGAAATGCGAAATCGGTCATTAGACATCCGGGCCAATTCTGAAAGGAGCTCATTGTGCAGTTTGACTAATCTGAAAATTCGACATTTTTCACAGAAACGTATGGCTTATCTCACATGAAAGGTGTTCCGTTCGATCGTTTCAGCTATTTTTCTATCTTTTTTCCTCCAAACTTTTTCAAGGAGAATAACGATGATTGTTCCCACAAGCAGACCATTTCCAAAAACATATTGAACCACTGAAGGCATCCCCTGAAAAATCGAAGCTGGCAAAAACATCGCTCCAACTCCAAATAGAAGGGTTATTCCTAAAATTGTCAAACGGCGTTCGTCAAGTGTTTCTTTTGCGATGGACTGAAAAGCGACACCGACTGATTGGACAAATGTCGCTAGCATTGCCGCATTCGCGACAGCCGAAGGGAGCAATGATAGAAAATCGATCAGTGCCGGAATAAGAGAAATCACTGCTAAAAGAAGCGAGGCGATTAACAACGGGCGCATTTTGCTTTCTCCAGTCATCCGAACAAAACCAACTGAACTGTTTAATGGCACAATGCCAACAATCGAAAACAGTGAACAAACAATTTGTGATACTCCCCCAATAATCCCGCCACGGCTAAAGGCGTTTTGCCCGAACTCCTGGTTGGAAGTTGCATGGGCCATCGCAGATATATTCGCAACAAGATTCGAAACCATCATAAAGGCAAGAAGAATCGAAGATATTGCCATCCCCGCGTCAAAATAAGGCGTTCCCCAGGCAAAGACATGAGGTATGCTGATCAAAGCATGAGGAAGCGTGGGCATTATTCCTTTGCCAGCGAGATAAAAAACGATCCAGCCAATCGTAATCCCAATCAACAAGGCATAATTTCGCATCCAGCCACGACCCCATATCGATAAACCAATAATGAGAAGAAATACGATAAATGAAATGAAGAATGAGCTTTGATCAGGCCGGGAAGAGACGCCACTCACATTCATCATCCCTTTAATAAATACGCCGCTCAGCTGCAAAGACAGCAAAAGGAGAAAACAGCCTGTCACTAAAGGGGTAAAAAAAGAAAGAATATGTTTAATAACCCCGGCTATTCCTAAAACAATGAGCAACAATCCGGCGACAAACATTCCTCCCTCTAAAACCATTAACGTATCATCTAAACGCAGCCCTTTCTGGACAGCCATATCCGCCATAATAACGAAGACGCCGAGCCATGTGCCCGCCGGACCATCAATGATCGGCATGCGATGGCCAAAATACCCTTGCAAAAATGTAGAAATGCCTACGACAAAAAAAGTTCGTTGCATCAAGCTTGTAATATCATTCATTGGCAAATGAAAGATTTTTCCCACAACAATAGGAATCGCCACACCATTTGCCAATAAAAAAATAAGCCATTGAAAAACCTTTAATCCATCTCTTCCATAATTTTTAATGTTTTGCATTGACTACAACTCCCGCTTTTCTTTTAACATAGAATTCTTTGTAAACCAAAGTTGATAGGTTAATAAACTAAGAAGCATGCTCGTGATAGCTGGCGATGTTGCAAATAAAAACATGATTAATATTTGATAACGAACCGCTTCGAGCGGATTGGCACCGGCCACAATCATTCCCGTCATCACACCGGGAAGCATCACCAAGCCGACCGTTTTCATATTATCGATATTTGGTATCATACTCGCTTTTACCGCTCTAGCAATTACGTCCTGGATAGATTGCCTATTTGTCGCGCCTAACGATAATAACGTTTCAATTTCAGCTCTAGAAGCCTCTACTTCCCGTTTCATCTGGGCAAGAAACAAACTGCTTGCGATCATCGAATTGCCCGCAACCATGCCGCACATTGGAATGATCGATTGAGAAGCTGGCTCAATGATTTTAAACCCGAGCAACAAGGAAATAGTAACCAGTTCTGTAAACGCAATCGTAATTGCCGCTCTCCACCAGATGCCTTTTAATCCCTTTCCTCTTTGCGCCACATTCCAGGAGGCGACACTTACCATCATCATAACCATTAATAGAATGAGGAAAGGTTGTTCGGCGCGGAAAATATATTGCAGTACATAACCAATTAAAAACAATTGAACAGCCGATCTTGCCGTATTGACAGCTAGATCTTTTTCCAGGCCCAACTTTTGCCAAAAGGAGACTGCTATTGTTATAACAATGAAAACGAGTGTCGAAAACAGGGCTAAATTTGACATTAGACGAACACCCCTTCATTACCGTTTTTTTGGCTTGTCCGGCAACTAATAAATGACTTTGCTTCTTCTGTTTTCGGATGATGAAAAAAAGAGGGTGTGCATATATTTTCAAGCAGTCTCCCGTTCGCGAAAAACCAGACCCGATGCCCGATGTTTTTTGCCTGTTCGAGATCATGTGTCACCCAGATGACCGTTCCTCCTTCTTCTTGATGAAATCGTTTTATAAAGTTCTCGACCATCTGGCAAGAATTAATATCTAAAGAAGACGTTACTTCATCAACTAATAGAATCTCCGGTCGCATTAAAATGGTTCGTACTAACGCCACTCGTTGTTTTTCGCCTCCTGATAAAGCAAATGCAGGTTTATTCCAATCAAGATAAGAAAGTCCGACAAGCTCCAATAAATGTTTCACTTCATTGGGATCAAATGAAAGATGATGAAGGCGGCTGACAATACGGAGATTATCCTCAACTGTTCCAGGAAGCATGACCGGCAGTTGAGCACAATAAGCTACATGTCTCCTCCATTCGGCCGCCAACCACTCCTTCGCTTGTTTTCCTCGATAATAGATTTGCCCTCTATCAGGATGGTCAAGCAATCCAAGAATGCGCAAAAAGGTGCTCTTTCCTGCACCTGAACCTCCTAAAATATGAATAATAGAAGGCTCTTCAACCGATACCGTGACATCTGAAATAATCGATTCATTTGCTGATGCACATTTTGAAAGCCGTTCTACATGAAGAATCTTCACTTTAGTATCCTCCTCTTACATAAAAGATTCTTTTAATCTTGCCTTTTTTACCGTAAAATAAAGACAGCAAATTATTTATTTTCAGACTATAGCAATTTGATCTATCGGTCATTGTGCCTACCGACTAATTGTGTAAATGTTCCGTTGTGCACTTAGCCTAATTCTTATCTGAATAATCACCCGCTAATGTGTTCGAAAGGATTGTGATCTTGATTGAAAATAACTTTAGCCGAAGCGCTTGAAATTACGACGTTAAACCAATGCAAAGTCGTTGCCGGAAAACAAAGTCTTGATCGGCCCATCCATTCTGTTAATAGCTTTGATGCTCCCGATGTACTCCCATGGCTAAAATCCGGAGAGCTAGTATTAACAACCGGGTATGTGTTCAAAAGTGACGAAATCGCCCAGGTAGAGTTAATCCACGAATTGGCAAAACGTCGGTGCGCAGGCCTTGGCATCCAAATGAAACATTTTATGCATGGATTGCCGGCCGCAATGTTGAAGGCTGCAGATGATTCGAACTTACCATTATTCGAAATTCCAAACCATCTCTCGATTTCCGATTTAATGCTATCGCTTTTACGAGAACTGCTCTCATATGAGAACAAGCAAAATGAACAAGAAAGGAAAAAAGTGTTTTTTTCCCGATTGCTTCAAGGACATTTACATGGAAAGGATGCCATTTTTGCAGAGGGGCGGGAATTTGGGCTTTTACAAGGAGCCGGATATATTTGTTTGTCTATTTTAGAAAAATCATTAACTGGCGCAAGTAGCTTTAAAAACACTCCCGAAAGGCTTTCGCAAATTATTAGTACTACTACGAATATCAGCTTTTTATCCGCTAATCTTGAAGATACGGTGATCATCTTACAATCGGTAGATAAGGAAGAAATAAGCCGGTTGCATTCTGCCGCTTTTGAATTGGCCAACCATCTTGCGAATGAATTCCCGGGTGTCACAATCGGGATCGGAACATGCATAAATGACGTTCTCGAAATTAGCAAAAGCTACAAGCAGGCGAAACAAGCAATTACTCTTGGCACCCGTATTAAATCATTATCGAAGCAAAGTATTTATGATTATACTGATCTACAATCATATGACATTCTTCAACATGTTCCGGATGACTTTTTATCAGATTATATGTCTGAAGTGCTTGATCCTTTGCTTCAATATGATCGTGAAAACCAGGCGGATTTGCTCGAAACTCTGGAAGTTTACTTATCGTGCTGTGGGCGGTCGCTTGAAGCCGCACGGAATTTAGGTGTACACCGTAATACGATCAACTTTCGGATCACAAAGATAAAAGAGTTGTTAGGCGCTAACCTTGATGAAGGAGAAACGGTTTTCAGACTACAAATGGCTCTACGGATTTTACATTTATTACAACCAACAACTTACCCGATTTGAAACGGCAATAAAGGGTCCGGAATATCCGGACCCTTTATGGTTATACAGTTTGTTCAAGCGTATGGTTAGTTTGATCCATTTCTGGACGTTCTTCAGCGGCTGCCTTATTTACACCATTTAAAACGATGTTTAAAATAAAGGCCGCGAACGTACCGATAATAACTCCATTTTTAACTAACATCCCAACGGTTTTTGGCAATTCATCAAATGCATGTTCAACCGCATGTGTGCCGATTGCAAGACCAACGCCTACTGCTACAATCATTTGATTGGATGGCTTTGTAAAATCTACTTTAGCCATCATCCGCAATGCAGTAGAAATAAGCATCCCAAACATTGGAACCATTGCCCCGCCAAGTACCGCTTTCGGAATGATCACAGCTATTGCTGCAACTTTCGGAAACAACCCTAATACGATTAGTATAATACCGGCATTCATGATGACAAATCGATTGGTTATTCCAGTGATTGCAACAAGCCCGACGTTTTGCGCAAATGCCGAATGGTTAAAATTGTTAAAAACGCCACTAATCACTGCACCGATCCCTTCAGCCCTTAAACCTTTTTTAATATCATGGTCAGTTAATTTCCGATTCGACACTTCCCCAAGCGCAAAGAATGATCCCGTACTTTCAACCATGATGATGATCGCAACGATCGTCATTGTAATAATGGATGACCATTGGAAAGTCGGCATCCCGAAAAAGAAAGGTTGAACCATGTGAAACCATGACGCTTCTTTTACTTGAGTAAAGTCAACGACACCGAAGAAAGCTGCTACAACCGTTCCGACAATCATCGAGACCAATATAGAAATCGCTTTCAAATAACCTCTGGCGAGCGTATTTAAAATGATAAAGAAAACTAATGTAAACAAAGCCAAAGATAAATTGGTGATCGAGCCGAAGTCTTTCGAACCCGCTCCACCGGCAGCATTATTAATTGCAACAGGCATTAAGGATACTCCGATAATGAGAACGACGGATGCCGTGATGACAGGCGGAAAATATTTTAAAATTTTACTAAAGAATTGGGCTGCAATTGTAACGACAATACCAGAAACAAGAACTGCGCCAATAACCCCCTGGATGCTGTAAATCGACCCGATCGCAATAACTGGCTGAACGACAACAAATGATACGCCCATGAGAGCTGGCAGCTTAATTCCAATATGTTTGCCCCCGGCAACTTGAAGTAAAGATGCTACCCCGCACGTAAACAAATCAAACGAGATAAGATAAACTAATTGCTGCTGGCTTAAGCCGATCGCAGAAGCGACGATTAATGGTACAGCAACCGCTCCGCCGTACATGACGCATACATGCTGAAACCCGAGCAAAAACATTTTCCATGCACTGATTTTTTCACTTTTCAAGGGAACCCCTCCTTGATTCATCATAAAGTTTTTTTCAAAATCTCACATTATGATTCATCTTGCTCTAGTTGCAGTTTTCTAGCACGTATTTACTTGCAGCTAATTCTTTAGCCGTACCCCCTGTTACGTCACCCCCTTTGCGATCCTTGTCCAATCAAACTTAACCCAGGGTCCGTCTTTCTTGTTAATAAACCTAGTAATCTCGCTGCGCAAAGTCCGAGTTGAAGACGAAACGCAACCTCTCCATCATTCAAGTCCATCCCTAAGAGCTCTTCAATTCGGCTAATACGGAATTTGACGGTATTCCTGTGTACATAAAGAATACGTGCGGCTTCCCCGAGCTTTGCGCCACAATTTAAGTAAACTTCTAATGTATTGAGAAGATCCGAATTGTTTTGTTCGTCATATTTCACAAGAGTTCCCATCGTTGCAGTAAAATAACGTTTCAGAACGTGATCCGGTAAATGTTGCAGCAAGGCTTCGGGTTCGAGGGCCGTATATTCATAAATTGCGCATGTTCCCGAAGTCACCCGATGGCCTAAATAAATTGCCTCCTTCGCTTCCTGAAAACTTGAGTGAATTTCCCCGGCTATTGTCTTTTTTGTGCCAATTCCAACGGCGATCATCTCTTTTGAAACATGCTCAGTTAAATTACTTAAAATCCGTTCAGCTGCTTTTCTCGCAACCCTCTCAAACGGCTCTTTTAATCTACGGGCCTGTATAATAGCAACAAAATCCTCAAATTGGACACCAAGTAGATTTACGTTTACTGTCGCAGATACCCGATTAATCACCTGCTGAAAGGTTGTTACACTTATTAAAGGAGAATTATCTTGCTCTTTAATCGAAAAATATAAAACACCATACTCACATCCAGGCAATAAACCATATTCCTGACCCTGTGACAGGATCGAATCGCTTGTAGGAAATTCTCCCCCAAAAAGGGTTGAAAAGAAATGTTTTTTTCTAGTTTCTTCATTATAAAGACTTTCCCTGGCCAAAATTTCACGCGTCAATGCGATGAGCATATCTGATAGAACCAATTCATATGGAATTTCTAAAACCGGCAAGCCTAAACGATTTGCTTCCTGAAGCATAGGTTCGGGAATAGATGGAAGAAAACGTTTCACTTTAATGGCTAAACCTGCACACTCTCGCTCAGCTAAATCTTTAATTAACTTTATCTGGGCCTCTTGATCATCCTTAAAGACATAACCGGTAGTTAATAATAAATCTCCTCTCTTTAACCAGGACGTATCCGGACAATCCATGATGCTGACAGAACGGATACTGCGATTGAGTCCGCGGCTTCCTGCCACAACTTTGCATTGTTTGAGTGATTGAATCTTTAAAGCTTTTTCTACGGTGAATTTCATGGTAAGACCTCCCAAAAATTCTCTATCCCGAATCTTTCATGCTCAAGAATAAAAATTCCTAATAATCAGTCAATTATAAGCAGAACTTTTCCTTTTTTCCTTAAACCTCGGTTTTAGCCGCTACCTTACTATGGATGACTTGAAGAACAGTATCCAACAGAACTCTTGCGCCGATTTCCATATCTTCTAGGCTAGCATGTTCATCTGGATGATGACTAATCCCGTCCCGACAACGGACAAAAATCATGCCAACTTTCGTTAAATCAGCCATTGCCATCGCATCATGGCCCGCTCCACTAATAAGACGGACTGGATCCATCCCATTTTCACGAATCGATGATTCAATAATCGGGATGAGTTCTTCAGAACAAAGGACCGGACTGACTTCCATAACTTTTTCAAAATGAATTTTAAGCCCGCGGCGGCTTGCAATTTCTTCGCCACTTTGAAAAATGGCCTCAAGCACCTTCCTTTTACGTCTTTCATCCGTATCGCGAATGTCAATCGTTCCGGCAACTTCTCCCGGTATAACATTGCTACTTCCAGGTTTCACAGATAATTTTCCTACGGTCGCTACAATCGGAGCATTTTCTTTAGCTAAACGTTCAATTTCCAATACCAATTCAGCGCTACCCGCTAAAGCATCTTTACGTAGTGTATGAGGGACTGTGCCAGCGTGGCCGGCAAAACCTTCGATAGTAAATGAATATCTAGATGCACCCGCAATGCCTGTTACGACTCCACATGGAATTTCTTCTGCTTGCAGCACAGGCCCCTGCTCAATATGAAGTTCAATGTAAGCGAGCACTTCTTCAGGAACTCTTGCTGCTTTTTTATAGTTTAGTGGATCCAACCCGAGTTCTTTAATGGCATTGGCGAGTGTTATGCCTTCTTCGTCCTTTACCTCTAACTCTTCTCGTTTTAGCGTTCCGGCGATCGCTTTACTGCCGAGAAAAGTAGAATGGAACCTCACTCCCTCTTCATCGCAAAATGCAATGACTTCAATCGGATTTTCAAGGATGATTCCTGTTTCAAATAGAACGGCCACTATTTCAATTCCCGTCACAATGCCGAGCATTCCATCGAACTTTCCGCCTTCAATAACCGTATCTAAATGTGAGCCAATCATTAAAACAGGAGCATTCGGATTGCTGCCCTCATACCGGCCAATAAGATTATTAAGGCTGTCTTTTCGCACCGTCATCCCGGCTTCAAGCATCCATTGTTCAACCATATTTTGCGCACATTGAAATTCTTTCGTAAATGATAATCTTGTGACTCCGATCGCAGGCTCGGAACAACGCGACAATTGATCGATTCTTTCCGCTATTCTCGCGCCATTTACTTTTTCTGTTAGTTTCTTCACGTTCTTCTTCCCCCTTCAATCTAGTAGCGAAAATAGTTTTAACTAAAAACTATTTTTCAAATAAGAATAAAACGTTTTCAATTAAAATGGTAATTCGAACAGTACTATGTATAGAGAATGACACCTAGCATGAATATTTCTAATTTAACAAAAATGGTTAAAAGATAAAAGAATTTTATCGATTGATTCCTTGCCCACAAAAGTGGACAAGGAACTTTTACTAGAATTTAAAGTTGGGGAGTTGCGATCTTAACGCGATTCCATGCTTCAATAAGTGTACGTTTTGATTGGGCAATAACGACATCAGAGCATTCATTGCCAACAGGCTTGACTTCAAATGCGACAACATTTTGAATGCCTTCACCGATATAGCCGATGTCAAGTAACACTCTTAAGTATTCGGCCAATTCTTCAACATCGTTTTCGCTTCCAGGATAGCCGAATCTTGGATGCTGGTCGCCGTAAGCGGGATCTTTCGGATCTTTAATGTAGCAGTTTCCAATGTGGGCATGATTAATGTAGTCTCGTGCTACCGTTAAGGCGTCTTTTGATGTTTCTCTTTGCATTGGCAGGTGGCTTAAATCAAGCATTAATCCGAATGTTGGATCGACTTTTCGCACTTCCTTTGCAACTTCAACCGCTAATCGATTAGAACCGATCAAACATTTTTTATCCGTTTCGTCATCAAATGTTTCTAATGAGAGGACGAGATCTCCTTTACTTTTCGCATATTGACATAGCTCTTTAATAGAGTCCGCCAGAAGCTGGAGGGCCTGGTCCTCATCTTTTTCCGGTTTTGGCCCGCTTAAAAAGCCCAGTTTACCGGCATTCACTTCATACGCCTGATCGATCGCGCCTTTTACGAGGTTGATCGCAGCCTGGCGTTCTTCGGGATTAAATGAGTTTAAATTCCCTTTATTGCCGAGCAAAATCGGTTGGGCTCCAAAGCCGACCGTCATCCGGCCAGATTCTACTATGTTTTTAACTTCCTGGCGTTCTTTTGGATCATTTACTCTCGTAATTTCGATCGCAGAAAAGAAGTCATCCGTTACGATTTTCTTTACCGACTCGGCGATTGCGCCTTCGCCTGAACTTGCCGCCGGATAAGCCATAAAATGTACAATTCCTACTTGCATATACTTATGAAGATCTGTCATAGTTTTCCGGATAAATCCGGTTCGCCTCCTTTTCATCGTTTCAGAATGTCCATTTAATGTTGAAGAGGGGGCAGGCATGACGCGGTTCGCCATGACCTGCTTTACTTGATTAGTTTTGGGAATAATCGAATCCTGTTAATGTACCGTTGTTAGAGAATCCACAAACGGCAGCCGGATCGACAACAACTTCAATTAAATACGGTTTGCCGCTGTCAACAGCACGTTTTAACGCCGGCTTAATTTGGTTGTAATGGGTTACAAGCTCCCCGCGCACACCCATTCCTTCAGCCGTTTTGACAAAGTCAATGCCGCGTTCTTCATTGTCACAAAGTTCGTTTTTATAAATAAGGTCTGTATCAATGGCGCGCTCGCCATAGAACCAGTTTTGCTGCTGGCGAATCAAGCCTAAGAGTGAGTTATTCATACAGAACACGATGATCGGGATATTGTGCTTTGCAGCAGTCGCAAGATCTTGCAACGACATTCCTAACGAACCATCACCGAGAATGTTGACACATTGGCGCTCAGGGAAGGCTAGCTTCGACGCCATTGCTGCACCTAATCCCCATCCCATCGTTCCAGCACCGCCGGTAATTAAGAATGTTCGAGGTTCATACGTTTCAAATAATTGGTTTGACCAGATTTGACTAATTCCACAATCATGTGTTACAATAGCATCTCTATCTAAAAATTCTCTCAATTCTTTTAAGGCACGTTGCGGTTTGATTGGCAGATCTTCGAAATCTGTTTTCCGCGCGTGTTTCTTTCTTTCTTCTGTAAGGTCAATTTTTGCCGTGGCTTCCGCTGTAGCCGCCACATCAGCTCCAAGCTTTTTATAGCTTTCTGTTAATTTCACCATAAATGTCTTAACATCAGATACGACACCAAGTTCTGTCGGTACGACTTTGCCGATTTCTTTGTTATCGATATTTACGTGAATGATTTTTGCGTCACGTTTAAAGATTTTCACATCGCCGGTACTTCTGTCTGCGAAACGTCCGCCAAGGTTAATGATTAAGTCAGACTCAAGGATCGTTTTGTTTCCATATGGTGTATCAAGCATTGTTCCCATACGTCCGGCAAAAAGCGGATGGTCGTTAGGGAATGTATCGATCCCCATGCAAGTAGTTACAACAGGAATTTGCAAGGTTTCAGCCAATTCTTTCAATTCTTTTGTAGAATTTGAAAGAATTACACCACCACCGGAGACGAGAACCGGTTTTTTTGAATCTTTTAAAAACTCGAGCGCTTTTTCGATATCTTCATCTGTTGCTTGAGGCAATTGTTCTGGCTCGCTAGACGCAATCAATTCATCTAAATCTACCTCAATTTCGACTTTTTGCTGGTCTAAAGGAAGATCGATTAAAACTGGACCTTTTCTTCCTTTCGTTGCTGTTTCCCATGCTTCATGGATAAGTTCAGCAGCTTTTGCTCCATCAGTTAGCTGGTAGGCGGCTTTCGTTACCGGTTTTGCCATTTCAACGATAGGAGCTTCCTGGAATTGCATCGTTCCAATAAGCGTTGATTTTTGTTGGCCGGTTAAAGCGATCATCGGTACGGAATCCATCCATGCACCGTAAAGCCCAGTCAAGAAGTTCGTTCCCCCAGGACCAGAAGTCGCCGCACATACCCCAACTTCCCCGGTTGCCCTGGAATAACCATCTGCCATAAATGCACCGGTTTGTTCATGGCGAACGACATACGATTGAATCTTGCTTTTTTCACGGATTGCATCATAAACAGGTAAAATTGCGGCTCCCGGCACTCCGTAAATTTGTTTAACCCCTCTTTTTTCAAGATAGAACACAATTGCTTCTGCTGCGGTCATCTTTTGTTTTGCCACTCTTTATCTCCCCTTCAACTGATGTATTTTTCTAATAATCGATGTGATCGTATTTTCATCCCCGACATTTCCGGGAAAGACAATGTACGGGACATGTTTTAACCTCGCTTCTTCACCGGTTAAGAGTACAGGTACTCCTGCAGCCGCCTGGCCCAAAATCCTGGCCTTTTTAATTTCCAATCCTTGTGTCGCAACATCGCTTGACGTGATTCCACCTTTTGCCATAATGAAATTTGGCGTTACTTTTAATGAGCGGACGACTTCGACAAGTGTGGCGGAAATCGTCTGGCTGTACTTTAAATTTTCTTCCTTGCTTTTAGCCTTTATGACTTTACGGCTTGTATAAATGACCGTATCTTCTCCAGCCATTATCGATTCTTCTAACAGATTGCAAACTCGTGCAAGCTCATCGTTTTTCTTAGTGGAATCCAGGATATGTTCAACTTTAATTTCAATCGGCCGGACATGAATTTCTTTAATTAAATCCGTCAATTGATCTGTCGTTTTCTTTGTATGCGAACCGACAACGAGCAATCCCCCGTATCTGTGATCACTAGTCTTTGCAATCATTTCACCTGCGTCTAAATATGGCTTTTGCCCGATTCCACCGATTGATTTGACAAATGATGCTGCCGTCCGAAATAAAAATCGCTTACCTTTGTCAATCGCTTTTAATACGGCAAAAGAAACGATATCTAAATCATTGTAGTTGGCTGCATTGACAACGATTGGAGCGTTTTTTTCTGCAGAAAGCAATCGTTCTAACACTTTATCGACACCGCCTTGCCTGATGTCAGTGATTGAAATCGTCAAAACGTCGTCAGCAGCTTTTTTCCCTTCTGTTTTTTCCGCCACCCATTTAGGGAGATGGGCTGTGGAAAATCCAAAAACGGAGTCATTCGCAAATTCGGTTTCATGAACTGGTACGAGCATTTTTCCATCGACAATATAGTGAGTATCATCGAACGTATATCGCTTCCCTTCAAAAAAAGCCGGGATGATAAGATGTCCCGCGATTTCCCACCCTGATCTTTCAGCTAATACTTCTTCAATAACGGAAATTTCTAACGGGTAATGGCCCCTTAATGTTGAGTCGCTTCTGCTAATAACGGAAAAGTCAACACCCAGTTCACCCGTCACATCGATTAAATTACAGATGATTTCTTGATTGATTTGTTTTGTCACTTCAGGAGTATAGCTTCTTGTATTCGTTAAAATGTAAAGAACATTTTTATCGTCTGAAAGCCCTTCCCTGAGCCATTCTTTTTCCCAGCTTGTAATGACATCTACATCATGAACCGTTTGCACACCGGTTGGATCATCGTCTAATATGATCAACTTATGGTTCGTTTGCTTGAGTTTCTCTGAAATCTTTTTGCGCAGCGGTGAATCTACATTTTCATTTGATATATTTTCCATGATTTCTTCGTACATGGATTGAAATGTAATGCTCATTCTTTCTACCCCCTTTCAAGTTGATTGCCTATTCGAACTTTCCTTATTTGACTAATGCGATATCGATTAATTCTTCTGCAGTTTTGGCGATTCTTGCCGCTCTTAATTCGAAGAAATCCAATAGTTCTGGCATTTTTCCCGAAACACCGAAACGGTCGTTTGTTCCAACGCGTTTAAGTGGAGTTGGTTGTTGCTCTGCTAAAACTTCGGCGACAGCGCTACCCAGCCCGCCAATAATCGAATGTTCTTCTACCGTAACTACCCGTTTCGTTTTCGCTGCGGATGTTGTAATCGCCTCTACATCGATTGGCTTGATGGTGTGTACATGAAGTACCTCGGCTTGAATGCCTTTTTGCTCAAGCTGTTCGGCCGCCTTGAACGTTTCATCTAACATAATGCCAGTACTTATAAGCGTGACATCGGATCCTTCGCGGTATTTAATTGCCTTTCCAATTTCAAAAGGATCGTCTTCATTTGTCACAATTGGAACAGGAAGTTTACCCACCCTTAAATAGACTGGACCTTCAAAGTGATAGGCTGCTTCGACCGCTTTTTCCATTTCTAATGAATCTGCTGGAACGATGACGGTCATTCTTGGCAAGGAACGCATAAGCGAGATATCTTCAAGCGGCAAGTGTGTCGCTCCTTCTTGCGCAGCAGATGTTCCTGCGTTATGTCCGACGATTTTCACATTATTGTTGGAGTAGCAAACCGAGATTCGCATCTGGTCAAATGCGCGTCCGGTCAGGAAGTTTGCGTACGCATTCGCAAAAGGTACTTTTCCTGCAATGGCAAGTCCTGCCGCTGTCCCAACTAAATCACATTCTGAAATTCCTATGTTAAAAAAGCGGTTTGGAAAATTGTCTTTATAGAAATTTGTCATATTGGATTTCGCACAATCGGCATCAAGTACGACTAAATCGTCATATTGTTTTCCTAAGCGAATAAGCGCTTCACTAAATCCTTCACGAGGTGCTTTTTGCATTGTCATTTAAACCAACTCCTTTAAAGCCAATTCTAATTCCTCATCATTTGGTGCCAATCCGTGCCACTTATGTGTATCCTCCATGAACGAAATGCCTTTGCCTTTTACGGTATGGGCGAGAATCGCTGTTGGTTTTCCTTTGATCCGCTTTGCTTCCCGAAATGCTTCATCAACTTCATCAAGGTCGTGCCCGTTAATTTCTACAACATGCCAGCCAAATGCCCTCCATTTTGCGGCAAAATCTTTCATTCCTTTTACGTTTTCAACGAAATCATCCAGCTGAATTTTGTTCCAATCGATGATGGCGCACACATTGTCTAAATTATAGTGGGCCGTTGTCATGGCGGCTTCCCAAACTTGCCCTTCTTGAGATTCGCCATCTCCGATCATGACATATGAGCGTCTTTCTTTTCCGTCAAGCTTCGCTGCCAGTGCGACACCATTTGCCACTGATAACCCCTGTCCGAGTGAACCCGAGGAAATGTCGACACCAGGAATATGCTCTGCACAAGGGTGGCCATGCAATCGCCCGTCAACATCACGGAACGTCATAAGTTCTTCTACTGGAAAGAACCCTTTTTCTGCTAATACGGAATAATAAACCGGCGTGCAATGCCCTTTTGAAAGGAAGAAGCAATCGCGATCTTCCCAATCCGGGTTTTGCGGATCAACATTGATGTGATCAAAAAATAGAACCGTCATTAATTCGGTTGCAGATAATGAACCTCCCGGGTGTCCACTGCCTGCATGATGTGTCATTTTCACAATGTGCCGGCGAATTTGTTTTGTTAATTTCGTCAATTCTTCTTTTCTTTCTGAAGTTAACGCCATTTCATACTTCCTCCTTTGTTGCTTATTACAAAACGCCGTTTCTATTGTTTGCTTAAAAAAAGGAGCAACATATTCGTTAATTTTTCACAAATTACTTCTTGTTGCTTATTACAAAACAGCGTTTCTTATTAATCTTTAAAAAAATAATACCATTTGAAAATGATACTTTCAAGGGGTTTTTAAAAATTTTCTAATAATTAAAATCATAAAGGCATGGATCCATGCCTTTATGATTTTAATTATTGGTCTTATAGCCTAATCGCTCAGATACTTTTCTGCAAACATTCATGACTTGATCTTTTAAAGTATCAATGCGCTCTTCTGTCATTCTCATTGATGTTCCGGAAATGCTGATTGCTCCAACAACAGTTCCCCGATGATTAAAGATGGGGGCAGCAATGCATGTTATGCCCAATTCGTTTTCTTCCCTTTCAATTCCGTAGCCGTTTCTTCTAATTTCATCGAGATTTTTAAACAGTTCATCCGGATTCGTTATCGTATTTTCCGTATGCCTTGGAAGACCTTTTTGTTCAATGATTTCCATTACTTCATTTTTAGGGAGATAGGCAAGAATCGTTTTCCCTGCACTTGTACAATGCATCGGAGCCCGTTTTCCAACTTGCGAGTGCATTCTTAACGTTTCACTGCCTTCCAATTTCTCAATATAGACTGCTTCTTTTTGCGAATAGATGACCAGATGAATGACTTCGTTTGAGATTTCTTCTAATTGCCTTAAATAAGGAGTTGCTTCCTTGCGAATATCAATGGAATCTAATAATTTCGCGCTCAATTCTAAATATTGATAGCCCAATCGATATTTTTTCGTCTCTGCATCTTGCTCAATGAACCCGTGCGCGACTAACGTTGCCAAAATACGAAAAATCGAACTTTTATTTAATTCCAGCTGCTCAGCCAACTCGGTTACACCATAGCCGTCTTTTCTCGAACTTACTAATTTTATGATTGTTAATGCTCTGTCAATTGATTTAACCATACAAATCCCCTCGCTAACCCATCCAATCTATTTCTTTAATTACATCCATTATAGCTCATCCACCTTTATTAAACTAGAATAGTCTCGAAATTCTTGAAAAATAAGGGATATGCCTTCAAAGCACATCCCTTTAAGCGATTACTTTCCTTCTTTTATTAATAGTTCGTAGCCGGAAATGGTTAAAAAGTCTTCAAATTCTTCATTTCTCGTCAACTCTTCAAACCATTGTCTCGCCTGATCAAATTTGCCTTGCTCAAACGTTTCAACTCCAATGGACTGTTTAATTTTTTCCAGTTCCTCATCGACATATTGGGAAAAGAGCTCAAATGTAATCTTTTGACCGTTTTCTAATACCCCTTTTGGATGCCGAATCCACTGCCACACCTGGGCTCTCGATATTTCAGCAGTCGCAGCATCTTCCATTAAATGATGAATAGGCACTGCTCCACTTCCTCTTAACCACGCTTCCATATACTGTATTCCGACATTAATATTTGTTCTTAATCCCTCTTCTGTGATTGGACCAGTTGGAATTTCCAATAAATCTTCGCTTGTAATTTCAATATCCGCCAATTGTTTGTCCACTTGATTTTGACCAGGCATAAATTCATCAAATACACTTTTTGCAACCGGAACAAGTGCCGGGTGGGCGACCCATGTTCCGTCATGGCCGTTCGTCGCTTCCCGTTTTTTATCTTCATACACCTTTTCAATCGCCTTTTGATTTGCTTCCTCATCATTTTTCACGGGAATTTGCGCCGCCATTCCACCCATCGCATGAGCACCCCTCCTGTGGCACGTTTTTATCGTCAATAACGAATACGCCTTCATAAATGGACTTGTCATAGTCACGACCGAACGATCCGGCAGAATATAGTCTGGAAGATTGCGGAATTTTTTCAAATAGCTAAAAATATAATCCCATCTGCCACAGTTAAGGCCAACAATATGATCTCGCAATTCATAAAGAATTTCATCCATTTCAAAAGCAGCAAATATCGTTTCAATTAAAACGGTAGCTTTAATGGTCCCTATCGGGATTCCTAATTCCTCCTGCGCTTTGACAAATATTTTATTCCATAATCTCGCCTCTAAGTGGCTCTCTAGTTTCGGCAAATAAAAATAAGGACCGGATCCATTCTCAATCAATGTTTTTGCATTGTGGAAGAAATAAATGGCGAAGTCAAACAATCCTCCAGATACAGGCTCACCATTGATAAGGAGATGTTTTTCCATCAAGTTCCAACCACGTGGACGAACGATAAGGGTGGCCGTTTTATCATTTAATTCATATTTCTTTCCATTTGCCGGATTGATGTAGCTGATCGTTTTATTCACAGCGTCCCGTAAATTGATCTGCCCCTGCACAATGTTTTCCCATGTTGGCGAAGTTGCATCCTCAAAATCGGCCATAAAGCCATTTGCTCCAGAGTTTAGGGCGTTAATGATCATTTTTCGATCTACAGGGCCGGTAATTTCTACTCTTCTGTCTTGAAGGTCTTTCGGTACCGAACTAATTTTCCAATTCCCTTTGCGAATGTGTTCTGTTTCCGGCAGAAATTCTGGTAGCTTTCCGCGGTTAACTTCCGCCTGTCTTTCATCCCGAAGCTTCATTAGCTGCTGTCTTTCTTCTTCAAATTCAATCGCTAATTTCTTAACAAACTCCAGCGCTTCCACCGTTAATATTTCAGCAAAGCCCTGATCCATTTTCCCTTTAATTTCTACTCCCTGCAAACGATCAACATTGCTCGTTGTCATAAAAAAACTCCCTTCACTATTCTATCTTGAATTTCGTTGCTTATTATAGAACGTCGTTCCCTTTTATGATTGTACCAATATTTTTAAAAAAATTCAATTATTTCAGCCAAAAACACCTCATCTCTAAAGATGAGGTGTTTTTCGATCAATTAGACAACTGCTTTTTCTTTTACACGTGTAAACATTTGTTCATTTGTTATCTGGACCGGATAAACGGAAAATTCATGTCCAATACAATTTGATTCTAGATTTCCTTTCACTAAGACAAACGCGTTGCCATTTTCAATTTCGCCACTTGCATGTAGAAGGTCAACTGAAGATTCGATCTTTTTAACAATATCGCTAAATTCTTTCTCGTTTAAGACATTCTTAATAAAAAGGGCAAAGACGTTGCTTTCTTTAGATTCTTTTCGCTTCTCTTCCCTTTTTCCTGTCTTCACTTTTTCTTTATTTGTTGTTTTGTACACCGAAATTAAATCTTCAAGGATGGCACTTGCAGTTGGAAAAGCTCCGGCACCGGCTCCTTGCAACGTTAAATATCCGAGTAGATCCGTTTTTATTCGAACGGCATTGTCGACTCCTTCTACACCATAAAGCGGATGTTCTTGATCGACAAAGATCGGTGTTACTTGAACGTCAAGCGTTTCATTTATTGTAACGAGCTGTTTTAATCGCAATCCAGATTGTTCAGCAAGCAGCAGCTCTTCCGTTTGGACATCTTTAATTCCTTTTACCTGCACATGATCCCAATCTGGTTGCTCGCCAAACACCCAATCACATAACACCATCGCTTTATAAAAAGCGTCGATTCCTTCAATATCATTCGTTGGATCCGCTTCAGCGTATCCTTGTTGCCTGGCAATTTCCAGTGCTTCATAAAAAGATGAACGATGATTTCTCATATAGCTTAAAATAAAATTCGTCGTTCCATTAAGAATCGCTTCAACCCTCTCGATTCGATTAACCTGGAGCAACTCTTTAATCGTTCGCAAAACAGGAATTCCACCGCCGACACTTGCTTCATACACAAAGCGGACATCATTTGACTGAGCGATTTGCAAAAGTTCTTTTCCAGAGCGAGCAATTAAGTCTTTGTTCGCCGATATGACATGACACCCTGACTCAAGAGATTGTCTGATAAAAGTAAATGCCGGTTCCTTTCCCCCGATGGCTTCAACAACAACATCCGGCTTGTCTTTTTGAAGGAGTTCCTGAAAATTTGTCGTTACAAAAACATCTTTCGGCAGTTCCCTATTCTTAGTTGGATCTTGAATGAGGATCCCGGTAATTTCAACTGCTTTCCCTAATAAAGAGCTAAAATGACCTTTTTTCTCAACAAGCCCTGTAAATACCCCATATCCTACCGTTCCTAATCCCAGAAGCGCCACTTTAATGATTTGTTTTTCAATTCCCTTATTTTCTCCGTTTTTTTCATTCATTTTTATCCCTCCAGATAAGTATCAAGGTATAAAAAAACCCCTCTTCATAAGAAGAGGGGTTTTCGCTCGCCTCCTCTTATCAATCAGGAAAATTTTCCTGCAGGTATTAGCACCTTTTCAAACATTGTTTGAAGGTTGCCGGGCGTCATCGGGCCAGTCCCTCAGCCTCTCTGGATAAGAGTCCAATATATGTTATTTTTACTAGCATCTTAAATTAGTTAATAATGTAACACGGAGAATTTGAAAAAGTCAATGCCTTTTTCAGATTTTTAGTAAAAATCTTTTTTTAAATGGCATGTTCTTTTACATAACGATTCCACTTATGTTCGGCGCATTCTTTGCTGCAAGAGCGTTTATGCTCACGCTCGCATTCTTCGCACATAAGCAAATGTTTATTGCATTCAGGATTTCCGCACTTGACATAACGTTCTTCGGGCCTTCCACAATGGTAGCATTTCCCGACTATCCTTTCTTCACCCGTGCGGTTAACAGGAACGGAGATTCTTTCATCAAAAACATAACATTTTCCATCCCAAAGGGCTCCTTTCACCTCTGGATCATATCCGTAAGTGATAATGCCCCCTTCTAACTGGGAAACATCCTTAAATCCTTCTTTGATTAAAAAGCCGGAAAACTTTTCACAGCGAATGCCGCCAGTACAATACGTTAAAACTTTTTTATCTTTAAATTGCTCGAAGTTTTCCCGAACCCATTTCGGCAGGTCACGGAAAGTTTCAATATCCGGACGAATCGCTCCGCGAAAATGGCCGAGATCGTACTCGTACGTATTTCTCGCATCTAAAATGACGACATCTTCTTGCTGCATCGCTTCATAAAACTCTTTAGGTGATAAATGTTTTCCCGTCAGTTCATTCGGGTTAATGTCTTCTTCAAGGCTTAAATTCACAATCTCTTTTTTCACTTTCACTTTCATCTTTTTAAAGGCATGCTGGTCAGCCTCTTCGATTTTAAAAACGATATCAGAAAAGCGCGGGTCTTTTCGGAGGTCAGCCATATAGTGATCGGTTTGCTCCACCGTCCCTGAAACCGTTCCGTTCAGCCCTTCGCTCGCCACAAGAATGCGTCCTTTTAATCCTAATTCTTTACAGTAATTCAAATGTTCTTCCGCAAAGCTTTGAGGATCATCAATTGGTACATATTTATAATATAGCAATACTCTAAAATTCATGTTTCATTCCACCACCTGCTAAAATATCCTTCCCTATCATAACAAAAAACATCAAAAAAGAAAGTGTTCAAATGAGGAAACGTTTGAAAATGGAAAAAAATTTGTTGCAATCTCAAATCATCTGTTGTAAAGTTAAGAAAATTAAATGAAAACAACTCATTTCTTATCAAGAGAGGTAGAGGGACTGGCCCGATGACACCTCAGCAACCTTCAAGCCGCCGGCAAAACGCTTGAAAAGGTGCTAATTCCAACAAGTTCAGCTCTTATGGACTTGGAAGATAAGAAGAACGACTGTTATCGGTTTTAAAGTCTTCTTCTTATAGAAGGCTTTTTTTATTTTTCGTTACTACTTTAGAGGAGATGGGGAAATGTATAAAATCGAAACAAAACTCGCACAAATTGGAAACCGAAGTGAAAACGCTACTGGAACTGTAAATCCTCCAGTCTATTTTTCTACCGCTTACCGCCACGATGGGATCGGCCTATCAACAGGCTATGATTATTCACGCACGGGCAACCCTACACGTTGTCTTCTTGAAAAAACGATCGCCGACCTTGAAGGCGGGGACGCAGGCTTTGCTTGCAGTTCAGGAATGGGTGCAATCCTTACCGTGCTCGCACTCTTTCAATCTGGTGACGAATTCATCGTTTCTAAAGATTTATACGGGGGCACGTACCGTTTATTTGAAGAAGGATTCCGTAAATGGGGATTAAATTGTATTTATGTCGATACTTCCTGTTGTGACGAAATCGAGGCAGCTATCTCAGAAAATACGAAAGCGGTTTTTCTTGAAACACCAACGAATCCATTAATGGAACAGGCCGATATTCGAAAAGTTGCGGAAATAACGAAGAGACACCAAATACTGCTCATAGTTGACAACACCTTTTACACACCGCTTCTCCAGCAACCGATTAAAGATGGAGCGGATATCGTCATTCATAGTGCAACGAAATATCTGGGAGGGCACAATGATGTACTAGCGGGTTTAATCATTTCGAAAGGAAAAGAGTTAAGTGAATTGCTCGCTAAGCATCATAATGCATCCGGAGCCGTTCTCGGTCCGTTCGATTCATGGCTTCTCATGAGAGGCATGAAAACATTGGCATTGCGCATGAAACAGCATGAAAAAAACGCGAAAACGATTGTCCAGTTTTTAGCGAATCACGAAGCGGTTACTGATGTTCTTTATCCCGGAAAAGGCGGAATGCTTTCATTCCGTTTGGTGAACGAGTCCTGGGTCGACCCGTTTTTGCGAGAATTGAAACTGATCACATTTGCTGAAAGTTTAGGAGGTACGGAAAGCTTTATTACGTATCCTGCGACACAGACACATGCCGATATTCCTGAAGAAATTCGGATAAAAACTGGCGTATGCAACAGACTGTTGCGCTTCTCTGTAGGTATTGAAGATGTAAATGATTTAATTAAAGATCTTGCACACAGTTTAAGCAAAGTAAGTCAGGGGGTATTACAATGAGCGATAGTCTAGACTATACCTTTCAAACCCGGTTGCTCCATAATTCCAATAAATATGATCCGGCAACAGGTGCGGTAAGTGTTCCTATTCAACATGCATCGACCTTTCATCAATCGGATGTTGACCATTTCGGCAAATACGACTACGCCCGTTCTTTAAACCCAACACGTGAAGCGTTGGAAGAGACAATCGCTCAATTGGAAGAAGGTACAAGAGGGTTCGCTTTTTCTTCAGGAATGGCCGCCATCTCAACGGCCTTTCTTCTATTATCACAAGGAGATCATGCCATATTGCCGGATGACGTCTATGGCGGAACATTCCGAATGGTCACGGAAGTTCTCTCGCGATTCGGAATTGATCACACTTTTGTTGACATGACGGATATCAATGCGGTAAGACAAGCGATTCGTCCAAATACAAAGCTTATTTATATTGAAACACCATCCAATCCGCTCTTAAAGGTTGCAGATATTCGGGCTCTGTCTTCCCTGGCAAAAAACATCGGGGCATTTACCTTTGTTGATAATACGTTTTTGACTCCTGCTTTGCAAAAACCACTTTCACTTGGCGCGGATGTCGTTTTGCATAGCGCGACAAAATTTTTGTCAGGACATAGCGACGTCGTTGCCGGTCTTGCAGTAACAAATGATGAAGAACTCGGGAATAGACTCGGCTTTTTGCAAAATTCGTTTGGCGCCATCCTTGGCGTTCAAGATGCCTGGCTTATTCTTAGAGGGCTAAAAACTCTCCATGTACGGCTGGAACAATCGGTAAAATCAGCAAAGCAGATCGCAAATTTTTTACAGGAGCATTCATTGATTAAACACGTTTATTATCCGGGACTTTCTTCCCACCCGGGATATGAAATTCAAAGCAGCCAGGCGAATAGTCCGGGCGCCGTCCTCTCTTTTGAGCTAGGGAACGAAGTTGATCTCCGTTCATTTTTAGAACAACTTCAATTGCCGGTATTCGCTGTTAGTTTAGGTGCCGTTGAGTCGATTCTGTCTTTTCCGGCAAAAATGTCACATGCGGCCATGCCGAAACATGAACGTGAAAAAAGAGGAATATCCGACTCTCTATTAAGATTGTCGGTTGGACTTGAAAACCCTGAAGACCTTATGAAAGACCTCGATAAGGCACTTTTTGCATCTAAGAAAGTTTTTGCATGAAAGGAGAATAAGGATGGGACTACTGGATGAATTAAAAACGAACATATTAATAGGCGACGGAGCGATGGGCACCCTTCTTTATTCTTATGGAACGGATTGTTGCTTTGAAGAATTAAATCTATCTGAGCCGGATCAAATTGTAAATATTCATCGTGCCTATATTGAAGCTGGAGCGAATATCATTCAGACGAACACGTATGCCGCTAATTATTTTAAGCTCGAACGTTACGGGCTTGAGGATCAAGTAAAAGATATTAATAGTGCCGCCGTTCGCTTAGCGAAAAAAGCGGCAAGAGACAACGCGTATGTGCTCGGTACGATTGGCGGAATTCGTTCGATCAAGCCAAACTCGGTCACGGTGGTAGAAATTAAACGAAGCTTTCGCGAACAATTGTATTGTCTATTAATGGAAGAAGTAGATGGAGTTATTCTAGAAACCTATTATGATATCGAAGAACTAGAAACCGTCTTGCAAATCGCGCGAAAAGAAACGGATTTGCCGATCATTGCCCAGATTGCGCTTCAGGAAGTCGGCATCTTGCAAGATCGCACCCCTATACAAGAAGCATTATCAACACTAGAAGATCTTGGAGCAAATATTGTTGGGCTAAACTGCCGGTTAGGACCTTATCATATGCTGCAAACATTAGAAGAAGTATCGATTCCAAAACATGCTTATTTATCCGCTTATCCGAATGCAAGCCTCCCATCCTACAATGATGGCAAATTTCAGTACGAAGGGGACGCCGACTATTTTAATGAATGCGCAACGAAATTCCGCAACCAGGGAGTTCGTTTGCTTGGAGGATGTTGCGGCACGACACCTGAACATATCCGTGCCTTTTCAAACGTATTGAAAGGTGCTCGGCCGGTCACGGAAAAAACCGTTAAACAGAAGAAACAAAGAATCGTAGTGAGGGAAACGCCTGGCCAGAATATCACTCCACTTCACGATATTGTAAAAGAAAGACAATCGATTATCGTAGAATTAGACCCGCCAAGAAAACTAGATACGGCCCGTTTTTTCGAAGGGGCTAGAGCATTAAAGGAAGCTGGGATTGATGCAATTACAATGGCTGATAATTCGCTTGCTTCCCCAAGAATCAGCAATAGCGCACTTGGTTCATTAGTAAAAACGGATATCGGTCTTCGTCCCCTTATTCACATTACGTGCCGGGATCATAATT
Source organism: Fictibacillus sp. Mic-4 (assembly GCF_049843615.1). Lineage (NCBI taxonomy): Bacteria > Bacillati > Bacillota > Bacilli > Caryophanales > Fictibacillaceae > Fictibacillus > Fictibacillus sp. Mic-4. The sequence goes on along the minus strand of NZ_JBBHZM010000004.1, from coordinate 95,001 downwards.
TAATTGGATTGCAGTCTCACCTGATGGGACTTCATACACTCGGTTTGACCGATATTTTAGCCGTAACGGGCGACCCGACGAAGGTTGGCGATTTGCCGGGAGCGTCTTCCGTATATGATGTCACTTCATTTGAACTCATTCAAATGATCAAACAGTTCAATCAAGGGATCTCTCTCTCCGGAAAAGACCTCGGGCAAAAGGCTTCTTTTTCGGTCGCAGGAGCGTTTAATCCGAATGTTCGTTCGTTGGAAAAAGCGGTCAAGCGGCTTGAAAAGAAAATCGAGTGCGGTGCCGATTATTTCATTAGCCAGCCGGTTTTCTCTGAAGAGCGACTCCTGGAAGTCCATGATGCGGTCAAACATTTAGATAAACCTGTTTACATTGGCATTATGCCGCTTACTAGCAGTCAAAATGCCGATTTCTTACATCATGAAGTACCGGGAATTAAACTGTCGGATAGCGTCCGTGAGCGCATGTCGCGTTATAAGGATAATCCAGCCAAAGCGAGCCAGGAAGGACTCGCAATCGCAAAATCGCTATTAGATGCGGCAATGGAACTTTTCAACGGCATCTATTTGATTACACCGTTTCTACGTTACGAATTAACGGTTGAACTCACAGACTATGCTAAGAGCAGAAGCTTTGCCCTAACAGCCAGGAGGTAAGAAAAATGTCTAAACCATCAGTAACAGAACAACTTAGAAAAAAAATACTCATTATGGACGGTGCGATGGGCACGATGCTTCAAGAAGCACAATTGACCGCAGATGATTTCGGCGGCGAGGAGTTCGAAGGCTGCAACGAATATTTAAATATTACTAAGCCTTCCGTTATCGAATCTATTCACATTAAATATTTACAAGCAGGTGCCGACATTATTGAAACAAATACGTTTGGCGGAACGAGCATTGTGCTTGATGAATACCATCTCGGTTCCAAAGCCTATGAAATTAATAAAATAGCGGCGGAAATTGCGAAAGAAGCGGCAGATCAAATTTCAACGAGGTCATGGCCGAGATTTGTCGCCGGTTCAATGGGACCAACGACGAAAACATTAAGCGTAACCGGTGGAACGACATTTGAAGCACTTGCTGGCGTATATGAAGAGCAAGCAAGAGGTCTTATTGACGGTGGCGTCGATCTTTTATTGCTTGAAACGAGCCAGGATATGCTCAATGTGAAAGCCGGCTTTATTGGCATACAAAACGCGTTCCGAAAAACAGGGAAAGAACTGCCACTCATCGTTTCCGGAACCATTGAACCGATGGGTACGACACTGGCCGGTCAATCGATAGAAGCCTTCTACATTTCCCTTGAGCATATGAATCCGATCGCTGTCGGATTAAACTGTGCAACAGGACCAGAATTTATGCAAGACCATATTCGGTCATTATCGGAACTCGCGACGACGGCGGTTAGCTGTTATCCAAATGCCGGTCTGCCTGATGAAGAAGGGCAATATCATGAAACGCCTGAATCGTTGGCGCTGAAACTTTCCGGCTTTGCAGAAAAAGGCTGGCTGAATATCGTTGGCGGATGCTGCGGAACGACTCCTGCCCACATTCAAGCGATTTCGGAAGCGATGAAAAAATATCAACCGAGATGCATTCAAGAAAAACAAGTCCACACGGTTTCGGGTATCGAACCCTTCATTTACGATGATCCGACTTTACGCCCCATCATGGTGGGAGAACGGACTAATGTGATCGGTTCACGTAAGTTCAAACGGTTGATAGCCGAAGGAAAATTCGAAGAAGCCGCTGAAGTCGCACGCGCTCAAGTGAAAAACGGCGCCCATGTCATCGATATTTGTTTGGCTGATCCGGATCGCGATGAGCTTAAGGACATGGAAAACTTCATTAAAGAAGCGGTCAAAAAAGTAAAAGTCCCGCTCGTCATCGATTCAACTGATGATCATGTCATCGAAAAAGCGTTGCAATATTCACAGGGAAAAGCGATCATCAACTCGATTAACCTGGAAGACGGTGAAGAACGATTCCAAAAGGTTGTTCCCCTCCTCCACCGCTATGGCGGTGCGGTTGTCGTTGGAACAATTGATGAAGAGGGTATGGGAGTATCAGCAGACCGAAAACTTGAAATTGCGAAACGATCCTACGATCTACTTGTTAACAAATACAATGTTTCTCCTACCGACATTATTTTTGACCCGCTCGTATTCCCTGTTGGTACGGGCGATGAACAATATATCGGTTCAGCGAAAGCAACCGTTGACGGCATTCGCTTAATTAAGGAACATTTTCCGGAATGTTTGACAATACTCGGAATTAGCAACGTCTCTTTCGGTCTCCCGCCTGTTGGACGAGAAATTTTAAATGCCGTGTTTCTATATCACTGCACGCAAGCGGGGCTCGATTATGCGATTGTCAATACAGAAAAATTAGAACGATTTGCGTCAATATCGCATGAAGAAGTAAAAATGGCAGAAACATTGCTTTTCGAAACAACGGAAGAAGCGTTAGCCGAATTTACGGCATTTTATCGGGGGAAAAAGAAAGAAGCGAAATCCACACTTCCTGATATGACGTTACAGGAACGGCTTGCTTACTACGTCGTTGAAGGAACAAAAGAAGGTCTGATCCCAGACCTCGAGCTGGCGCTAGATGAGTATAGTGCGCCTCTTGATATTATAAACGGGCCGCTAATGGACGGGATGGCGGAAGTCGGCCGCTTGTTTAATGACAATCAATTAATCGTGGCAGAAGTGCTCCAGAGCGCGGAAGTGATGAAAACGGCCGTAGCCTTTCTGGAACCATATATGGAAAAGAACGCTTCATCTTCTTCAAAAGGAAAAGTATTGCTCGCAACGGTTAAAGGAGACGTGCATGACATTGGTAAAAACCTGGTCGATATTATTTTAAGCAATAACGGCTACAACGTAATTGACCTTGGCATTAAAGTAACACCAGCCGAATTAATCGAAGCAGTCAAAAGGGAGAAGCCGAATATTGTCGGGCTCTCCGGACTTCTGGTGAAATCGGCCCAACAAATGGTTCTTACCGCCCAGGATATGCGGGAAGCCGGCATTTCTATTCCTATTTTAGTTGGAGGGGCCGCTCTCTCGCGCAAATTCACCGACACGAAAATTGCGAAAGAGTATGATGGGGTTGTACTGTACGCAAAAGATGCGATGAATGGATTGTCGCTGGCTAATCAGCTTCAATCGACTGAAGAATATGAACGTCTGCTGACAGAAACTGTGGAAAAGAAAGCGAAACTCGAGCCCGTAGCAAATGAAGAGTCTTCCGCTGTAGCTACTGCTGTTAAAGTTCGTTCTTCTGTATCAGCGGAGGCGCCTGTTTATATCCCGAAAGATACAAAGCGGCATTTGTTGAAAAGCTATTCGGTTTCTCATATTGAGCCGTATATTAATATGCAAATGCTCCTTGGCCATCATTTAGGTGTCAAAGGGAAAATTTCAAGATTGCTAGAAGAAAAAGATGAACGAACCTTAAAAGTAAAAGAAGTTGTCGACCAATTAATATACGAGGCGAAAGTAAATGATTGGATCAAACCTGCCGCTCTATATCAATTTTTCCCTGCCCAGTCAGATGGTGAAAAAATCTATATTTACGATCCAGAAGATCAAACGACCATTATTGAACAGTTTGAATTTCCAAGACAACCTGCAGCACCATATCTCTGCCTTGCGGATTACTTGAAATCGGTTGACAGTGGAATTATGGATTATGTCGGCTTTTTCTCAGTAACGGCTGGACGTGGCATACGTGAACGCGCCATGAAATTAAAAGATGAAGGCCGGTATTTGGAAAGCCATGCTCTTCAGGCACTGGCACTCGAAACAGCGGAAGGATTTGCGGAGCTTATCCATCAACAAATGCGCGACCGCTGGGGCTTCCCTGATCCTGTTGACTTCACGATGCGGGAACGTTTCTCAGCCCGTTACCAGGGGCAACGCTTCTCTTTTGGTTATCCGGCATGCCCTGAGCTGGAAGATCAAAAGAAATTGTTTAACCTCATACGTCCTGAGGACATTGGCATTGAATTAACAGACGGATGCATGATGGAGCCGGAAGCCTCTGTAACAGCAATTGTATTTGCCCATCCTGAAGCCCGGTATTTTAATGTTTTAAATGGATAAAAAAATGAGCCGAAACTTTCGGCTCATCTTTTTTTGTTATTTTTCCTTACAGGAGAATTACTTCTATTTTCTTTTATCAAGCTGCCCTTATATAAATAGGCTTTTTGCACGGTGATTTCAAGCTGTTTTGCCCATTTTAGAAGAATCCTCTCTTCTTTTTCCGTTACAAGTGAAATGACCGTTCCCTTCGCTCCCATTCTTCCCGTCCGGCCGGAACGATGGACAAACTGCTTATTTGACTCGGGTAAATCAAAGTGAATGACATGCGTAATTCCCTGAACGTCCAATCCTCTTGCCGCGATATCCGTTGATAGCAATATCGCGTGCTTACTTGCCCGGAATTCCCGAAGCACTTTCTCCCGTTCTTGTTTTGATGAACGGCCTGCCAGAATACCCAACGATATTCCTCTATACTCAAGCTTTGCTGCAAACTCATCCAATCGCATATTTTCGCTAATAAAGACGAGGGCCTTCATTTCATTATGATGCCTTATCAGTCTGCGGAGATTTTCAATCTTATCCCGTCTTTCACTGACCATGTACAAATGTTCAACATTCGTCTCGCCCGTTTTTTTGTTTTCGACTCGAACGAAAATCGGTTCTTTCATCCACTCGTTCGCGAGCTCTTTTGTTTTACTTGAAATGGTAGCGGAGACAAAAACAAGCTGCCGGTCTTTCGTTGTTGCCTTAATAATGGACTGAACACTGTCCATTAACCCCATATCGATCATAATATCCGCTTCATCAATTACAATTGTTTTCACTTCATGCATTTTTAATTTTTTCGCATTGATGAGCTCCAAAACTCTTCCTGGCGTCCCCACAATATAGTGCGGCTTTTTCTTTAATTTTTCTATTTGCCGCGAAATCGCCGCCCCTCCGATTAGTGCAGCGCCCGTGATCCCGCTGCCTTCGGAAAAGTTTTGCAACACGGCATGTATTTGCATGGCAAGCTCCCTTGTCGGCGCAAGAAGTATGGCCTGGGCATTTGCAATTGACGTATCCATTCGTTGTAAAGCAGGCAGTGCATACCCAAGCGTTTTCCCCGTTCCTGTTGCCGACTCAATCATAGCATCTTGATGTTCTAATAAAAAAGGAATCGCTTTTTCCTGAACCGAAGTAAATTGTTTAAACCCTGCTTTTTCCCAGGCTTTTTGAATAAATGGTTGAAAATGTTTTATATCCATTACTTGACTCCTTTTATCTTCTTGAAAAATTTTCAAACGTTATTATGACACGCTCGACGAGTGATGTGATTTTCTCGCTATTTTCCTCATTTATTTTATCAAAAATTTCTAAAGTGATCTCATTATCATAGCTTCCATGCGGCATTCCGTATGTATATGCAAGTCTTTGCGTAACGTTTAATGGCATGGCCCAGATCCGTTTAATCATTTTTTCGATCACCGGACATTCACTTTCAATATTTTGTACAGATAAATAAAACTTTACCGTAAAATGACAGCCAATGCTACTTATATGTTGCTGTTCCAAAATTTCTCCTGCAAGGTCTTGTAATTCTGTATGCAAGACAACTTCCGCTTCTAATGGGCGAAAACGGTTTTTCGTATCCCGCACGCGAATCGAATACATCCTTGACATTCTTGCAAGATCAACGAGATCCCTTCGGTTTGTTATCTCCAGCTTCCCGCTCAAGTCAAGGTCATAAACAATGCCTTCTAAAATGACTTTTAAATTTTCGTAAATGGTTGGATCAAACATGTTTTCCCTACTTCCTTTTTTCAACCCGTTATCATAAAATTTCAACCTATTATACTTCATTTATTTTTAAATTACTAATACGGTACGTGAAATTTTATGATGATTCAACAAAAAAGACGGCTAATATGCCATCTTTTTTTCCAGGGATGCCCTTAAGTTATCGAGAACATAATCAATTGACTTGATCATCTCATTCAACCTTTTTTCTTTCGTATCGCTTTGAAAGGCAAGAACGGAAACAAGATTAATGTTGTCAAATGTCGTTTGAATTTGCAACGGGTATAAATATTTCGGCCTGTTGTCCATGACCCACTTTTCAGCAAGCTCAGCCCATTGTTTTGAAACATGAAGCACCCCATCGGCAAACGGTTTTACTTCCTTATAAAAATCTGCGGTATACCCTTCTTTAGTTTTGTTCACATATTGGGAAAAAGCTGTTCTGTTGAGCCTTTGCATTTCATTCGTTAATTCGAGTAATTGCCCCTCCATCGTTTCACCCCTTACAAATTTTAGCCTACCAAAAGTAAGGCTAAAATGCACGGAGTAAATGGATTAAAATGTGAACAAGCTGACTAGCCAATTCCGTTTCGGTTTCGCCGCCAGTTCCATTTCTCGTTCAGGAAGCTTCAGTAATTGGACTTCAAGATCCTCGATTTTTTCTTCAATTTTTACAAGTCGTTTCATCATTTCGTCCATTTCTGAGGCGTGCTGAAGAACCTGGTAAGATAACACATCGTCCGCTTTTTGCTCAATTTTCTTTTCCAGCCGATCCAATTGGTCAAGCAGATGATTAAACCGCTGGTCAAACGGTTTTTCCTCCTCTTTGTATCTCGCCTCCTGCGCCGTTCTAAGTTGAATATCATTCATTAGCAATCCGGCGTCCAGTTGTTCTTTAATTTGTTTTAATTGATGAACGTCGTGTTCAGTAAACAAATAATGGCCATGTTCATTTTTTTGACAGTCGATTTTGAAATGCTTGACCCAACGCTGTACTGTTGTCGGATTGACTCCCAATTGTTCCGAAACTGTTTTTGTTTTCATTACCATTTCCATCATTCGTTCCCCTCCCGTATTTCTTGTACTACACTTATTCTTTCTTTCCTTTCCTCTCCCTTCCCGCCTGACAAAACTAGTACTTATTCGGCAAAGAAAGTGGAATTCGTTTCAAACTCTTTCTTTTCGACAACAGCTTACGATCTTTGAATAAAACCACTTGTACATCTCACACTATCATAAGGAGGTGAACGAATAATGAATCCGAAAAATAAACAACAAAATCAGCCAAAAGAACAAAAGCAAGGAGCAAGAGAAGAGAGAAAAGACGGGTACGGCGACAAAAAATTAGAAGGTCCTAATTTCCCTGCAACTTAAAAATGATTGGCCGGCAAGACCAGCCGGCCCTTTACATAAATAATTCCTCAAGCAAAATCCCAACTTGCATTTGCTTTTGCTTTTTTTCATACCAATCCGTAAGTAAGACCTGTTCAGGAAGGGAGATCGGTTTGTAAAATTGCCCTAATTTCTTTTTTTTAAGGCTCCAATCCGGCAGCTTGCCACGTCCATGTTTGATGATGGGATAGGCCATTCTTAAAAAAGGGGTATCCTTCCTCTTCCATGGATAAATGTATTTTTCATAATCGAAACGAGAACCTGTATGATCGGTATGTGAAGCGAAATCCAAAAAATCATCCTTCCATTTCGATTGAAAAAGAAGCCAGCCAAGCCTTCTGCCAAGCAAAATCCTGTTTTCGACACTTCGAAACCCGTTTACCGATAACCCGTAAATCTCTCCATTTCTTGTCGGGAACAAAACGGTGCTGAAATGAAACCACTCTTGCATTTTAAATGGCAAAGACCGAAATACTTTCCGTTTTAAAAAAGGATGTTCAATAACCGGTTTTTGAATGACATGTTGTTCATTAATGATTAATGACGTCCAGAGCCGTTCCTCGTCTTTTACCATCCAAAAGACTTCCCACTCCCGCTTCATGAAACGTGACACATTTAAATATGGAAGCAAATGAAATAAAGGTTTTCCCGTACTTTTACTCTGCTCATAAAGCAAAAGCTGTGGATAAGCATCAGAAAAGATCAGCCAATTTGCGCGTTCATATGTATAAAAAAGCCAACTGCGTGTCTTCTCAGAAAGGACTCTTCCAACCCACTCTCCTTTTAAATCGCACATATTGTAACCGGCGTTCCGGGAAACCATGGCGGCTAAGAAGGACCATTTTATTTCTCGATGCCGCTTGTAAAATTTCTCATAAAATACGGTACGTGAAATATTATCCACGTTTCCTTTTTCCGTTTCTTCCATGATCCATTGAAGCAAACATCGTTCTTCATTCGTCAACTCTTTCATATAGTAAACACTCCTTCATACCTCTTGTCCTTATAAAAATTATTTGTCACTTCACAAAAAAAGATGTAAACTTATTGAGGATAGTAATTACATTTTTTAAGGAGGCATTGCGGATGAAAAAAGTGATTATTTATACCCAGGAAACGTGTCCTCCCTGTTTTGCTGAAAAAGAATGGTTAAAAGCGAATCATATTCCTTATGAAGAACGTGACATCCGTAAAAATCCTGCCTATTTAAACGAGGTAATCGAACTTGGCGCCAGCTCTACTCCTGTAACCGTAATATTTGACGGGCGCTCTAAGGATGTTGTAATGGGATTTAACCAGGAATCGCTAAAAAAACACTTAAATATCTAATCGGCTATGCCCAATCCGCATAGCCTTTCTTTATTCTTAAGTAAGGAAGTGATTGCTATGGCGACGATCAATTATCCGAACGGAAAAAAACGGAGCGGCCTTCTACAGCCGTCAAAAAGTGATTCCCGTACGATTGAATATGGAAACCGTGGAATGACGCTCGAGGAAGATATTAACAAGAGCAATGAATATTATTTACTTCATAATAAGGCGGTCATCCACAAAAAGCCGACACCGGTGCAAATCGTATCCGTTGAATATCCGAGAAGATCCGCCGCCGTCATAAAAGAAGCTTATTTTAAACTCGCTTCAACAACGGACTACAATGGAATTTACAGAGGAAAATATATCGATTTTGAAGCAAAGGAAACAAAAAATAAACAATCGTTTCCGCTCCGTAATTTTCACGATCATCAAATTCAGCATATGATAGCGGTCGCTGAACACGGCGGAATCAGCTTTGTTTTGCTACGCTTTTCCCTGACAGACGAACTCTATATTCTTGATTCATCACATCTGGTCTCATTTTGGGAAGATCAGCAAAATGGCAGAAAATCCATCCCAAAACCATATATAGAAAAGCATGGTTATTCCCTACAGATCGGCTATAACCCGAGAATTGACTATTTGCAAATTATTGATAAAATGTACTTCGATGGGGAATAACTCAAATAAGCATTTCCAATTAAAGGGGTGTACTCAAAAAGAATGGTTGTATTTCGAATAATCATGTTGTAATAGAGAGGTTGAAAGGTTGGTATACAATGTCGAACCAATACAATAGCAGGCAAGAACGGCGCAAGGCAAATCATGCCGGTAAGCCACAAAAAAAGAAACGAAAGAAATTGGGCTTTCTTAAAATTATCGTATTGACGGTTATTACTTTGTTTGTAATCGGAGTTGCAACAGTCGGAGTCATTATTGCAAAAGCTCCTGACCTGGATCCAAAAAAATTGGAAACTCCGCAGTCTTCCCAACTGTTGGATAAAAATAATAAGCAAGTTTCCATGTTTTTCAGTGAGCAAAAACGGATAAAAACATCGATCAACGATGTCCCTGAAATCGTTCAAAATGCGTTCATCGCAACAGAAGATATCCGGTTCAGGAAACATCACGGAATTGACGTCCGAAGAATTTTCGGCGCGGCTTTGGCCAATGTGAAGGAAGGCTTCGGTTCTGAAGGAGCAAGTACGATTACCCAGCAAGTGATTAAACGGTCGTATTTAACCCCTCAGAAAACATTTACTCGCAAAATCCAGGAAGCTTATTTAGCGATTAAATTAGAACAGAAATATTCCAAAGACCAAATTTTAGAAATGTATTTAAACAAAGTATGGTTTGGTAACAATTCATCAGGTCTCGCTACTGCTGCCAAAACGTATTTTAATAAGGATGTGAAAGATTTAAATTTATCGGAAGGTGCCATTCTCGCCGCTCTTCCGAAAGCGCCGAGCTACTATGACCCTTTTAAACACCCTGAAGCGGCAGAGCAACGGCGAAATGTCGTTTTAAACCAGATGGCCAAATACCACTTCATTTCGAAAGAACAAGCGGAAAAAGCAAAAGCGATTCCGATCAAAAAAGAACTGCATCGCGGAAAAACGACCAATTCGATGCAGTATGCAGCTTACCAGGCACAAGTGCTTCAAGATTTAAAAAAGGTTGTCGGCGATGACGTTGATCCGTTTACATCCGGGCTTAAAATTTACACGAATTTAGATACGAAAGCTCAAGAAATAACGGAAAAAGTACTCGAATCAAATGACCCTAACATTTGGACAGCGAATTCAAAAAATATTGAAGCAGGTGTTGCGATCATTGATCCGAAGACTGGTGCGATAAGAGCGATTGGAAGCGGACGGGAAGAAAATCAATTAAGCGCCCACTATGCTTCCGGCATCGAGCGCCAGCCCGGTTCAACGATTAAACCGATCCTTGACTATGGACCTGCGATTGACAACTTCCAATGGAGTACGGGGCATATTTTAAGCGATACGCCATTAACCGTAAATGGCCATGAATTCCGTAATGCCAATCGAAGCTATAGCGGGGATGTTTCGATGCGTTATGCTCTGGAATGGTCAAAAAACTTGCCAGCGATCCGGGCATACCAGGAAGTTGGACCTGAAAAAGCAAAAGACTTTGCAAGCAAATTAGGCATTAAATTAGATGAGATTTCACCTGCTTACGCCATTGGCGGCTTTAAAACAGGACTTTCTCCATTACAAATGGCCGGTGCCTATTCGGCATTTGCCAATAGCGGCGTCTATAATGAGCCGACAACGATTCGTAAAGTGGTTTTTCCTGATGGAAATGTCGTAACACCGGATAATAAACCGGTTGCGGCCATGCATGATTATACAGCTTATATGATTACCGACATGTTGAAAGACGTTGTTCAAAAAGGAACAGGAACGCTTGCAAATGTCCCTGGCATTCATCTTGCCGGAAAAACCGGAACAACGAACTTCAGCGATGATTTTTTGCAAAAATACGGGCTTGGTGATGGCAGCTATGCTAACAAAGATTCGTGGATGGTTGGCTATTCCCCTTCCTATTCGACGGCCGTATGGGCAGGATATGATAATGATGTCAATAAAGGGCAGGCACAATTTTTAGACTCGCGTTCTGGACAGGATGGCATCCCGAAACGAATTTTCAGAGAAATAATGAGCCAGCTTGATCATTCGAGCGAAGACTTTAAGAAACCGAATTCGGTTGTTGAAGTTCCGCTTGAAAAAGGAACGGAAAAACGTGCAAGCGAATATACGCCTGAAGACAAAAAAACGTATGAATTATTCGTTCGCGGTCATGAACCGACAGAAGTTTCTACTAAATACGAAAAACCAGCCGGAATTGAAGGTCTAACGGCGACTTATAATAAAGACAAGAAACAAATTGAAGTAAAATGGAACTATAATGGAAAAGCTTCCTATAAATTGAGTGGAGGTATTGACGGTGCACCATTAACGGATCAAGGTACGATCAAAGACAAGCAATTCATCGTAAAAAATCCAACACCGGGCGCCAAATATACATTCCAGGTAGTAGCCGTTGATGAAAAAACCGGAAAAGAAAGCGAACCGGCACAAACATCAATAACCATACCGAAAGATGAGGACACACAGCCTGACGACAATAAAAATAATAATAATAATGGCGATAAGCAGCCTGGCCAGGGTGATCAAAACGGTCAAAATCCTCCTGATCAAGGCGGTGATAATGGCCAAACCCCACCAGATCAAGGCGACCAGGGCGGTGATCACGGGGGCGATAACGGTGATCAAGGAGGAGATCAGGGCGGCGGCAATGACCAAAATCCTGATCAGCCACCAGGAAATGGCGATCAAAATGGAGGCGATAACGGTGGAGCATCACAACCTCCAGCAAAAGGTGATCACAGTGGCGACAAAACTAAGCCTGGTAAAGGAAATGGAGTCGATCAATTACTTCCTTAGAATAAACCCGAAGCGTTTGCTTCGGGTTTTTCTGCTTATATTAATTTCTACATCACATTTGTTTCAACATTTACTTCAATTTCCTCTTTTTTATTCGGATTGAATTCGTTTTCACTTTTTGCAATGACTATTGTTGCAATGCCATTTCCAATCATATTAATGATGGCACGTGCTTCCGACATAAACCTGTCCACTCCGAGAAGAAGCGCGAGACCTTCCATCGGGATGATCTTCATCGCACTTAAAGTTGAGGCGAGAACGATAAATCCCCCTCCAGTAACTGTTGCGGCTCCTTTTGAAGTAAGCATTAAAATGAATAGAATCGTTATTTCTTGCGTAAGGCTGAGGTCAACTCCGCTTACCTGGGCTAGAAAGACGACGGCCATTGTTAAATAGATGGAAGTTCCGTCTAAATTAAACGAATAGCCGGTCGGGAGAACTAGCCCTACTACTGACTTTGAACACCCGTACTTCTCCATTTTGTCCATCATACGAGGCAGGACAGATTCGGATGATGAAGTTCCAAGAACGATCAGCAACTCTTCTTTAATAAATTTTAAATAATTCCAGAGGCTGAACCCATATAATTTACAAATTACATTTAACACGATAAAAACAAACAAGATCATCGTTATATAAACGGATATCATCAATTTTCCAAGCGGCAACATCGAAGATAAACCATAATTTCCGATGGTAAATGCAATCGCTCCGAAAGCCCCAACTGGCGCTACACGCATAATGATGCTGACGATCTTAAAAAACACTTTTGATATCCGATCAAACAGGTCTATAACTGGTTTTCCGAAGCTGCCAAGGGAAGCTAAAGCAAATCCGAATAAAATGGCAATAAACACGACTTGAAGAATTTCTCCCTTTGCAAAAGCATCTACCATGTTAGATGGAACGATATGGGTGACGAAATCGACGAAATTCATTTTTTCGCCTTCACTTGCAAATTGTGCGACCTGCTCTTTTCCTTTCGAAGTATCTAAATGGACACCTTCTCCAGGATTCATCAAATTTGCGATAATAAGTCCGATGGCAAGGGCAAAAGTAGTTACAATTTCAAAATAAAGAAGCGCTTTTCCTCCTACTCTTCCTACTTTTTTCATATCGCCCATTTTTCCGATCCCAAGAACGATCGTAAAAAAGATGATCGGCGCAATGATCATTTTTACCATGTTAATAAAGAGATCGCCGAGAGGCTTCATTGCTTTAGCTGCATCGGGCGCCAATAAGCCTAAAATGATTCCGACCGCAATCGCCGTCAAAACTTGAAACGTTAGATTTTTACATAGTTTTTTCAATTTGTTCTGCCTCCCTTACTGAATAAGAAATCGCTTTCAAATTCATTCCCCTTTCTGTTTTATTTATTACGTTAACTTATTTCGAATATTCCGTTAATTTTTTGTAAGTAAAAAAAGAGTTTTGTAACTAAAGTAAGCAAAAGGCGCCTTATTCAGGCACCTTTATATATCGTTCGAGCCTTTCCATATTCACTTCAATTAAACGATAGGTGGTGACTGGCCGCCCAATCGTTCCATAAGATACTTCAATCGCAACAAGTTCAATTTCTGTTAAAAATTTTAAATATTTACGGACCGATACCCGCGAAATTCCCACTTCATTGGCCAATTGTTCGGCAGAAAATCCCTTTGAGTTCATTTTCAAAATGTTGTTCACGACGAGGTGAAGCGTTTCTTTCGTCAAGCCTTTTGGCAGATTAAAAGAAATGGGTTCTTTATTTTTTTGGTAGATAAGCAGATTATCCAATTCTTCTTGACTTAATTGCTCCCGCTTGTTCATTGCTTCATATTCCTTTTGATAGATCGTCAAAGCCGATTCTAAGCGTCGAAATTCAAATGGTTTAATTAAATAGTCAACCGCTCCAAGCCTCAATGCTTTTTTGACATTTTCAATATCGTTGGCAGCGGTAATGACGATGACATCGATTCCTTTTCCTTCCTTACGAATTTCTCTCAAAAGGTCCAGCCCGCTTTTTCCAGGCATAAAAACGTCCAACAATACGAGATCGATTGGATTCTGTTCGATAAATGTCCACGCCTCTGTTACATTCGATACAATCCCAGCGCAGGAAAATCCGGGTATCGCGGTTAAATATTTTTTATTTACTTCTGCTACCATCGGGTCATCTTCCACAATCAATACTTGAATCACCATGAATCATCCCTGTCTATATACGGCAAATGAACTGTAAAAATTGTCTCATTTTCCCGAGAGTTGAACATGAAAGTGCCACCTAATTTCTCAACGCTACTTTGAACTAAATACAAACCGAAGCCGCGGTCACTTCCCTTTGTTGAAAATCCTTTTTTAAAAATGTTTTCCTTTATCGTTTCATGTATCCCTTCTCCATAATCTTTGACTGAGAAAGATAATGTATCCCCATCAAAAGCAATGTCAACATTCACTTCTTTATTGGGCTGACCCTCTGCTGCCTCGATGGCATTGTCAATTAAATTTCCGAGAATCGTGATTAGTTCATTAATGATGTTTTCGTTTTTGATTTCCGGCAAAACGTTCTTTCCGGAAATTAGAAGTGTGATCGCCTGCTCGCGAGCGTAACTTATTTTGCTTAGCAAAAACCCTGCCAAAACAGGATCCTTCACAATGCGCGAAACAGCACCTATTTCCATTTGATAATGATTTGTAATTGAATGAATGTATGCTGATAATTTCTCATATTCTCCAATATGGACCATCCCCAACATGACATGCAATTTGTTCATAAATTCGTGGGTATTGACCCTTAAAGCCTCTACATATGCTTTCACGCCCGTTAATTGTTCCGCCAATTTCTTTAATTCCGTTTTATCTCTGAATGTGGCAATGCCTCCGACTACCTGGCCTTCTACTTTGATCGGCATCCGATTCACAACAAGTGATATTCCATTCAACTCATATTCTTTATCAAACTCCGAACTGCCGCTTTCTAAAAGTGCGCCGAAACGGGTTTCAGGCAAGTATTCTTCCACATTTTTATGAAGTGGGTTTTCATTGAACCCCGCTAGCTTAAACATTCGAATAGCTGCAGCATTTGCCAAAATGATTTTTCCTTCTTTATTTACTGCTAAAATACCTTCTTTAACGGATTCTAACATGGCATTTCGTTCCTGCAAAAATTTTGCAATCTCATATGGCTCCAGCCCAAACAGCACTTTTTTGATTTTTCTGGCTAACAAGAGTGCCCCGAAAATTCCAACTAAAATGCCGGTTCCTATTCCGATATCAATCATTTTCGTACTTTTTGCAATGCTTTCTTTTACATGAGTTAACATAATTCCAACCGCAACTACTCCGATTTCTTTACCCTTGGCATTATAAATAGGTTCAAAAGCCCTCATTGACTTTCCTAAGCTTCCTCTTGCCGTGGACGTGTATTCTTTACCGCGAAAGGCTCTTTCCTCATCATTGCCGACAAAATGCTTTCCAATTTTGCTTTTGTCCGGATGTGATTTTCTAATATGATCCTTGTCCATTACGACAATATAGCGAACATGCGTCAGTCGTCGGACTTCCTCGGCATATTGCTGAATCACTGATTCGTTCCGTTTCTCTTCAAGCGCCTCGATCACTAACGGAGAATGTGCGACTACCCGTGCAATATCCATCGCTTTTTCGGAAATGCTTTTTTCCGTCTTATTTGCTATATCTATTGCAGTTAATATGCCTGTTACCGTTAATGCTAAGACGACAACGGTACAGACAAAAAGCGCAATAGTCGTATTAAGGCTTATAATCGTTTTCTTTACTTTCATCAGTCCCCCCTAATTTGGCCACGATGGGAGCAGTAAAAACAGGTTTGTCCATTTAAAGGGCAATCAGAAGGATCGCCTATATGATCGGCGATCCTTCATTCATGGAAACGAATCGTATACCTCTGATCAAGATAGATCCACAACACGGGATAATTAAAGGCCAAATTCCAGAAACTCGCACCTGCCAGACGATACTCATCGATAAGGTTAAATTTAGCCTCCATACTTCTTAAATCTTCAAACCAGACGATGTGCTCTTTTTTTGACTTATCCCAGTAATGGTAAAATGGAGATTCATCCTCTTTCCTGTATTGGATGGCGGCTTTACGTCTCGTTGCAAGCCTTGTCGCCTGCATCGGGCTTAACGCTTTTGCATATGGCCCTCCGGCTACATATGGCAATGTCCAGTCATAACCGTACAGGTTAATGCCCATCAAGATTTTGTCTCTAGGAATTTCAGTAACTGCATAGTCTATTACCTTTTTAATCTCGTCTATCGGGCTCACTGCCATCGGCGGTCCACCGCTATATCCCCATTCATACGTCATTAAAATAACGTAATCAACAATTTCTCCGTGCGCTTTATAATCATGCCCTTCATACCATATTCCCTTTTGCGTGGCGGATTGTTTCGGAGCAAGGGCTGTTGAGACGATAAAGTTTTCCCGGTGCATTCGCTCTGTGATTTTTCTTAAAAA
Organism: Fictibacillus sp. Mic-4; assembly: GCF_049843615.1. NCBI lineage: Bacteria > Bacillati > Bacillota > Bacilli > Caryophanales > Fictibacillaceae > Fictibacillus > Fictibacillus sp. Mic-4. The sequence goes on along the minus strand of NZ_JBBHZM010000004.1, from coordinate 78,503 downwards.
GCGGTTATAAGCTTCACGATTTTCGCCGCCGATAAATTCAAAATCAACATTCACACCCGAATAGTCTTTTTCTTTCATTATTTTTACCGTATTACTAATCACACGATTGCTAAGATCTTCATTATTTAAAATGGCGCTGGCAAGTTCCTGGCTGAATTTTCCGTTTTCAATATTGGTAATCGAAACAAGCGGCTTAACCGACGTTCTCTTTATATCTTTTAAAAAGGCGGTATCATTTAGCAGCTTTAATTCACCTTTTCGATTGACTTCATAACTAAATAGCGAAATGTAGCTTAAGGCTTTAGCGGCATTCTCGAAATTTTGGATAGAAAGTGGCGATGGCTCCGCAAACGCATTCGTTACTAAGGTTCGTTTTTCACGTTCCGGTACACGGATCACCCGACCGACATAAAGTGCGCTATCGGTAAGTCCCGGGTTTGCCTGTCTCAATTGTTCAACAGTTACTCCAAGTTTTCCTGCAATTTTGGCGAGCGTATCCCCTTGTTGTACCCGATAGGACAGAGGCGTCAAAATGAGAATTGTTTGTCCAACCGCCAATACATCCTCTTTCGTCAGACCATTGACAGCCGCTATTTCCTGCCACGGCACTTCATAAAATTGAGACAGCTTCCATAAGGAATCACCTTTTTGAACGACATGTATTTGCATGATTCCCCCTCCTAGGTAACATCATGCTAATACTTTATGATTCAGCAACTTGTATATATGTCTATTTCAATTTCTTTCGTACCGTAGATTTCTTTTCTAGCTCAATAAAAAGTTCTGATAGTTGAATAAATGAGTGATAGTGATCGGGTTGTTCGAAAATGAACGATAGCCGTTCCTCAAGGTTCACCGGTTGAATTGGAAGCGGTTCGATCTCCTTTTCCCAACGACACAAGTTGCCCGTTAGTCTGCCATTTGCCCAGAATAACGCTTGAAGGAAAACGCTCAATTGATAAATCATCGGTTCCCTTGCCTTTTTTCGATTTCTCACCTGAAAATATTGTTTAATTATTTCAAACTCTTTGCGCCAGATTTCAAACCGGCTCTTCAATAATAGTGGGCCTCCGCCTGCTTCGACATCTTTCAGTGAGGCTGAATGGGTATGTCCGTTGGCAAGCAACAACTCTTCCAGGAATGGGATTTTTTCGCTATGCCCTTCAGCTAATTCGATGCTATTTTGCGCAAAAAAGAGTGGATGTTGATATTCGTCTGGAATAGAGAGTAGCGCCACGACTATTTCCCTTCCTTTCTCGCAATCACTTTCTTTCTTTTTTGCCCTTCTCTGCAAATCGTAAGAAGAGGACATTCAAGACATTGTGGATTTTGTGCTTTGCAATGATAGCGGCCAAAGAATATTAATCGATGATGGGTCACTCCCCACTCTGCCTCCGGCACTTTTTTCATCAACGTATGTTCGACTTCCAATACAGAATCTTTCCAGCGGCAAATGCCGAGGCGCTTTGATACCCTTTCCACATGTGTATCGACGGCGATTGCAGGGATGCCAAAGGCGACAGAAACGACGACGTTTGCCGTTTTTCTTCCAACTCCGGGAAGCTTCATTAATTCATCTCTGTCTTGCGGGATCTGTCCATCATATTCTTTGATCACCATCTCACAAAGCTTTTGGATATTCTTCGCTTTATTCCGGTATAAACCAATCGAGCGAATATCCTCTTGCAATTCTTCCAATGATACATTTAAATAATCCTGTGGAGTTTTATATTTCGCGAATAACTTCGGAGTCACTTTATTGACAAGCGCATCCGTACATTGTGCGGATAATAGGACGGCAATAGTTAATTCAAACGGATTGCTATGATGAAGTTCACAATGAGCATCCGGGAACATTTTGCCAATTTCCTCCAGGCAATATGAAATTTGCGATCGGTTTAACATTGTTACCTCCATGTTGATAAATATAAGTAAAAGGCGAGAAAGAGTCTCGCCTTTTTTACTGCTCAAGCCAGTTATACAGCGGTATCGAAATCTCGTGTTCGCTTTTTGTTACAGCTTGCTTGCTTTTATACGTGCGGTTTTGCTTTGCTCTGAATCTCTCACCATACGTCCTTGCTTCTTCAGGTGTCCGGACATTATTTTTCTTCCACTCAAACAAAATGCGGTCGATATAGCGGAAATTTAGCTTGCCGGATAAAACCGCCTCTTTTAATGCTGTCAAAATCATATCGGCATCATGCCCATCCTGGTCGATCCATATTTTCAATGTTTCGCATTCCATCGGTGAAAGCGGTCTTCCAAATTCCCGTTCAAAAGACGTATATACACTTTCTTCAAGCACCTGGCGATTTTTCATCTCATGTTTAGCTTCTTCACTCATAAGAACGTGGGACAATTTATTCCATAGGGGCAGAAGCGAGTACGATTCGCTTCTTATGCCTTTATCCTCTACTTCATGAATTTCCAAAAAACCTTTTTGAATGAACCCTCTTAAATAACGGATACATGCCTCGCTTGATAGGCTCATGCGGTTTGAGAGTTCTTCAGGTGTAGGAAAAGGCGTTCCAGATTCGATAAACGTATAAACATGGAGAAGGAGCATGCATTCTTCATCCTTTAAACCGAGGGTGCGGTAATAACGCAATAATACTTTCGGGATGGATATGGTCCCTTCTAACATCCATTTTTCAAACCATTCATTCTTCATTTTTCGACACCCCCTCCTTCTATTATTATAACATGAAAAAGCATAAAAACCTCCAGAAGAGTGGAGGTTTTTATGATCATGGATACAATCGATTTAATAGGCGAGGGAATGGGATCGTTTCCCGAACGTGCTCGACCCCTGAAATCCAGGCGACCGTTCTTTCCAGTCCCAGGCCAAATCCGGAGTGCGGCACACTGCCATATTTGCGAAGATCAAGATACCAATTATAGGCATCTGCCGTTAAACCGTGTTCTTCATACCGTTTTTCCATTAAGTTAAGATCGTCGATGCGCTGGCTTCCACCGATAATTTCGCCATAGCCTTCAGGGGCAATTAAATCGGCACATAAGACGACATCTTCTCTCGTCGGATCTGGCTTCATGTAAAACGCTTTAATGTCTTTCGGATAATGCGTAATGAATACTGGTTTATCAAAGCTTTCGGCAATGGCTGTTTCATGAGGGGCCCCAAAGTCTTCGCCCCATTCAATATCGTCAAAGCCTTTTTCCTTTAGCATTTCGATCGCCTGATCATACGTAATGCGCGGGAATGGTGCTTTTACGTTTTCAAGTTTGCTTATATCACGTCCAAGTACCTCAAGCTCTATCTGGCAACGTTTTAAAACAGATTGGACAACATGGCTTACGAATTGCTCTTGAATTTCAAGTGATTCCTCATGTTCAACAAAGGCCATCTCAGGCTCAATCATCCAAAATTCAATTAAATGACGGCGTGTTTTCGATTTTTCCGCACGGAATGTCGGTCCGAATGAAAATACCTTTCCGAGCGCCATTGCGGCCGCTTCCATATAAAGCTGTCCGCTTTGTGATAAGTAGGCATCTTCATCAAAATATTTTGTATGGAAAAGCGTTGTCGTTCCTTCTGCTGAACTTCCAGTTAAAATTGGCGGATCCACCTTAACAAATCCGTTTTCATAAAAAAATTCATAGATGGCATGAATGATTTCATTACGTATTTTCATGATGGCATGCTGACGCTTGGAACGGAGCCATAAATGGCGGTGATCCATTAAAAATTCCGTCCCATGCTCTTTCGGTGTAATCGGATAGTCAACAGATTCGTGGATGACTTCTAAATCTGTAATTAGTAGTTCTACACCAAGTTTTGAACGGTTGTCTTCCTGGACCGTTCCTGTCACCCATAAGCTCGTTTCCTGTGTTAACCCTTTCGCCTGTGACCATAATTCTTCAGGAACATCGTTTTTTAAGACAACGCCCTGGACGAATCCCGTTCCGTCCCTTAATTGAAGAAAAGCAATTTTACCGCTGGACCGTTTGTTATGAAGCCAGGCGCCGATCGTAACAGTTTCGCCAATATGTTTTTGCAATTGAGATATTGTTGTTTTCACTTAAATGCCCTCCTACCTCGTTTTTGCTGCAGCTAAATGTGCTAATATGCTTTAAATGTCCTGTTTAATGCTATATTTTTTATAACGGCTTCCGTTTTCAAAGTAACCGTCATAAAACGTATATCGATTGTTTGAATCAATATAGACAACTTCCCAGATCGGGTGATCATTATCCATCCCTAAACGAATATCGATAATCTTTTTCGGGTTTAAATTCCGCTTTGTATAGGCTAACATTTCTTTCTTTGAAAGACCTGAAGATTTAGTTTCCGAATACGTATTACCTTTTTCATCAACCCATACAATGATGCTTTTGTGAGCTTTATTTTTGCCTTCTACGACAAAGTAAGCTTTATTTCCATAATAGGGTTCACCGCTCTGAACTTTAACAAGATTATACCTTTCTTTCGCGATTTTAACTGCTTTATTTCTCGATCCGTTTTTTCCCGCTTGAATCGTTTCATATAAAGAGATCGATTGCCATATTACAAGAACAACTACCATAAAGAAAACGATCAACAACCATTTTTTCATTTAAAACCACCATTATGTCCGGTAAATTGTAAATACCACTTTATTATGATCTTCCTCATCAAGAGCTAAGCCAAACATTAAGTCCTCATGCTTTAACGTTTTGTTTAATACGGTGACAAGCTTGTACAGATCGTCCGATTTATTGATTTTAACTGTGGAAAGAATTTGTATTTTACTTTCCATGTCCTTCCCCCTAAACTATGTATGCAACTTCGCCAAACCATTTAAATAACGGGAACCGGCTATTCCGCCGATTCCTGTTATCTTCTATTTCTAACCCTACTATACCTATTGTAACCAGTCTTTTAGTTCTGTCAATAATTCATGCATCGGTGCTTGATGAACGGGCAACGGCGGTAAAGACGTAATAAATAACCTGCCGTAGCGCGTCTCTGTAATTCTTCGATCAAAGACAAAAACGGCGCCCGAATCACGTTCAGTACGAACAAGCCTGCCGAAACCTTGCTTAAACCGGATAATGGCCTGAGGGAGAGATAGCTCCATAAATGGATTTCCGCCTTCTTTTCGTAGCCGTTCACTTCTTGCAGCGATGACCGGATTGTCCGGCGGTGTGAAAGGTAATCGGATAATGACGAGGCATGATAGATCATCGCCCGGAATATCGATTCCTTCCCAGAAACTTGACGTCCCAAATAAAATGGATTGCTCAAATCGCTTAAAGTTTTTCGTTAACCGCGCCCGGCTTCCACCATCGATTCCTTGTGCAATGAGCATAAACTCTTCATGTTGGATCAAGTCTTTAAAAACAGCATGAGTTTCTTTCAACATTTCATACGATGTAAATAATACGAGCATACGCCCTTTCGTAATGGTTGCGATACTTTTCAGCCGATGGGCAATAGTAGTAACGAACGTTTTTTGGCTAACATCGTTGATCATCGGAATATCGGTCGGAATAAGAAATTTAACCTGGCTCTCATAGGCAAATGGTGATGGCAAGCTGGCAGTAATCGGGCTGAAATCCGAAAGCCCCAGCCGGTTTACCATATATTGAAATGAGTTTTTCACAGACAAGGTCGCTGATGTTAAAATGACGCTATTTTTCTTTTTGAAAAACTCATCTGCTAAAATATCGTTTACATCAATCGGTTTCGAGAAAAGATAGGCCGCATTTTTTGCCCCTTTTGCATCTGCTTCGAGCCAGAAGACTTCATTTTCATTCATGCCGGTTAAAAGATGAATAAGCTTGTTCGTTTCATCTTCAAGCGCGCTCTTCAAACCGTCAAAATCAACAAGAATCCCTTTTTGTGAGAACGTTAAATGCTCTTCCTTATCATTGATCTTTTTACTCGTTTGTTTAAGGACTTTTAAAAGTCCGCTTAAACCTGAATGAACCCGATTGCCTACTTCTAACAGGGTTTCCCATGCCTTTTCTTTTAATACCGATTGATCATACCGATAGCTTGCTCTCCCGAAGTCATTCGCTTTATCTTTTCGCTTTTCCAGCACAAACGTACGAATAAGCCGGAATAATTCATCAAGCTCAAACTGCAAGTCATTCACACGATCGCCAATCTCAGTAAGCGCCCGTTCCACTTCCGGTAATTCAACCGTTTCCGTCATTATTTTTAACTTTTTCATCGTCCCGCTCTCCACGTCAGATCCGATTCGCTCCAAAAGACGATGAAAGGCAAAATAGTCGGTGTTAAGGCCAAAATGGTCGCTGACAACTTCTTCGACATGATGAGCTTCATCAATAATCGCTTCTTTATATGACGGAAGAAGCTGGGACTCCGCTCGCAAATCCGTAAAAAGAAGGGCGTGATTCGTGATGACAATGTCGGATTCAAGTGCTTTTCTTTTTTTTCGGTGATAAAAGCACTTTGTAAACCACGGACATCGGTGATTTAAACATGATCCGGCATCGCTTTTTACTTGTTGCCAGAATAGCTTTCCTCCTGATGCTAAATTTAACTCCTCGATATCCCCGTCTTCACTTTCCGTCAACCATACGAGAAGCTGGGCTTTCGTTAAATTCGTGTCATAATTATCTTCATATGAATCATCTAAGCTTTGTTCGAACTTCCGTAAACATAGATAGTTGTTTCTTCCCTTTAATACAGTCGCCTCAAACGAAAATGGCATAATTTTTTTTAAAATCGGGATGTCCCTCTCCATTAATTGTTGCTGCAATTGAATGGTATGTGTGCTAACGACGATGGGACGGTCCTCTCGTTTTCCAAAAAGGAGAGAAGGGATTAAATAGCCGAGTGATTTGCCGACACCCGTACCTGCTTCAATCATTGCGTGCTCCCGGTTATTAAGTGAATGCTCAATCAAATCCATCATTTTCAACTGACTGTCCCGTGCCTCATAATGTTCCATTTGAGATGACAGTTTTTCCACGAGCGCCCCTGCTGTTGTATCAACATGTGCAATCGAATCATCTTCTTGCTCGGTCTCATAGGATTTTTTTAAGACAAGCTGCCGGTAAAAGTCGAGATCATTTTCATCATCTTCTAAGTTCCGAGATTTCTCTTTGATCAGTTCACCGACAATTTCTTCTAACCCGCTCTGCATTTTTTTTAAGAAAGGTTCAATCCGCTGCAGTGTCAGTAGCGGCAACTTTTCTAACTTTTTCAGCAAATAGCAAAGAAGGCCTGCCGTTACTTCCGCATCGCTATCCGCCTGATGCGGATTATCATGTTCTAAGCCAAGATGTTCTGCAAGCTGGCCCAATTGGTACCCGTCGACATTTAACATGAGCAGTCTTGATAGCTCTACCGTATCTAGCAAAGGTCCATTAAATGTTTGATAGCCGCTATTTGTTAACTCTTCTTGCAAAAAGGACAAATCGAATAAAACATTATGAGCAACAAAATAGGCTCCTTCAAGCATCGTTAACAATTTTGGAGCAACTTCCTCAAAAGAAGGGGCGTCTTTTACCATTTTGTCATCAATGCCCGTTAATTGTTCAATAAATGGAGGAATGGGCACTTTCGGATTAATAAATGTAGAAAAACGTTCAATGATTGTATGTTGCTCAACAACAACCGCACCGATTTGAATAATGCGATCTCCTTTACTCGGCGAGTTCCCCGTTGTTTCAACATCAATTACAACATAGCGGTTGTTCATTTCATCACCTCTTTTCTTAAACGGAAATAGATTCGTCAAAAAAGGGGTTTAGGCAATTACAAAAGAAAAACCCCTTTTAAAGGAGGGGTTAAAGAATCGTAGAAGCCGGTTCATAACCTAACATGTCGACAATTTTATTATTTTCATCCATAATGGCAACTTTCGGTTGATGTGTTTTAACTTCCTTTTCATCATACATGCCATACGAAATAATAATAACGACATCCCCTTCCTGCACAAGACGGGCTGCGGCACCATTTAAGCAAATGACCCCGCTTCCTCTTTGCCCGGGAATGATATACGTTTCAAAACGCGCTCCATTATTATTATTTACAATTTGGACTTTTTCATTAGGGAGCATATCAACCGCATCAAGTATATCTTCATCGATAGTGATACTGCCAACATAATTTAAATTCGCTTCAGTTACACGGGCACGATGAATTTTGCCTTTCATTAATGTTCGATACATCGTTGTCACCTCATATTTAAATGGAAAATGTAATATTATCAATTAACCGGGCCTTTGAAAATTTAACGGCAAGTGCGATAATTATCGATCCTTCCACTCGATCCAGTTCTTTCAATTCGGGAAAAGATAGAATTTCGTAATAGTCTACTTCCCCGCTTGTATGTTCCTGTATATACTCTACCATTTTTTCTTTTACATATGAAATGTTTTTTTCAGAGACTACCATCTCTTTACCTAATAGTAATGATCGATATAGGTGAGGTGCTTCTTTCCGCTCATCTTCCGTTAAATAAACATTGCGCGAACTTTTAGCGAGTCCATCATCTTCTCTCACGGTAGGTACAGGGATCATTTCAATTGGAAAATTAAAGTCTTGAATAAGACCGTCCACTACAGCCACTTGCTGTGCATCTTTCATTCCAAAGTAAACTTTTGTAGGTTGAATAATATGAAACAATTTGACAAGAACAGTCGCGACGCCATCAAAATGACCCTCTCTTGATTTTCCACATAAAACATTCACTCGCTTCTTTACCGTTACTACGGCAGAAGGAGGAGTCGGATACATTTCTTCAACTCCCGGGTAAAACAAGACATCTACTTTTTTTTCTTTTGCAAGCAATTCATCCCGCTCAATATCGCGTGGATAGCGGTCAAAGTCTTCATTCGGACCAAATTGAAGAGGATTGACAAAAATGCTTAACACAACGATATCATTTTCGCGACGGGCGGCTTCAATTAGCGACAAATGGCCTTCATGCAAAAATCCCATCGTCGGAACAAACCCGATCGATTTCCCTCTTTGGCGGCATTCGGTTACGTAATCTTTCATATGTTGAATCGACTGTATAATTTTCAAGTTACTTTCCTCCGTAAACCGCTTCAATTTCTTCTTGTTTCATCGTAAACGAATGCTCATCCGCCGGAAATTGCCCCGCCTTCACTTCTTTACAATACAACTCGATTGCACTCGTCATCTGGACTCCGACGCTTGCATATTTTTTGGCGAATTTTGGAATATGATGGAATCCATAACCCAATAAGTCATGGTAAACGAGTACTTGTCCGTCCGTCTTATTTCCCGCACCAATGCCGATGACCGGAATCGTCAAACGTTCCGAAATCAGTTCAGCCAATTGTTTCGGAACACATTCGAGGACGAGCATAAACGCGCCGGCCGCTTCTACAGCTTTTGCTTCCTCTACTAACTGCGCAGCCGCCTCCGCTTCTCTTCCCTGCACTTTATAACCACCCAATACTAAGGCTGATTGCGGTGTCAAGCCAAGGTGGCCGACGACAGGGACTCCGGCATCTGTAAGAGCGCGGATCATTGGAACAACGTCTTTCGCTCCTTCAAGCTTTAACGCATGACATCCACCCTTTTGCATTAAAGCCCTTGCATTTCTAACGGTTTCTTCTTTTGATGCATGGTACGTCATAAATGGCATGTCGGTTACAATAAAGGTGTTCGGCGCCCCTCGCTTAACCGCTTTTGTATGGTGAATCATATCATCGAGCGTTACCGAAATGGTCGATTCCAATCCGAGGACAACCATGCCGAGTGAATCACCGACAAGTATGATGTCCACTTCCGCCCGCTCGCACAAATGGGCGGAAGGATAATCATAAGCTGTCACCATGGCGATTTTTTCACCATTTCGCTTCATTTTTAGAAAGCTCTGTGTGTTTTTCATCATCTTTTTTCCTCCTTTTTTCTGTAGGAGGAACAGAGGAGTCAAAAAAATCCTTCTCGCAAAGGAAGAAGGACTGAATTGTTATAAACATCCCTCTGTCCCGGTCCAGTTTGGATCTAGGCAGAACTTGCTTTTAAAAATGATTTCCGCAAAAAAGTGCAGTTCTTAAAAATTAAGATACCGCCTTTATTTACACTATTACTTTATCATAAATTTCACGACCGGGGTATCTCTATATCCGCTGAATAAATTTGATGGATTTGATTTTCGTCATCTTCTAACAGGAGGACACCTTCATCGGTTATCCCTTTCGCAAATCCTTCAAATTCCCCACTGATCGTCCGGACTTTAATTCGTTTGCCTAAACTTAGCGCATAACTTTCCCATAAAAGTTTAATGAGATGAAATCCTTCTTGTAAATATTGCTTGTACAATACCTCCATCTCTTTCATGACAGCCGCAATCAAATCTGCCCTCCGAATAGCTTGACCCGTTTCGATTTGTAAGCTAGTGGCGATTCCCCTGATTTCATCTGGAAGTTCGTCTGATGAAAGATTGACATTCATTCCAATCCCAATGATGACCGAATTAATTCGATCGGCCTCCGCTTGCAATTCGGTTAAAATGCCAACGACCTTTTTTCCATTGATTAAAATATCATTTGGCCACTTGATTTCCGCGTTAAGACCGGTTACTTTATGGATCGCTTTTACAACGGCGACTGCGGTTAGTAACGTTAATTGCGGGGCTCTTTGCAGCGGAATCTCCGGTCGAAGAATGAGGCTCATCCAAATTCCGCTCCCTTTTGGCGATTGCCACGGCCTTCCCATTCTTCCTCTTGCACCCGTCTGTTCATCAGCCACGACGAGTGTGCCTTCCTCGCATTTTTCATGAGAAAGCTTATGGGCAATTTCCTGAGTGCTTGACACTGATTCTTTAGAGACAATCTGCCGGCCAAACTTTTCCGTTTTCAGGCGAATGGAGATTTCATCCGCTGTGACAGCATCTGGTGATGAAAGAATTCGATACCCTTTTTTAGGCGCAGCCTCAACTTGATATCCTTGTTTTCTAAGTTCGGCAATATGTTTCCAAATCGCCGTCCGTGAACAATTCAATTGGTCGCTAATTTGTTGCCCTGATAAAAATTCGCCTTGATGATTCATTAACATTTCAAGAAGTTGTTGTCTCATTTTCTTTCCACCTCCTCACCCATTCCATGAGTTCCTTTTCATTATTTTTAAGCCTTTTCTCAACGATCGCTTTTTGCATATCGGAAAGAAGGGTGTTGATCCATGGCCCCCTTTTTTTCGCTATAACGTTTACTATTGCGTTCGTTTCTAATGCGATATCTTTTCTTGATTTGATAGCCAGAGAATCATATTGTTCCTTGATTTTCTTAAAATCATGATGAGGCGTTCTGCCATTCAATAGATTGCTCATCCTCTGGCATGACAGACTGTCTTTCAGGCCTAACCTATAAATATCCCAGAGAGAAAGCGGTTTATCAATAAACGAAATGAGTTTTACCGCTTTTTTAATGAGCGAATTCGGTAATTTCCACTTTCTTAAGAATGACGGAATATCATCGACGCCCAGCAAAAACAAGAGAAGCGTCCACCGTTCTTCATTGGATTCCAGCCTGTCCCAATCGATCGGAAACAGTGCTTCAAATGATTGATCATACTCACTCAAAGCCGGCAAAAAGCGGTAGATGTGATATTCATCAATCATTTTAAGCGCGCCAGAGCAATGGCTGCCCGCGAGCAATTTAATAAATTCGACGGCCATTCGTTCGACGGAAATCGCCTTTAATTCATGTGATAACTGAATACAAGCTTGTTTTGTTTTTTCTTCAAGAGAAAAACCGTACACGCTCATAAATCTTAGCGCCCGCATTATTCTAAGGGGATCCTCTTGAAACCGGTGGGAAGCATCTCCGACCGTTTCAATTTGTTTTAACTGGATCGCCTTCCTGCCATTATATGGATCGTATATTTCGCCATTTTCGTCCATCGCCATCGCATTCATCGTAAAGTCTCTTCTCGCTAAATCTTCATAAAGGGAGTCGATAAAGACGACAGACGAAGGATGCCGCTTATCTTCATAGTTTGATTCTTTTCGAAATGTCGTCACTTCATATGACTCGTGCCTGTGGCGGACAATGACCGTTCCATGTTTTAGCCCTACAGGAATGGTTTTAGAAAAGAGTGACATGACTTCTTCAGGTGTTGCATTCGTTGCAATGTCAATATCACCAATCTCTCTTCCCATTAAATAATCCCGGACAGAGCCGCCGACAAAATAAGCTTTGTACCCCGCTTCTTTTAGTTTGTTTAATACTTCACTTGCCTCAGCAAAAGACGGCTGCATAGTACCACTATCCTTTTAAAACTTCATAATAGATCGATTCATACTCGCTGACGATTTTTTCAGAATGAAATGTTTTGCGCACATGGCGAATAGCATTTTCCGAAAAATTCCTGTGTTTCTCCGGATCTTGCAATAATTGTATGGCTTGATTTGCTGTCTCTTCAATATTTCCTACTTCGACTAAATATCCCGTTTCCTTATCGACAATCACTTCAGGGATGCCGCCAATTTTTGTCCCAATGACAGGAACACCACATGACATTGCCTCAAGTGCGACAAGGCCAAAACTTTCTTTTTCCGATAACAGCAATTTTAAATCGCTGATCGAATACAACTCAGCAATATTATCCTGTTTTCCTAAGAACAGGACATCCCCTTCAAGTCCAAGCTCTCGAACTAACCCGCAACAAACGGAAAGCTCAGGACCATTTCCGATCAGTAATAATTTCGAAGGAAGCGTGCTGTTAATGATTTTGAAAGAACGAATCACATCGGGCACCCGTTTGACGGCTCGGAAATTCGAAATATGTACGATCACCTTTTCATCCGGGGATATGCCATAAACTTCCCTTAGCGACGATTGTTTTCGCCTATAGTAAACCCGTTCGTCAATAAAGTTGTAAACCGGAAGAATGTCTTTATCGGTTGACAATAAACTTTTCGTCTCTTCTTTTAAACTATTGGATACAGATGTGACGACATCCGAGTTTTCAATACCGAATCGGATCATTCCGCTTAATGATGGATCATAGCCTAAAACCGTTATATCCGTTCCATGAAGAGTCGTCACGATTTTTAATGAATCGCCGACCATTTGTTTCGCTAAGTAAGCACAAACGGCGTGTGGGATGGCATAGTGGACGTGAATCAAATCGAGCTTCTCTCTTTTGGCGACTTCCGCCATTCTGCTTGCCAGCGTCAAATCATATGGAGGATATTGAAAAACGGAATATTGATTCACCTTCACCTCATGATAAAAAATATTTTCGTAAAGCCGCCCGAGTCGAAACGGCAGGCCTGACGTGATAAAATGAACCTCATGACCTCTTTCCGCCAACATCTTCCCTAATTCCGTCGCGACGACACCGGATCCTCCTACTGATGGATAACAGGTTATACCAATTTTTAATTTCATAGTAACTCCTTTAAAACAATTGGTCTTTTGCACATAAAACCTTCTGCAAAACAAATGCCTGCCTCTTTGCCAAACAAAAGCTCCCTTGCCTTCACCGATTCAATATAACCATTTACTAGAGGAGTATTGAAGCTATCGGCGGTTTTTATAAACTGGCTTTTGTACGCATTTAAAGCAGCAATCTTGTGCTCATAATCCTCTGAAACATCCACTAAACAATCCGGTTTATGGAACCCATTGATAAAATAATAATAGACGCTTCCGGTGCGGTGGGGTTCAAGATTCTCCGGATCGGTCACCTTTTTCACGCCGCTAGAGAAGACCGCTTCGTCTACAAGCCTTGCACAATTGCATGGTCAGGATGCCGATCCTCCCAGAAAGGCGCGAAAATGACATCTGGCTTCACTTTACGAATAACGGAAACGATTTTTAATATATAATCATCATTTATGTACAATCCACGATCAGGAAGCTGTAAATTCAACCGCTCAGCTACACCTAAGAGACGGGCCGCTTCATTTGCTTCCGTTTTGCGAAGTTCAACTGTGCCGTTAGAAGAGAGCTCAGCTTCTGTTAGATCACAGATAAATACACGTCCGCCGTTTTTCGTATGTTTGTAAATGCTCGCCCCCATTCCAATTTCGACATCATCGCTATGGGCGCCAAATGCTAGCCACGTTTTGTTTTTCATTCTTTATTTTCCCTCTCATGAATAATCGTTCTCCAGTTAAATTCTCCCCGCTCCATTGCGCGGATAAATAGCTCTCCGCTCGCCACATTTGTTGCAAGGGGAATTTGATAGACGTCACAAAGCCTCATTAAGGCATTAACATCGGGCTCGTGAGGTTGGGCCGTTAACGGATCTCGAAAAAAGATGACTAAATCCATTTCATTTTCTGCAATTAGGGCACCGATTTGCTGATCTCCGCCAAGCGGTCCGGACTGGAACCGATGGACCGATAAGCCTGTCGCCTCCATAATTTTTGTGCCAGTCGTTCCGGTGGCAAAGAGTGTGTGTTTTTTTAAAATATGCGTATAGGCAAGCGTAAAATGAATCATTTCCTGTTTTTTCTTATCATGTGCGATAAGCGCGATTTTCACAACCATTCCCCCTCTTAAAAAGCAGCCGAATTTTATTCAATGATATTTTCTAGACCATATACAAGATGATCTAACTGCATTACCGTCTCAACTGCAAGTTTTATGCCTGGCATAAAAGAAGACCTTGCGATTGAGTCATGACGAATTTTCAATGTCTGACCGACTCCGCCAAATATCACTTCTTGATGGGCTACTAACCCCGGAAGCCGTACGCTATGTATCCGAATGCCGTCCATTTCCGCGCCGCGCGCACCCTTTAACTCCTCTTTTTCATCAGGATGTCCTTGCTTTTTCGATTTCCTTACTTGCTCGATTAATTGTGCCGTCTTGATCGCTGTGCCTGATGGAGCGTCGAGCTTCTGGTCATGGTGCTGTTCAATAATTTCAACATCAGGAAGATAACGGGAAGCCATCTGGGCAAATTTCATCATTAAAATGGCTCCTATTGCAAAGTTCGGCGCAATAATCGCCCCCAATTCTTTTTCGGCTGCAAGGTTTTCAATCCGATTAAGATCTTCATCTGTAAACCCTGTTGTTCCGATGACAGGACGGACATTCATCTCAAGCGCGATTTCCAGATGTTTTTTCCCGACTTCAGGCTTTGTAAGATCAACCAATACATCTGCACGAATATCACTTAAGCATTTTCTCAGGTCATCGTATACCGGTATATTTAATGGCGGCATCCCCTCTAAATCTTTCAACATCAAACCATCATTTCGTGAATCAACGACGGCAACAAGATTAAAATGGCCGGTTCCTTGCACCATTTGAACGGCTTCCTTGCCCATTTTCCCTCTTGGTCCTGCTATTACAATATTTATCGTCTTACTCATTCTTCAATCTCTCCTTTTTCCATATGAAGTTTTACCTCTTATCCTCTCTTAGTTCATGTTAGCGAATGATGACAAGTTTGACAAATTAAATGAAAAATTGAATAGGCTATTTTTTTCGACTATAATGGAATCCGAGTATCAATTAGGGGGAATTACATGAATTATCCAATCCGTATTAAAAATATTTTGCTTATTTTATTTGGAACCGCCGTTTTTTCATTTGGACTCGTACATTTTAATATGGCCAATAACCTTGCAGAAGGCGGATTTACCGGAATTACGCTCATTTTATATTTTCTGTTCAATATCGATCCGTCGTATACGAACCTTATCTTGAATATACCGTTATTTTTCATCGGGTGGAAACTACTTGGCAGAACAACGTTTATGTATACGATTATCGGAACAGTAGGCGTTTCGGTTTTTTTATATTTATTCCAACGCTATTCTACATTGAATATCAATTTAAAAAGTGATATGACACTTGCCGCTCTTTTTGCCGGTGTCTTTATCGGGATCGGCTTAGGCATCATTTTTCGGTTTGGCGGGACAACCGGAGGGGTCGACATTATCGCCCGGCTTGTACATAAATATTTCGGATGGAGCATAGGAAAAACGATGTTCATGTTCGATGCGGTTGTCATTACGTCTTCACTTATTTATTTAAATTATAAAGAAGCGATGTATACACTAGTTGCTGTATTTATCGGAGCAAGAGTGATCGACTTTATGCAGGAAGGCGCCTATTCTGGTAAAGCAGTGATGATTATCTCGGATAAAAATGCGGAAATTGCGGCATTAATTATGAAGGAATTGGAAAGAGGGGCAACTCTTCTTACTGGAAAAGGAAGCTTCACAGGCAATTATCGGGAAGTCCTTTATTGCGTCATTGCCCGCAACGAGATCGTCCGTTTAAAACAGGTAATTGAACGGGTTGATCCACACGCCTTTGTCACCGTCAATGACGTCCATGAAGTTCTCGGCGAAGGATTTACCCTTGATGAAAACAAGAATCCAATTGGACGATAAAAAAACGAAGCGGAGTGCGCTTCGTTTTTTTAATCTTCATCACTATTCATTCCAACAAACATTAAGATAAATCGAACGAGTTCCAGGACAGCGATTAAAGCTGCAGCAACATACGTCAGCGCAGCGGCATTTAACACTTTCCTTGCTTCGCGCTCTTCATTGTTGCGGATAAGCCCGAGTTCGACAATTTGGTCCATCGCACGGCTGGATGCATTAAATTCGACCGGTAATGTGACAAGCTGGAACAAAACAGCTGCACCCATGAAAAGAATGCCAAGCAGATATAATTGAGCAAGATGAAGAAGGGCGCCGCCAATAATTAATAAAAAAGATAAATTTGATCCAATATTCGCTACAGGGACTAACGCATGCCGGAAACGGAGCGGAGCATACCCTTTGCTATCCTGGATCGCGTGGCCAACTTCGTGTGCAGCAACAGCGGCACCTGCAATTGATTGACCGTAATAGTTCTCTTCTGACAGGCGCACGACTTTGTCTCTTGGGTCATAATGGTCGGATAAGCGACCGTGTACCGGTTCGATCGAAACATGTGTAAGTCCATTCCGGTCCAATATTTCGCGGGCAACTTCAGCACCCGTTAAACCATATGAATTCGGAACTTCTGAATATTTCGCATATGTTTTTTGAACTTTCATCTGTGCCCAAATAGGAATTATCATGATCAGTATGAAATAAATGAGAAACATGTTACCGTCAATCCTCCAAAACGTTCTTTACAACTTATCTTAAGTTTCAAGCGACAAGCTGTCAAATTAAACATCTTTATGTTTATTAGTCACCCTTACATTTTCTTTTTCTGCTTTATATTTTCTCCATCCGACATATGTTAATGTGACAAAGATGACTCCTCCGATGGAAAAAATTAGCCAGAATAATGATGGTTCGGATGTGTCGCGATCCGCATGATATAATGCTTCAAAATCAGCCTGAATCACCTCTAATTCCTCTTTCGTCTCTTTAGAGCCTACAAAGTGATCTCTGTTTTTATCAATAAAGTCAATGTCTTGATCTAATTTTTGAAGTTCAACGTCACTTAAATCGATCATTAAAGCCGGACGAATTACTTCATAATGTGATAAAAACTGATTGGCTGCAAATTGAAAGCGCTGCATATTTTTATCTTGAATGGCTTTTTTCATATCCATTAATGGATTCATCAATTGATATTCTGTTTGTTTCCAGAGTGGCTGATGGTCTGAATTGACCGCATCGATCACAAGCCGAAAGCCGGTTAATTTATTTAACTTTTCTTCACTCGTTTCATTTGGCCTCGCAAGCGTCTCTCGTGCCAGCTCCATTGTGCTATCAATAATTTGCGCTTTTTCAGGTGTGAGTTCCGTTTGTCTGCTTCCCTTTTCGAATTGATTAGATAAATATTGAAGCACTTCGCTTGCTTCGTCAAAACGCTCTTCTTTTCCGAGCTCTAACACTTTATCTGAAAGTTCATTAAAAACGGACCAGTCTTTTGTGGCCGTCTGCGCATGAACATTAAACGGAAAGATGGCAAAACTAAGTATGGCCGCACATAGCATTTTTTTCATTGACTTGTCCCTCCCCTACGATATATGAAATCATATGAAAGAAGGGACAAGATTAGACCTATTTTAGCCGTACGGTCATTCGGCTTTTTTATGTATATGTTTTTTGCGCGTGAACAAGTAAACAATTGCAACTGATAAGATGCTGAGCCAAAACGTAATGTAACCGATGATCGGCATATATTTCTCAAGCATGTAATAATGCGGC
The DNA here is from genome assembly GCF_049843615.1 of Fictibacillus sp. Mic-4. Classification (NCBI taxonomy): domain Bacteria; kingdom Bacillati; phylum Bacillota; class Bacilli; order Caryophanales; family Fictibacillaceae; genus Fictibacillus; species Fictibacillus sp. Mic-4. Next base: position 60,426 of record NZ_JBBHZM010000004.1, on the reverse strand, counting down.
ATCATTTTAAAGACATAATCAATCATTTCATTATGGAGTACCCATATACTTGCAATTACAAGATGAATTGGCTGGATTTTATAAAAAGGCGCATAAAGTAAACCTTCGGCAGCCATTCCTAAATGTGAAAAGATTAACATATAATTCATCCAATTCAGCGGTGGCCCGACGATGCTCCCGGCTATATTCATTCCGACCGCCCAAATGCCGTATTTAAAAAGGCTGACGGCAGCTAACGCTTCAAATAATGGAACATTCCGTCCGAATAAAAAGGCGATTAATACAAAACAGAAAAAAAGGCTTGCAGTAGGACTGTCCGGTACAAATAAAAGAAATGGAGCCGGTGTTTCAGCAAGCTGGCTTTTGTACCAGTAGTATCCATAAATCGTGCCAAGAATATTAATAACAAGCAAACACCAGATAACCCATTTCTCTTTGAGCAGCGCAAATACCCAATACATCTTTTTAGCTTCTCCTTCTGTGTAAAAAAAGCTGACTTTATAAAAGCCAGCTTTATCTTGATTATTTTAATTTTGAAATAAATTCCGCCATTTTTTTCAAATCGGCGTCGCTTCCTTTATATTGATTAGGCGGCATTTTTGGCGGCTTTCCGTGCTTGGCAATTTTCGCGATTTCTTCCGGCTTTAATCCAGTACCAATCAATGAAGGTCCGGCACCACCAGTAAGATCTTTTCCGTGACATTGCACACAAGTTTGTTTCGTGTATACTTGATAGCCCGGATCATTTTTGTCAAATTTCACTTCTTTCACGATTTTCCCCTGTTCCTTCGCTTTATTCCAATCGTGTGTGACAACAGATTCCCAGGTTAAATATGTAATGGAAGCTAAAGCGAGCAACATTAATCCAGTCGCAATCGGACGCCTCGACGGACGACGCTCAGGTCCTCGATCGAGCCATGGCGCCAAGAGCAGGGCACCGAAAGCAAGTGCAGGTATAACAATCGTACCAATTAATGCATAGTCTCCTGATGCATACTTATATTTTAACAATTGATACAAGAATAAGAAGTACCAGTCAGGAAGGGGGATATACCCGCTATCCGTAGGATCCGCTTTTTTCTCAAGCGGTGATTCGTGTGCAATGGTCAAAATTAAATATCCAATTAAAAAGACGGCACCTACCATCCATTCTTTCAAAAGGAAGTTAGGCCAAAACGCCTCCGTTTTTCCCGGATATTCCGAATAATCTTTCGGAATGTTTTTCATCTTTTTGATTGCCGGTACACGTGAGTCGCCAACGAATTTCATTCCTTTACCTCGATGCATACTTCTCCCTCCTTTTCGTTGAAAATATAGCGTTTCATCTCTTCTTCATTGGCACTTTATTTTACAGCGGGCCGGAAATACCTTGTTTTCGGATCATTAAAAAGTGTACGCCCATTAGCCCTAGTAATGCTGCAGGCAAGAAGAATACATGAATGGCAAAGAATCGTGTAAGCGTTTGCGCCCCGATGATTTCACCGCCGGCAAGGAATGTTTTAATGAGCGGTCCAAGAATCGGAACCATTTCAGCAATCTGAATCCCTACTTTCGTCGCAAACAATGCCTTCATATCCCATGGCAGGAGATATCCCGTAAAGCCAAGGCCAAGCATGACAAAGAAAATAAGTACACCTACAACCCAGTTTAATTCACGGGGCTTCTTGTATGCTCCCTGGAAAAATACGCGCAATGTATGTAAAAACATCATTACGATTACTAAACTCGCACCCCAATGGTGCATCCCGCGTACAATTTGTCCATTTACAACACTGTTTTGCAAATAGTTAACAGATTCCCAGGCATTTACGATATCCGGTACATAGTACATGGTTAAAAACATTCCGGATAAAATTTGAATGACAGTAATAAAAAAGGTTAATCCTCCAAAACAGTATACGAACGCAGAAAAATGGTGAGCAGGGTTGACGTGCTCAGGCACTTCGTGATCTGCTACGTCCCGCCAGAGCGGCGTAATGTCAAGGCGCTCGTCTACCCAATCGTATATTTTTTGCAACATGTATTACGCCCCCCCTCGTGGTACTGCCTTTCCTAAGTATAGTTTTCCATTTTTCACTTTGCTTTCATAGAGATCAAGCCCTGAAAGCGGCGGTGTTCCTGGTACGTTTTTACCATTTTTGTAATAACGTCCCCCGTGACACGGGCAGTAAAACTCGTTCGGATATGCCGGATTATTGTTCCAGCCTACCGTACAACCGAGATGCTTACAAATTGGTGACATCGCAACAATTTTTCCGGACGAGTCTTTATACACAAATGCGGATTGTGTAACTTCAGACTCGTACCAACCGTCTTTTTGTTTAATCTTCCAATTCACCGTCTTCGGTTCAGATGTAATTTTGCTTACGTCTGTAACCGCAACCATATCTTGATCCGAGCCTTTTTCCAGGATCGGATCAATCGCAAAGCGCACCATTGGCATCAACATCCCGGCAGCCATAAAGCCTCCGACACCAGTTAACGTATAATTCAGAAACTGACGTCTGGAGATATCTTCCTTTGACATTCATTTCCCCCCCTTGTGCCGCAAATTTGGTCCATCCGGACAGAAAATTTACACACTTATTACTAGGACATTCCCATGATAGCGTATGATGTCTTTTAATGTCAATAGAACCATCATACAAATGCCTGTCCAACTCCTTTAAACTGAACGTTTTTGCCACTCGTTAAAAATGACCGTCATCAATTGTTTAACCTGTTCTCTTATCATTTCTTCTTTATATGACTCATCCATCGACTCCAATGGAATGGCAGGCAACCATAGCAATGTTTGTTTCATAGTATGCTCAATTTTTTTCCAATCTACATCACTCGTTAAAAAAAAGATGTGCTTAAAAGCTGCTTCATCCTCAAGAGCCGTTGACCATTCCCCTAACAACTCGACGCTTACTTCCGATTCTTTACTTTTTAAATATGTAAACGGTGGCAGCAAAAGCACCCTGCCGTGAAGCTGCCGCTCAATTTCTTTGCTTAAAAGGTCTACATATTCTCCCATTCCGACAGCGTTTTTCATCTTATCATTAAAACTGACGGGTAAAAGTGGCACGAGCGCAGTATCAACATATTCTTTTGATTGATCATAAACTTCAAAGTCACGAGACTCCCATTTCATCCTCTCATTCTCCCCCTAATAGTATTCATTCTTTACTATAGTACCATGCGGTTTTACTTTTTCAAAAAAGTAACCAAAATTAAAACCCTCTTGAAAGAGGGCTTTAATTTTGCAGATTGTTTAATTCCTCAGACAATTTTTGAAACGATGCTTCATCTTTTTCATCTAAGGCTTTGTCGATTTGCATTAAAATCGTTTGCCGCTTAAACTCATTGATCGATTGATCGAGAATGAGCTCCGCCCATAAACCATATTTCTTATCTGTGACCATGTTCGGCGGCAAGTGCGGATTCTCTTCTAAAACTGAAGCATATTCCGGAGTCAGCCTGGAAGAATTAAAATTTAATTCAATATAAATATCTTCGTCCTGGTTTAGACGGATATCATGGAATGATTTCTCAGCATCTGTTGTAAGTACATTTTGTTTATAAAAGCGAAACGGAACCCCGTCCGTACACTGCGCAGACATAATAATGGCTTTCGGGCAATATTCGGCTTTTTCGACAAAATGTACTTTTTCCATTAACTGATCGTCACTGACAAGGTAATTTAACAACCAGACGCACTCTCTTTTTTTCAATTGATAATGATTTAAAAACCATTTAATAAAATCTTTTTTCTCAAGAACTGAAACAGTGCTACTCATTGCAATCCCCCCCATCATTCATTCCAATAACTATATTTACTATAGTATATTCTTGCCCGCCTTCATAAATCCTTCTAAACATGACGATTGTTTTCTAAAATTCGCTCATTCTCTCGATGATCTCTTCTAAATGATACGCTTCGGGATTAATCGTTAGCGCTTTTTTCAGAACGGTTTTTGCTTTGTCAGTCAGCCCTTCTTCAAGTAAGAAAAAGCCATACTCTTCAAGGAACTCTTCGTCGCTCACATAATGAAGAAATGCCGTATCATACGCTTTCATCGCTTCGTTATATTGTTCAAGTTCTCTATAGCCTGTAGCCAGATACCAATGAATTTCGGGGGCTTCTTCCCCGAGCTTCAACATCTCGTTCATCAATTCGACTAATTCATCAAAGCGCTCTTCTTTCTTTAAGATGGAAGCAAAATGAAATGCGGCTTCCAAATTGGAAGGATTTAATGCCATAATTTGACGTAAATACGCTTCCCCTTCTTCATTGTTATTCAATTTGTAGGCGAGTTTAGCCGCTTGAAGAAACATTTCTTCGTTATATTCATCTTTCTTCATTCCTTCTTTTAAAACTTCCATCGCCTCAACAAGCGCACCTTCTTCTTCATACGCACTTGAAAGAATGGGGTATAATGTAGTATAGTCCGGATCGAGATTTTTCAACTCGTTAAAAGCGTGGATCGCTTGCTTAAACTCGCCAACTTTGTAAGCGGTAAGTCCATACCCGAACAAGCTATGCAATTCTTTTTTCTTCTTTAAACCTTTCTTATAATAATCAAGAGAGGCTTCAAATTGCCCTGAACGGCTCAATGACTCTGCAAGCCGTAAATAAAGATCTTCTTTCGGAATATCTGATGGATACTTTTCCGCTTCTTGAAAAAATGCAGCACTTTTAATAAAATCACCGCGATCGAGATAAAACTCTCCAAGGGCATACGATAAAACCGGTTCCTCTGGTGCGCGCTTTTTCGCTTCCTGCAGCTTTCTTTCCGCTACTTCATACAACCCCTGGCTCTGGTATAAATCTGCTTGAAGCAAAAGTGCAGACAAATAAGATGGATCATCCGGGGAAATTTGCGCCAGCACCGAAAGCGCCTCTTCTTCTCTGTCCATTTCGATATATAGTTCCGCCATTAAAATTTGCAAGTCCCCATCGTCCGGGTAATAAGCGGCTAATTCTTGAATCACATTTTCAGCATCTTGCAGAAGTCCCCAATTCATATATTGCTCTGCAATTTCGTAAAGTGTTTCATGGTCCGAGTTCTTTCTCATTTCACGAATAAGCGTAAGCCCCTCTTCAACGTGGCCCATTTCGACTAATTGAACTGCTTCATTTAGTTTATTCAACATGATTAAACTCCCTTTACTATAGTCAATTTCATTATACATGAGCCATAGGGTCTATTCCAAAACCGAGCATTGATCATGTATTTTGTAAGTTCTCCCCGCCTTTCTACTTCTTCTTACAGACAAGCTATGAATAATGCGGGCGCAATATTCATAAAATTCGAGGAGAAAAAGAAAAAGCCCTGACTTTGAAAGCGTTGTCAGGGAAATTTACAATATGGATAGGAGTGGAGAGAAACCATATTAGTTATATTATAACAAGATTTTCGAAAAAATCAACAATATTTTTCGAAAATTTAGAATATGACTCTCTCCTTATTTTTACTATCGTTCACTCAAAAACCGTTCCAGAAGGTGAATGATTCCATCATTTTGTTCCTTGGTTCCAACCGTTATCCGGACACAGGTTGGGAAACCAAGCGGGGTTCCCGAGCGGATGATATAACCTCTTTCCAGTAAATATTGAAACACGGCATCACCAGAGACGCCCATGTCGATCAAAATAAAGTTCGTTTCTGAAGGGTAATATGTTAATCCATTTTTCGAACAAAAATCATAATATTGCTGCAATCCTTTGCGATTTTTCCGGAAGCACTCTTCGATAAACACCTGATCGCCGATCGCCGCCATTGCTGCCTTCTGTGCGATTCTCGAAGTGTTAAACGGTTCTCTTGCCGGTTCCATCGCTGAAATGATCGATTCGTTTGCAATCCCATAACCAATCCTTAGAGCTGCCAGGCCGTATGCTTTTGAAAATGTGCGCAAGATGACAAGGTTAGGATATTCATTTAAGTAAGAAATCGTTTGAGGGTAGTCTTCGGCCTGGACATACTCATGATAAGCTTCATCACAAACAACGATTACATTTGACGGCACACTGGCCATCAACTTTTCAAAATCTTGCTCACGAATATAAGTGCCAGATGGGTTATTCGGATTACAAAGCCAGATGATCCTTGTCCGGTCATCGATAGCCCCGGCCATTCCTACAAGATCGTGATATCCGTTCATGAGAGGGACTTCCCTGATTTCGGCACCTTCAATCGTTGCATTATGGCGATATTGCGAGAAGGTCGGCGTCGCCATTACCGTGTTTGTATCCTTCGTTAAATAAGTTCGGCAAAGAAGCTGGATGACTTCATCTGAACCGTTCCCAAAAATAAGCTGCTCTTTTCTCACGTTTAAAAATGATGAAAGTTTTTCGCGAACCTCTAGGGCATATCCGTCCGGATAAAGGGGAAGACGGTTCATTTCTGACATCATTGCTTCCTTAACAAACGGTGAGCATCCGTATGGATTTTCATTTGATGCCAATTTCACAATTGATGTCAGGCCATATTCCCGTTTCACTTCCTCGATCGGTTTGCCAGGTTGATAAGGTTTTAATGTTCGTAATTGTTTCTTTGCTTGCATTATTGAAAACTCCTTTACCTGTAGACAAAGGAAGGGACTAGCGAAGACACAAACTCTTCGAAACTCTCCAGCGCCTCCTTCCTTTTTTCTAATTGGATAAGTTCACGACCTAATTCTTCTATTTTTGATACAATCCGACTGCCTATGATGAATCCATCGCATAGATCGTTAAAGGACTGCATTTGTTCTTTGTTCGACAGGCCAAAGCCAATGAGAACCGGGACGTTGCTATACTCCTTTGCTTTTTTGAGAAATACGTCCAAATCACTTGAAAGCTCGCGCCTGACACCGGTTACCCCGAGAGAGGAAATACAATATAAAAAGCCTTTAGCAGAATGGCCGATTTGCTTTAGCCGCTCTTTAGAAGTTGTCGGTGCAACGAGAGAAATAAATGAAATCCCTTTGTTTTGGCACTGTTGGCGTAATTCGCCGCTTTCTTCAAAAGGAAGATCTGGAACGAGCAGTCCATCAATATCATTTTCACTTGCTAAAGCAAAAAAGCGTTCCTCTCCTAATTGTAACAAAAGATTGTAATAAGTAAAGATAATAACCGGAATCTTTAACCCTTTTTCTCTCATAGAAGAGACGAGTTTCATCGCCTTCTCCAGCGTCATTCCAGCTTGAAGTGCCCGAGAGGATGCCCTTTGAATGACAGGGCCGTCCGCTAATGGATCAGAGTATGGAATGCCAAGTTCAATCGCATCTGCCCCGACCTTCTCAAGGCTTAAAGCAAGTTCAACTGTTATTTCACTCGTAGGGTCACCTGCGGTAATAAATGGAACAAATAATGGCTTTTCGCCTTTTTCAAACCGTTCGAATCTACTTGCTCCCATCATGAAACTCCTCTCTTTCAAACAATGTATGGACATCTTTATCCCCTCTGCCTGACAGGCAAACGAGGATGCTTTGATCAACTGACATTGCTTTTGCTTCTTTGATTGCCTGCGCTATAGCATGTGCGCTTTCAATGGCACAAATGATACCTTCATCCGTACATAAAATGGACAACGCTTCTAGAGCTTCATCATCCGTAATGCTAACATATTCCGCTCTCCCCGAATGTTTTAAATAAGCGTGTTCAGGTCCGACACCTGGATAGTCAAGCCCCGCTGAAATCGAGTATGGTTCTTGAATTTGTCCATCTTCGGTCTGTAAAAGATACGTGATGGAACCGTGGATGACCCCGAGCGTTCCTTTCGCCATTGTAGCTGCATGCTCTTCGGTGTCCAATCCTTTACCCGCTGCTTCCACACCGATTAGCTTCACCTTGTCTTCTTCAATAAAAGGAGAGAACATTCCAATTGCGTTACTTCCGCCTCCGACACAGGCAATGATCGCATCTGGCAACTTTCCATGATTCAATTGTTTAAATTGCTGTTTTGCTTCTTTTCCAATGATACTTTGAAACTCCCTTACAATGTACGGATATGGATGAGGGCCGACTACAGACCCGATTAAATAAAAAGTGTCATCTACAGATCCTACCCACTGCCTGATCGCTTCATTTGTCGCATCTTTCAGCGTTCCAGTTCCGCTTGTCACCGGAATGACTTCGGCTCCTAGTAGCTTCATGCGGAAAACATTTAATGCCTGGCGTTTAATATCCTCCTCACCCATGAATACTTTGCACTTAAGGCCATAACGCGCCGCAGCCGTAGCAGCCGCAACACCATGCTGGCCGGCGCCTGTTTCGGCGATGATTTTCTTTTTCCCCATTCTTTTTGCGAGGAGCGCCTGTCCGATGGCGTTATTAATTTTGTGCGCCCCTGTATGGTTTAAATCTTCCCTTTTCAAATAAATTTTTGCGCCGCCAAGCCTTTCGGTTAAATGAGACGCAAATGTAATCGGTGTCGGTCTGCCGGAATAGTCAATCAATTCATTTGAGACGTTTTCGATAAAAAGAGGATCTTCCATCGCATCATGAAATCCTCTTTCTAGTTCTTCTAATGCAAACATCACTGTTTCCGGCACAAATTTTCCGCCGAACATTCCGTAGCGGCCGCGGGTGTCAGGATATACGTTGATCATGTAAAACGACCTGCCTTTCCAATTGAAGTATGATCTCTTTATTTTTTTCACCATTTTTCTCTATTCCGCTGGATACATCGATTCCGTGCGGTTCATATTTGAGCAGCTGGCTTATATTTCTTTCCGTGATTCCTCCGGCGATAAAGCATGGGACTTTTTGCCTTTCAGCTTCTTTCATATAAACAGGAATACTTTCCCAGTTAAATGTCATTCCTGTTCCACCGTACTTGCCATCCGCTTTCGTGTCGATAATAAACCCATCTGCCATTCCTTCTAGTGCTTTCATTTTGCTTAGCGCATCCTCTTGATGGTGGATCGCTTTCCAAACCGTTTTGCCGGTTACTTTTTTCAGCCATGCTAGTTGTTCAACTGGCTCATCGCCATGGCATTGAATGACATCTAAATTAACGATCGATAAAAGATGCTTGATATTCTCGGGTTCTTCGTTTACGAAGACACCGACTGTTTTTTGCTGTAACGGAGAAACGTTCTCCAGCCATTTGGAAACTTCGCTGGCCTCCACTTTTCTTTTGCTTTTAGCAAAGACAAAACCAATAAAATCAGCTTTTGTCTTTGCGATTGTCTGTAAATCAGCAAGCGACCTGCACCCGCAATATTTAATAAGCCTTCTAATTTTCTCCATATAGCGCTTTTATCCCTTCTTGTGGTGAACGTGCCCTCATTAATGCCTCTCCGACTAGAATGCCATGTGCTCTACAATCACTGATAAATTGAATATCTTCGGGCTTATGAATGCCGCTTTCACTAATGCAGAGACAGCCTTCAGGGACATGTTGTATAATCGTTTCAGTGGTCTTAATCGATGTTTGAAATGTCGTTAAATCCCGGTTATTGATGCCAATCAATTTTGGCGTAAATTCATGCAAACAATCGTACAGTTCTTTTGCGGAATGGATTTCAACTAAACATTCCAATCCAAGCTCCTGTGCCATTTTATATAAAGCGTGAAGTTTTTTGGGCGAAAGAGCTGCGGCGATAAGCAGAATCGCGTCGGCTCCGATGCTGCTTGATTCCTCCACCTGACGTTCATCAATAATAAAATCTTTACGCAATATCGGCAAAGCCACTGCCTTTTTGATTTCTGTCAAATAATGATTGGACCCTTGAAAAAAGCGTTCGTCTGTTAACACCGATATTGCATCCGCGCCCGCCTTTTCATAGCTGACTGCAATATCAACAGGCACGAAGTTTTCTTTTATGATACCTTTAGAGGGTGACGCTTTTTTCACTTCTGCGATTAAGGCGGGTTTTCTATTCCCGTTTTGAATAGCTTGAATAAGGGATCGTTTTTTTCCTGGCACGCGCTTGAACTGACGTGGAAGTTCGTCAATTTCTCGTTTTTTCTGTTCAAGAATTTGTTGCAGCATATTGTTCACCTCTTATCGATTCATAATGCCCAAAAGCAGTTCCTGATCGAAGGATTTCCTTCACCATTTTTACACCTTCTTGAATAGTTGAAACATAATCGGACGCATAAAGAGCGACCCCCGCATTATACGCGACGATATTGTTTGCAACCTCCGCCCCGTTCCCGGCGAGCACGGATAAAATGACCTTCGCGCTTTCCGATATGGACGAAACCGTTATGTCTTCCAATTTACCTACTGTCAAGCCGACGTCTTCTGGAGTAAGGGTATATGTCCGCACCCTTCCATCATTCACTTCATAAAAGCGAGTTGGAGCAGAAATAGAACATTCATCCAGACCATCAAGGCCGCTTACAACGACAACCTTATTTAATCCAAGATTTAAAGCGGCCTCAGAAATCGTTTTTGCCGCCCTCTCGTTAAATGCCCCGATTAGCTGATGGGTTGGGAAAGCCGGGTTGCACAATGGGCCAAGTAAATTAAACGCCGTGCGAAATGAAAGTTTTTTTCTCGTCGGACCGGCAAATTTTAATGATGGGTGAAAAATAGGCGCAAATAAAAAGCACAATGAATGCTGTTCAAGTTGACGGGAAGCTTCATCTGGAGTTTCTGGAACAGATATACGAAGTTCGCGGAGGACATCTGCACTTCCACTTTTCGACGTCACAGCAGAATTTCCGTGTTTTGCAACTTTAATACCTAAGGAAGACAAAATGATGGCAGAGACTGTCGATATATTAAAGGTTGATGAGCCATCTCCGCCTGTTCCACACGTATCAATGACCCGGGTTTGGCGATGCGTGATTTTGGTTGCCCTCTCTCGTACGCATTCCGCAAATCCCGTTAGTTCATCAACCGTTTCCCCGCGAAAACGAAGAACGGTTAGTAAGCTGGACAACTCCGCCTCTGTAACATGACCGTCCAGTATTAAACTCATCATGGAATACGCTTCTTCCCTGGAAAACGTCTCACCTGCTACCCCTTTTTGCAACATTTCTCTAAACATAAACATCCACCTTTCTTTTGTATTTTTCATCTAAAGAAAGGGGAGTCTAACCGGAATTCAGAAAGGAAGAGGGTCTTTTTATCATGGGCCAATTCACCTCCGCTAAGGAGAATGAATGGAGAAGGTAATGAGGAAATTAAAAAAACCGTACGCCAAAGACGCACGGATACTATGTAGCTCTAATCCTCGTCTATGCTCCACTCTTCATTCTCATCTAAACTAATCTCTAAACTCTCTCAGGCTATCCTTATAAGAAAGATAGTACAGATTGAATCGTTTGTCAATTCAAAAATTGATTTTTTTTATAAAAAAAGGGCTCTGCCGCTTCCAGTCCATATGTGGAAGGATTGAAGATTTGCTCGGTGCTTCCGACAAATAAAAACCCTCCTGGACGCAGCGCTCTACTAAATTTTTGATACAGCTCATTCTTCGCTTCCTCTGTAAAATAAATCATCACATTTCTACAAATGATGAGGTCATAATTACCGTCGAACGAATCGGCCAACAAATTATGTTTTTTAAACTGGATCGGTTTTTTCACATCGTCTCGAATAACATAGCCCATCTCATTTTTCATAAAATAGGATCGTAAAATTTCTTTTGGGACGTCAGACAGCGATCGTTCGAAATAAAAGCCTTTCTCCGCCTGTTTTAAAGCCTGGTCATCAAGATCTGTTGCAAGTATGGAAAAAGACTGCTGTTTCAGAGAACGTGAAAGGATGATGGAAATCGTATACGGTTCTTCTCCTGTTGAACAGGCCGCACTCCAAATTTTCAGCCTTGACCTCCCTTTTGCTAATTGGGGCAAGATCTTTTGTTCCAGCACTTCCCAACGCTTTGGATTTCTGTAAAATTCCGATACATTTATCGTTACTCGATCAAAGAATTCTTCAAGCAGTGATTCGTCTTTCGTAAGCGCATCGAAAAATGCCGTAAAGTTTTTGTAATTTTTTTTATCCCTAAATGAAGTCAGCCTCCGTTTCATTTGCGCTTCTTTATAAAGGGATAAGTCAATTCCCGTTTTCTTTTTTATTTTCTCTATAAATGTTGCATAATCTCGATCTACTTCCATTATTCATCCCCCATAAAAAAACCGGAGTGAGAACTCCACTCCGGTTAAATGGACAGTTTAAGCCCAGGTTGAAATCGTTTTTTCATAGTCAACTAATTCTTCTTCTTTGAAAAAGAGAGCGATTTCTCTCTTCGCACTTTCCGGAGAATCTGATCCATGAATCACATTGTTGCTTACACGTACCGCAAAATCTCCACGAATCGTTCCAGGTGCCGCTTCTGCCGGATTGGTTTTACCCATCATATTGCGGGCCGTAGCAATCACTCCTTCTCCTTGCCAAACCATCGCAAAAACCGGACCGGATGTGATAAAATCAACAAGCTCTCCGAAAAACGGACGTTCCTTATGTTCACCGTAATGCTGTTCAGCCAATTCACGGGAAATGCTCATTAATTTAGCGCCAACAAGTTGAAATCCTTTTTTCTCAAATCTGGAAACGATTTCACCAATTAAATTGCGTTGCACGCCGTCTGGTTTTACCATTAAAAATGTTTTTTCCATCTGTTAGTCTCTCCTTCTTTATGTACTTTTCGTTGGATCTTATGAAAGATTGTAATCCACAAAAAATACTATCAAAAATTGCATCAATGCGCAATGTGTTAAAATTTACGTTTTCCAATATATTTCGCAATTTTGATTAAACTAGTTTTTGCCTGTCCGCCAGGAAGCTTATTCACCGCAAGAAAAGCCCTGTCAAGATACACATTTGCGATGTTCGAAGCATATTCAACCGAACCGTTTTCCTTAATTTCTTGAATGAGGCGCTGCAACGTACGATCATCAAACGTTTTATAGTATTGTTTGATTTCATCGACAATTTCTGGACGGTTTTTCATCGTATGCAAAACCGGCAGCGTAATATTTCCTTGCTTTAAGTCCCCTCCAGCCGGTTTTCCAAGTTGCTTTTCAGTTCCTGTAAAATCCAAAATATCGTCGGTGATTTGATAAGCCATACCTACTGAATAACCGAAATTGAACAATTCTCGCTGATAATTGAGAGGCGCATTTGTTGAAATCGCACCAAGTTGGCAGCTCATGGCTATAAGCAAAGCTGTTTTACGTTTAATTCTACGCAAATAATGCCTGAAATGTTGATTTAAATCGTACTGTTCTTTAATTTGTTGAATTTCACCAATGCACATTTCTTTAAAGCAATGGGCTAAAATTTGATGAGCCCTTGGAATTTGAATATGTGTAATTTGTTCAAGTGCCCTGGCAAACATAAAATCACCGGTATACATGGCCACTTTATTATCGTACATTGATTTAACCGTTTTCTCTCCTCGTCGTAAATCAGCATCATCGATTACATCATCATGGACAAGAGAAGCCATATGTATTAACTCGAGTGCAACAGCAACACGTTTGACGATTTCAATATTATAATCGCCAAAATGTGCGGATAATAGCACAAAAACAGGGCGAATCCGTTTCCCGCCTGCTTTCAACAGCTGCCGGCCTGCATCTTCTAAAATAGGATGTTCGGCGCTTACGCTTAACTCAAGTTCATTTTCAATCAATTGGAGATCTTTTTTAATATGTCGATATAAGTCCGTTAGTTTCATCATTTTTTCACCTAAATACCTTGTAAGGAGTAATCGATAAATTTAATTTGGGGCTTCTTGTTCAGCAGCTTGCTTTTTTGAGCAAGCTCGTAATAATATTGCAATCCCTTTTGATGTTCTTCATTAAAATCATAATTTAATCCTTTAAAATAGCTGGACCAATAATGGAAGTCGCCTCCATGCTGTTGAATAATAAGGGGGATCATTTCTGAATATTGATTTTGCCGGTTCAGTTCTTTGCTTTCTTGCATTTCAGAAAGCAGCTCAAGAAGCAGCGCTTTTTGCCTTTCGATCACTTCATTTCGAACCGCCATAACCGCAAACGTCATCGGAAGGCCTGTGAATTTATACCATTCAGCTCCAAGATCGTACGTGTAAACCGAACTTTTCTTTTCATTCCAAGCTGCTTTAATTGCATCATCACCAATAAGTAAGCATGCATTATAGTTTTCCATCATCCATCCATAGTTCGGCTTCATCATATGGTAGTCTACATCAATTTTATAAAAGTCAGCCAATATAATCTTCAATAAATTTACGGAAGTTGCAGAACTCGATGTTAAAGCGATCGTATCGCCGGCGAGCATGTCAATCGGTTTTTTTGAAAATAAAAAGATAGAACGTACTTTTCCGAAAGAAGACACGGATAAGTTCGGCAAGAGTGAATAACGGTCACTATTTTCTCCGTATGAAAAGGAAGATATCCCTCCTAAATCGATTAACCCCTGTTCCATTTTCCGATTAAGCTCTGTCGGAATTTGTGGAACAAATGACACATTATTCGCAGCCAGGCGCTCGCGATTCAGGTAAAAAAAAAGCGGAAGTATGTTAGTATAGCTTATTTCGCCGATCCTTAATCCCATTAGTCTCCCCACCTTGTAAATAGATCATGGTGTACACCGAGGGTATCCATTACTTTTCCTACAAGAAAATTAACGATATCATCAAGTGTTTTCGGTAAATGATAAAAACCAGGCATGGCAGGTACGATCTTGCCGCCCGCATCCGTCACTTTCAACATATTTTCAAGGTGAATTCGGTTAAGCGGGGTTTCTCTCGGAACAAGCAGTAATTTACGTCCTTCTTTTAACATAACGTCAGCCGTGCGTTCCAATAAATTACCGGAAGCACCATTTGCAATTCCCGATAACGTTCCCATTGAACACGGCATGATGACCATCCCTTTATTCTGGTAGGATCCTGAAGCGATGGGCGCATTAAAATCTCTCAGCGTATGATAATGGAGTTCGCCATTTTCCGATTGAAAATGAGTATTAATAATCGTTGTGCGGTCTTCGGTATTCCAACCGAGCTCCTCCCGAAATACTTGCCATCCTGCTTCTGTCACAATTAAATGGATACGGCAACCGGCTTTTAGCAATTCCTGAACGAGACGGACTCCATAAATCGCCCCGCTTGCACCCGTAATTCCTACTGTGAAAATTTCCATAGCAATAAATCTCCTAGTGAAAAGATGAACATAGCGACACTCAAAATTCCATTCATATTAAAGAATGCGACATTGACTTTTGATAAATTGTTTGGTGAAATGATGGAATGTTCATAAATCATGAGCCCGCCCGAAACAATAACGCCAATAAAATAAATCCAGCCTAACTCAGGTGTTATCCATCCTAATGACAAGTAGGCTATAAACGTAATGACATGAAAACATCTTGAAATCATTAGCGCCCGCGGGATTCCGAAATAGGAAGGGATTGAATATAAGCCTCTTTTTTTGTCAAATTCTGCATCTTGCGTCGCATAAATGACATCAAATCCGGCAATCCAAAATGTCACTCCGATAAAAAGGATAAAAGCTGGCCACGATAAAGTACCTGTTGCTCCAACCCATCCTCCGAGCGGTGCAATTCCGTCTGTAATTCCGAGCACGATATGACACAAAAATGTAAACCGTTTTGTAAACGAATAAATAATAAGAAAAAGAGCTGCAATCGGCAATAATTGAACACAAAGCCAATTGAGCATATAACAGCTTACAAGTAATAAAATAAATGAAAGCGCAATAAATATATAGACTTCCGTTTTACTAATAAGCTTTGCCGGAATGGCGCGCATGGAAGTCCGCGGATTCTTTTGATCAATCTTTTCATCAATGACCCGGTTTAAAGACATTGCGATATTTCTTGCCCCGACCATCGCAAGCGTAATCCATACCCATTCCGATAGAGTCGGGAACGTCCCCTCTTCCACAACGCTGCCAAGTATTGCTCCTATATAAGCAAAAGGCAAAGCAAATAACGTATGTTCAAATTTAATCATCTCAAGGATGATCTTCAGTTTCTTAACCACATAAATCTCTCTTTCTATTTTTGTTTTATTCCCATATGCATGGCTGCCGCCCCGAACGAATATGGCTTTACCACAACGGATACAAAGCCCGCTTTTTCAAATAATTCCTTCAACTCTTCCCTGTTAAGAAATTCCCCGGCGGATTCTTGCAGCCATGAATATTCGTTATAGCTCCTTGCAAACAATTTCCCGATGAACGGCATCACTACCGAAAAATAAAAGTTAAAACATTGTTTAATGACAGGGGTTGTTATTTGCGAAGTTTCAAGACAAACAACTTTCCCTCCAGGTTTTACAACCCGATGCATTTCTTTTACTGCCTGGAAATAGTCTGGCACATTTCTCAGGCCAAAACCGATCGTAACGACATCAAACGAATTGTCTTCAAACGGCAATTCCATGGCATTTCCGTAACGAAGCTCTACATTTTTCAGTTGCAGTTTGTCGATTTTTTCCTGTCCAACTTTAAGCATATTGCGGCTAAAGTCAAGGCCGACAACCTTCCCCGTCTCCCCTACTGCCTGGCTTAGCGCGATGCTCCAATCACCGGTACCGCAGCAAACGTCAAGCGCTTTATCCCCTTCCTTCACATTCATGCGCCGCATCGTATCTTTGCGCCATCTTGTATGCTGGTTAAAGCTAATAATATTATTCATAAAATCATATTGTTTTGATATTTTTTCAAATACGGAATGTACACGTTCTTCTTTCGGTTGTGTCATTTTTTACCCTTCTCCAAGCTGCGCATGTTTTTTCCCAAGTAAGGAATTCATTCGATTTTGCACTACAGATTGTAGCATCACTGGTACTTCTATCGATTGAAGGCGCTTAATAGATGAATCGATCTCTTGTTGAATTAATTTACCGGCCCGTACATGTTCCTTCCAATCGGAAGCGCAGGAAATAAATAAAAAATGAGAGATAAAGGAGGTGAATTTTTCCATCCCAAGATGTTCTGCCACTTCCATCAATAAGGAACTTTCAATCCCTTTTTTAGCAGCCAGCCATTCGTCCGGAAGAAGTTCCTCGGCATGATGGACTTTCATTTTATATTCATTGATTTTCCGAATTCCTTCGGCAAGAGCACGGATAAACGCGATGTCTTCAATCTCTGCAAGTAAATCATAGTAGAGACTGCTATAATAATCTCCCGCAAGAACGAGAAGTTGCCGCATTTTTTTATTTTCGCCCGAAATATTCAAAATTTCTTCGTGCGTATCAAGGGCAAGCTGTACAAGCATAATCGAACAATAATACTCTCCGAGAAGCTCTTCTTGAAAACCTTTTTCCCTGAGCAGCCAGTATGCAAGGATAGCCTTGTCGCTATTGATAAGGGGAACGTTGACATATTCCTTTAAATACGAATGTTCCAATTTCTCCATTACGAGCTGGTTTAATTTATTCACTTCTTCATGGTTGAATTTCATGTCTTTTCCCCCACATTTAACTATCAAAAAAGCCTATATGTATTATACCATTTATAAACTAATTTTTTTCAATAAAATAAAAGCAGGAATCCTGCTTTTAAGCTTCTGTATCGACAACACCATGCCGAGTATAGATGACAGCTTTTCCTCTAACTTTAACAGCTGAGGTATGATCGGTAAATTGAGCGATCATCACTTCACCTTTATCCAGCTTTTCAGAATGATGAAATCTTGTTTCTGTTCCTCTTGTTAAACCAATGACGTTTACACCATTTTCTTTTGCTTTAATCACAAAAAAGTCATTGTCCATCTCTTTCACCCTTTTTCACTCCATTTCACTATGCCCGAATTAAGCCAAGCACTTCTGCTCTTGCAGCCGCATCACTCGCAAAAACACCCCGTACAGCTGAAGTAATCGTTTTTGAACCTGGTTTCTTCACACCTCGCATTGTCATGCACATATGCTCAGCTTCAACAACGACCATTACTCCATAAGGTGACAATGTTTCGAGAATAGCGTTCGCAACATCTGTCGTTATTCTTTCCTGCAGCTGCGGCCGACGTGTTACCGCTTCAACAGCTCTTGCCAATTTGCTTAAGCCTGTCACTTTACCACCCTTTGGAATATAGGCAACATGAGCTTTCCCAAAAAAAGGCACAAGATGGTGTTCGCACATCGAATAAAACGGTATATCTTTTACAAGAACAAGTTCTTCATGTTCTTCTCCAAATATGGTTGCGAAGTATTCTTTCGGATCTTGATTCAATCCTTGAAAAACTTCTTCATACATTTTTGCAACACGTTTCGGTGTATCAAGCAGCCCTTCACGGGTCGGATCCTCCCCGATTGCTTCTAAAATCATTCGCACTGCCTGTTCTATTTTTTCACGATCAAATTCCGTCAAGGTTTTTTCCTCCATTCAAATCAGACCACGTCAAGTCGATTCTAGCATATGTATCAGGAAATCGCAAAGTTAGAAAAACGCTATAGTGGTTTCAGGCTGGCCGAGAATCTTGCCAGCCCTTAGGAAACTATCGATTCCTTAAATATAAAAAAACCGCAAAATTTGCGGTTTTTAATGCCCTATGTATAAGCTTATTTTACAGCATCCTTAAGGGCTTTTCCAGGTTTGAAAGCAGGCACCTTGCTTGCTGCAATTTCGATTTCTTCACCAGTTTGTGGGTTGCGTCCCTTACGAGCGGCACGCTCACGAACTTCGAAGTTACCAAAACCGATAAGTTGAACTTTATTACCTTCCTTTAATGTTTCAGTAATTGCTTCAAATACAGCATCAACTGCTTTTGATGCATCCTTTTTGGAAAGTTCAGTTTGCTCAGCTACTGCATTTACGAGATCAGTCTTGTTCATTCCATTCACCTCCTCTCAAGTACCATTCGATATTCATTCATTTATATATATCGGAATTTGCGGAACTACTTTAAGAGGTCTATGCAATTTTTATTTTGCATGTAACAAGCCTTATATTAACCGATAAACCGCAAGAATTCAATCGTTTTTGTCGATTATTAACGAAATTCCGGTTTTTTATACAAAAAAACGAAGTGGAAATGATCCACTCCGCACTTTTATAAAATAATGGCGATTAAACCTCCAGAACCTTCATTGATGATTCGTTCCAGCGTTTCTTTTAATTTATACCTTGCGTTTTCAGGCATTAAAGCAATTTTTCCTTGAATTCCTTCGCGAACAATCGAGTTAAGCGATCTGCCAAATATATCGGAGTTCCAAATGGAAAGCGGGTCTTCCTCAAAATCTTGCATTAAATAACGCAGCATTTCTTCACTTTGTTTCTCCGTTCCTATGATTGGAGCAAATTCGGACTCTACATCTACTTTAATCATATGAATGGAAGGTGCAATGGCTTTAAGCCTTACCCCGAACCTCGAGCCCTGGCGGATGATTTCCGGTTCATCCAAACTCATATCTGATAAAGCAGGTGCCGCAATTCCGTAACCGGTTTGTTTTACCATTCTCAAGGCGTCGGCCACCTGATCGTATTCCGCTTTCGCATAGGCAAATTCCTGCATGAGCTGCAATAGATGGTCTTTTCCTCTTATTTCAACGCCAACCACTTCTTTTAAAATTTGATCATACAGATCATCCGGGGCAAACAAATCAATTTCAGCAATCCCTTGCCCCATTTCAATCCCTGCTAATCTTGCATCATCGATAAATTCAAATTCACTAAAGCTGCCTACGACCCTGTCTACGTCCCGAAGCCGCTTAATATCTTTTACCGTTTCACGAACTGCTTCTTCATAACTTTCCCTTAACCAATGCTCTTCCCGGAGAACCATTACCCAGCTCGGCAAGTTGACATTCACTTCAAGTACCGGGAATTCATAGAGAACTTCACGTAATACATTGTTTATATCATGCTCTGTCATTCCTTCTACACTGATGGCGAGCACCGGAATGTCATACTTTTCGGCTAAATCTCTGCGAAGTTGTTCCGTGTCGGGATGATGCGGCTGTACCGAATTGATGATTAAAATAAATGGCTTGCCGACTTCTTTTAATTCTTCAACCACACGCTCTTCAGCTTCAATATAATCGTGCCTTGGGATTTCTCCAATCGTTCCATCTGTTGTGACAACAACGCCAAGAGTGGAATGCTCTTGAATGACTTTGCGTGTGCCGATTTCTGCTGCCTCATGGAAAGGTATAGGCTCGTCATACCATGGAGTGTGAATCATTCTCGGACCGTTTTCATCTTCGTATCCTTTTGCGCTTGGAACCGCATAGCCGACGCTGTCGACAAGTCTTATATTGACATCCAGCCCTTCGGCGACATGAATTCTAACGGCATTGTTCGGGACAAATTTTGGTTCGGTTGTCATAATCGTTTTTCCTGCTGCGCTTTGCGGCAATTCGTCCTGAGCGCGCTGGCGGTCTGCTTCATTTTGAATATTCGGTAATACTACTAATTCCATAAACCGTTTAATAAAGGTGGATTTCCCGGTACGTACTGCACCGACTACACCGAGATAAATGTCGCCTCCGGTTCTTTCAGCGATATCTTTAAAAATATCGATTTTTTCCATTTGTTTCCCTCCCGATCCAAATAAATTCCGGATGCTATCTTGGACAATACATATTTATGATGTTGTCCTAAAAATATGATAGGAGGCGAAAGATTTTTTAAATCACCTTCACATTGCATTTAGACCGGGAGAGAAGCACATGACGTGATCTTCCAGGATAATCGGTCTCTTCTTATACGCAAGATGGGGTATAAAAAAATCTCTCCTCCTTTTCTATGAATGTATTAGAAAAGAGGAGAGTTCATGACTACTTTGTTAAAAATACCGGTTCATTCTTTTTCACCGTATATGGAACGGAAAATGCAGGGACAAAATTCGAATGATCTACTAAAATATCGCGAATATCCTGGCCTGTTTTATAGTGGTGTTTATACTTATGCAATGCTTCGTACAAGTCCATTGAATAATCGACATAAACGTTATATTTGCTATCGATAATCAGCGGAAGATGTTTGCCGGAAAATGGACTGACGACAAAAGGTTCAGACTTTAGCCCTAATTCTTTATAATTTAAAGTAAAGTACCCATTTCCTAACACGTGTTCGAACGGTGGATACTTATTCCTTCGTATGTAATCTTTTAAGCGCATGTCAAACTCCTGTACCCTGTTTACTGTAACTAGATCAATGAGTTTGACTTTCGGTTTTGTTTCAGCATCCACTAACACATACTGAAACGTCCCCCCATTTTCATAGGAATTCCCGGGTGGCTTTTGCATATATTTAGGAATCAATCTACCAAAATCAATTCGGTATTTTTCATAAATACCTGTAGATTGATCACTATTTTTAATCGGCAGGATTGAAGTATCTTTATGATAATCTTCTACAGCCGATTGAACTGATTGAATTTGATCTTTATACGGAATTCGATTTTCGGCCCTCTTGTCATTTGGATAAAGACAACCGGATAAAGTAAAAACGAGACCGATCATACATAACGCCATTAATTTTTTCATTCGTGTTAATTCTCCTTTTACCCTGTTGAAGCACCGCTCATGACGACAAGTAAAATTAAAAAGCCCGCGGTAAATAAACACAAATAAGCAATGGTTGCGACAATGTATTTAAATAGCCCTTTTAACTTTGAACGACTGACCAAAATCGAAATGACCGCTATAAACATTAAGCCAATAGCCGACAGCGCAACCCACATTTTCATCAAGCCTTCACTCATATGGAACCTCCTTTACGACTACAGCGTCAATTATAGCATAAACATAACGATTTGATGTAACGTTGGCAAAAGAAAAACCAGAGCCGATCGTTTCATGCTCCGGTTCTTGGTTTCTAGCAGGATCATTTAGTGTCAAACATTTTCGACAATGTTTCCAGGTCAAGCGGGATTTGATTGCCCGTGACCGCTTTAATAATTTGATCCTCTTTCTGCTTAGTCACTGGCACCCCTGCCAAATTCGCTACTTGAGAGATTAACTGCCTTAATGTACGTTCATCACGAAGGTTTTTCGTGCTGACCGATTGGGCTAATTTAAAAATGTCCTCTTTTTTCACGTTCGTTTTTTGTTCAACTTTATCAAAAAACTGATTTTGATTCTCTTTATCCATAACCGTCCTCCTCCAACTTCCTTTTCACCATATCGTATGCGGTAGCCCGGGCTATTGTGAAAAAGAAATCTACGGAAGAGGAATTCCCCTGATAAGATTTTACAACTCTTCAACCTCATGCGTCCTTGAGCGCTGCATTAATTCGTCAACCGCTTCTTTCGGGTTCATTCCGCTAAAAAGGATAGCGTGCAGCGCATTCGTAATCGGCATCTCAACATCTTCGATTTTTGCAAGATGGTACGCCGCCTCTGTTGTACGGACACCTTCAACAACCATTCCCATTTTAGCAAGGACGTCATCAAGCTTTTCCCCTTTTCCAAGGAGATTCCCTGCCCGCCAGTTCCGGCTGTGGACACTCGTACATGTCACAATCAAATCACCGATTCCAGTTAATCCAGAAAAGGTTAGTGGATTCGCGCCCATTTTCACTCCTAATCTCGTGATTTCAGCAAGCCCTCTCGTAATTAAAGCGGCTTTTGCATTGTCTCCATAGCCTAACCCATCTGAGATCCCGGCACCTAATGCAATAATGTTTTTCAGGGCGCCTCCGATTTCTACTCCGATAATATCCGGATTCGTATACACTCTGAAATATTGGTTAATAAACAAATCCTGGACATGTTCTGCGAATTCTACATTGGTTGATGATACCGTTACAGTAGTCGGCTGTCTAAGGCAAACTTCTTCTGCATGGCTTGGACCTGACAAAACGACAATTGCATTTCTCTGTTCAGCAGGGATCTCTTCTTCGATGATTTCTGAAATACGCTTGTAAGTGTTCGGCTCGATTCCTTTGGACGCATGAACAATCGTCACCGGTTTATCCAGTGCACTTTTCAATTCGCCAAGAACATCTCTCATCGCTTTTGTCGGCGTAACTAGAACAACATATTCCGCATTTTCCACTGCTTTTTTCATGCTTGTTGTACCTTCTATATTAGAAGGTAGGACAATATCCCGTAAGTATTTTTCATTTGTATGATTTTCATTGATTTCGTCAATTTGTTCTTTTCTTCTTCCCCATAGACGAACTTCATGGTCATTATCTGCCAATACTACGGCCAGTGCTGTTCCCCAGCTTCCTGCCCCGATTACTGCAACTTTTGTCATTCTCTCTAGCTCCTTCTTCATACATTGATTGGTGTTTACTACTCATTTTTTTTGCGGGCCACAATTCGTATAGGCGTTCCAATAAAGCCGAATGTTTCACGAATTTTATTTTCTAAAAAGCGTCGATACGAAAAATGAAGAAGTTCTGGATCGTTCACGAATAAAGCAATGGTAGGCGGTTTGATCGCCACTTGAGTAACGTAATTAATCTTTAGCCGTTTGCCGTTATCAGTCGGGGTAGGATTCATCGCAACCGCATCCATAACCACATCGTTTAAAACATTCGTTTGAATTCGGAGTGAATGATTTTCCGCCACCTGGGCAATTAGCGGGTAAAGTGTGTGCAGCCTTTGTTTTGTTTTAGCAGAAACAAAAATAATCGGCGCATAATTTAAATACAAAAAGTGATCACGCACTTTTTGTTCGAATTCTTTCATCGTTTTATCGTCTTTTTCGATCGCATCCCACTTGTTGACGATAATAATAACACCTTTGCCGGCTTCATGGGCATATCCTGCAACTTTTTTATCTTGTTCAATGATCCCTTCTTCGGCATTTAAAACGACACAAACGACGTCAGAACGTTCTATTGCCCGGAGAGCCCGGAGAACACTGTACTTTTCCGTGCTTTCATAAACTTTTCCTTTTTTTCTCATTCCCGCCGTATCAATGATGACGAACTTTTGCCCATCTTTTATAAATTCCGTATCAATGGCATCGCGTGTTGTTCCGGCGATATTGCTTACAATCACCCGTTCTTTTCCTAAAATGCTATTGACAAGCGATGACTTCCCGACATTTGGCCTTCCGATAAGTGAAAAACGAATCGTATCGTCATCTTCTTCATCCGTTTTACGATCAGGGAAGTGCCGGACAACCGCATCAAGCAAATCGCCTAACCCTAAGCCGTGAGCACCTGAAATGGCAATCGGCTCCCCGATCCCAAGTGAGTAAAACTCGTAAATAAGTTCCTGGCGTTCCGGGTTATCAATTTTATTTACGCCTAACACAACAGGCTTGTTTGAACGAAATAGCAATTTAGCCACTTCTTCATCGGCTGCGGTAATCCCTTCCCTGCCGTCGACGATAAAAACAATAACATCCGCTTCGTCAATGGCAATTTCCGCCTGCTGCCTCATTTGTACCAGCAACGGTTCATCCCCAATTTCGATTCCGCCCGTATCGATCACGTTAAACTCATGGTTTAACCATTCGGCAGAACTATAAATTCGATCTCTCGTTACACCTGGCATATCTTCAACAATCGACACACGATCGCCGACAATCCGATTAAATATCGTTGATTTACCAACATTCGGCCGTCCAACAATGGCCATTACCGGTTTTGACATATAGACACATCCCTTTTCACATTACATACTTCGAATAGCAATTTAATTTATGTACAAAAAAGATAACCCTACATTAGAAAAAGGGTTATCTAATGATTTGAATAGCTAATCTATTTTAGCAAATTAAGCTTGAAATTTTCAACCACTTATAATTTTCGGTGAAGCCATGTCAATTGAATCCCCTCTTTAAAAAGCTGGCTAAAATAATACACTAGCGATACTAGCCCGTAAAGAAAGCAACAGATAGAAACGGTATCAAAAAAAGCGCTACTTCCGAATATGGTCGTTTTTGTTAACTTTTGAATGAGAAAACGATAAAGACATTCTCCCTGGCAACATCCTGTCAAAAGGACATGCAACCTTGCTTTCTTCGTTTGAACAATAATAATTGAGAGTAAAAGTATGAATGTTGAAAGAACCCATTTCACATCAATATAAAACCAAACCGGATCATACATCGAAAAAAGAAGCAAACAAACATAAGAGAACATGATAATGAAACTGGCAAAAACAAAATAAATCATGTTTCTAAATGGGTACCTGGTAAATGCAAAGAAACACATAGCAGCGAGAATAATAAAAGATAGATTGAGTACATATCGGCCATATTGAATGAATGTATTTGAACATAAAAGTAATATGAGTATGAACATCGCCGCTTTTGTTCGTTTCGACGATTTTGGCATTAAAAACGTGCAATATGTCCAGAAGAGCCACGAAATCCAGTAAAAATAAATGCCTTCCATTTTTCTACACCTCATCACTCATTATGACTCGGAAGAATAAAAGTTAATCACGTATGTCAAAATAAAACCAATGATGGAAGGAGTGAGAAATGTGGGCAAAGATCGTCAAGAAAAAAAGTTACGCGAGTCAAGAAGAGTCGAATCTGATCGCGATCAAAGTTTAAAATACCCTGGATCATCAACATTAGAAGGTCCGGAAGACGCGAGAAAACGGAATAAAGGCTAAAGAAAAAGAACTCCTATTTCACGGGAGTTCTTCTTTGCGCATACCGCGCAGTATCAATACCTCTTTGTTCAAGCCAATGATAAACAGCACCCGAAATGACGACTGGATGATGATGAAGTTCTTTCACCGTAGTAACGCCAAGGGCTGTCATGATCATCACCATTTCATTGTGCAGATTTTCAATCGTTTGAAAAAGTTCATCTCTTCCTTTTTTAATTAAAACGGAGATCAAATGCCCCGCCATTCCGACGGCGTTCGAACCGAGTGAAAGAGCCTTTACAATCTCAAGGCTGTTTTGTAAACCACCAGAAGCAATGATACTTCCATGAAACACTTCGTTCGTTTCAATAATGGCTATCGCAGTTGGGATACCCCAATGATTAAAAAATGACAACTCATCCATTCGCCGTTTATTTTCTATAAGAGAAAAATTGGTTCCCCCGTATCCTCCGACATCGATGATCTTTACACCAATATCCTTAAGCAGCAAAGCAGCTTCCTTTCCGATCCCAAAGCCGACTTCTTTAACAATGACCGGAACGTTGACGCGATTTACGATTGCTTCAATTCGATTAAGCCTGCCTGAAAAATCGCGGTCACCCTCAGGCATAACGAGTTCTTGAACAGTATTTAAATGAATCTGAAGGGCATCCGCTGCAATCATCTCGATTGCAGCTTCCGCCTGATCGACTGTCGCCTCACTGCCTAAATTCGCAATAATGACGCCATTCGGGTTAGATTTTCGAACAATCTCGAATGTTGCCCGTTCATTTTTATCTTTTAAGGCGGCCATTTGCGAACCGACGCTAACCGCCATATTAAAATAAGATGCTATCTCAGCAAGCGCCCGGTTAATTTCTAATGTTTTTAAACCACCGCCACCTGTCATTGCATTAATAAAAATAGGTGAACGTAAATCGAGTTCACCTATTTTCGTTTTAAGATCAATCGAAGAAACTGAAACATTAGATAAGCTATTGTGAACAAGCGTTATATCATCAAATCCGTTTGTTCCTATTTTTTCACTTTCAACCGCATGCTTAATATGTTCCAATTTCCTCAAAGATCGCATATCGTTTTCACCTGTTTGCATACTAGTTTAAAACATTCTCTTGCGGCAATGTTATTGATATTTTTTTAGTTGATCGCCAATCATATCCGCAAGGGAAAATCCTTTTTCTTCTTTTGGCAAGTTGTCTTTCATGTTTTGCTCTTCTTTTTCTTCTAAAGCAGCACGAATGCTTAAAGAAATCCGCTTTTCGCCGCGGTCAACATCCAACACTTTTACAGTAACAGTTTCCCCTTCTTTTAACACTTCATTCGGATTTCCAATATGTCGATTGCTAATTTCCGAAATATGAACAAGCCCTTCGACTCCTTCTCCCACTTCAACAAATGCTCCGAATGAAACGAGACGCTTGACGACTCCTTGAATAACCTCACCAGGTTGCATATTGTTTATTACTTGCTCCCATGGGCTTGGAAGTGTTTCTTTAATGGATAAAGAAATGCGCTCACTATCGCGGTCTACATTTAATACTTTTACCGTAACGGTATCTCCTTCTTGAACGACTTCTGAAGGATGATCTACACGTTTATGGGACAATTGAGAAATATGTACGAGCCCATCAACCCCGCCAATGTCTACAAATGCTCCAAAGTTTGTCAATCTTTGCACTTTTCCTTCAAGAACTTGTCCTTGCGACAATGAATTTAATAAGTTTTCTTTTTTCTTGTTTTCGATCTCTTCTAAAACGGCACGGTGGGATAAAATTAAACGATTTTTTTCTTGATCGCATTCAACAATTTTAACGTCTAATTCTTTTCCTTTATAGTCGCTGAAATCTTCTACAAAATGCTTTTCGACCATTGATGCGGGGATAAATCCTCTTACACCAAGGTCGACAACAAGTCCGCCTTTAACGACATCATGAATGGTCACCGTAAATGTTTCGTTATTTTCAAATTTCTTTTCCAACTCTTCCCATGATTTTTCAGAATCTACAGCTTTTTTTGAAACGAGAAGCTTGTCTTCTGAAAGCGAAATGACTTTTACAGTAATCACATCTCCTGTGTTTAATACATCACTTGCTTTTTCAACAAACAGGTTGGAAATTTCATTGACAGCCAGCAACGCATCTTGCTTATAACCAATATCAATTAGCGCATACTTATCTTCCACTTTAATAACCGTACCTTGAACAACGTCTCCGGTTTCAACCACTTTTGTGTCCGTCAAACTTGTATTCATTTCTTCTGTCATACGTTTGCCCTCCTCAAATTTAGCTGAAAGATTAAGAATCACCATCCAAAACAGTCTTTATTGATTCTCATTTATCAATCGCCTTATATGTTCCATTATAAGGTCTGTTGCCTCTTTTGCGGAAACTTTTTGCTCCTTTAGTTCTTTAAAATCGATCGGTTCGCCATAAACGACCTTTAATTTTTTTCTGAATTTGTACTTTCCGATAATCGCACACGGAATAACAGCAGCATCTGTTTTCAATGCAAAAAAACCCGCTCCTGCAAGACCTTCTCCTAATTCACCGGTCTTGCTGCGGTGCCCTTCGGGGAAAAGCCCGAGCACTTTTCCTTCTTTTAAAAGATTTAGACCGTTTTTCAGCGCCTGTTTGTCACTCATTCCCCGGCGGACCGGAAAAGCATGGATCCGTTTAATAATATGTTTTAACACGGGAACGTTGAAAAGTTCAGCTTTTGCCATAAAATGAACGACTCTTGGCGTAGCAACGCCGACTAACGGCGGATCAAAATTGTGAATATGATTGGCACAAAGTAAAACTCCACCGTCCTGTGGGATTTTTTCCTTACCTTTCACCTCCATGCCATACATCAAAGCAAAAAAAGTTTGACAAACTTTTTTCCCAATAAAGTATAAATCCACCCTATTCAGCCCTTTCGTTGACTAAATGCAAAATTGCGTTAACTACATCCTGTATGGTCATAGATGTCGTATCAAGTTCGATTGCGTCTTCTGCTTTTTTTAATGGTGCATATTCTCGTTCTGAATCCCGTTTATCTCGAAGTGCAATTTCTTCCTTTAATTGTTCAAAGTCGGCTTCAAACCCTTTTAATTTATTTTCTTCAAATCTTCTTCGTGCCCTTTCCTCTACGGATGCGACTAGAAAAACCTTCACCTCGGCATCAGGCATCACATGTGTCCCGATATCGCGGCCGTCCATTACGACTCCGCCGCCTCTGGCAAGGAGTTGTTGCCGTTTAACCATTTCTTCTCTGACCGTCTGGCATTTCGCAACAAACGAAACATTGTTCGTTACGTCAGCTGTACGAATTTCATCGGTTACATCCTTGCCGTCTAAAATAACGGCCTGTCTTGAATTTTGGACTTTTAATTCAATCATAGAATTCTTTAATAAATGAGCTAGTTCTTCTTCATTATGCACATCAACGCGCGTTAAAAGCGCTTTATAGGTTAACGCACGATACATGGCACCCGTATCAATATAAATGTATGACAATTGATCAGCCACCAATTTGGCAACTGTACTTTTTCCAGCTCCGGCGGGGCCATCGATTGCTATTTTTAATTTTTGTTTCATTATTTTTCCTCCCAAAAACACCATCTCTACATACTAAAAAGCAGGTATTTCCCCTGCTTTTTTAGGCTACTAAAAAAAAATAATAACGAATTTACTATATCATATTCTCTGGTTAGCGGTCTAATGTTTCAAGTAGATTCGTTTTGTTTTCCTTTAAGACGCCTTCGTAATACACGCTTTTATTAAACCGTTCGTGCCATGTCTCATGTTGAATGGCCCATTGTGCAAGAAAAAGAAATACAATGTGAATGAAGACAAGCTTGATTAATAGATGATCCAATTTTTCCATCCGAGTTCTTCCTTTACATTCTATATTCATCCACGAAGTATTCCACATTCACTAAAATGCTATTCATTCATGGCCTCTTTTTTCTTATGCAGGAGTTGTTGTTCAAAACAATAGCGAATAATTTGCTGACGTTCAAATTCCTGAATTTCTTTAAATTGGATGGAAGCCCTCACCTTTTCGCTATCAGCGGATATTCTTAATACGTTGCATTCAAGATCAAGGTAAACTTTCTCTCCTGATGTCATTGGAAGTACGATTAAACATTGAATGATATTGTTTTCCAACAGAGAATGGCGCCGGGGCAAGACGAGTTGCATTCCGCCTGCACTAATATCAACAGCAACTGTAACAAACGGTGAAAACAGCTGTTCGTTATGGCTAACGGCAACATCAAGCATTGTATCGACCCGAACATATTGCCTTCGCTGAATACGCTGAAGTGCTTCACTCCCGGGGTAACTTATAAGTAAAACGGGGATTTTGTCCATTTTGCGCCCCTGAAGCTCTGTTTTAAACATAAATACCGATTGGTCCTTTTTATTGACAAATGTTGCTTTAAATGGCGTTCCTTCTAAAAAGAATTCTGTTCGCTTTGTCTTTTCATTGATGGGATAGTCTACCCATAACTGATTTTCCTTGATTTCAACGATTTTACATTTGTAACGGTCTTGCTTCTCTGAATGTAATGGTTCCAAATAAACGGTTTCTCCTATCGTAATCAAAAAAGTTCACCCAACTTTTAGCATTTTTTCTTATGACTTATTATGCCAGAGAACAAATAAAAGGAAAAGCGAAAATTCGCTTTTCCTTAAATGGATTCATAAGAAGGTTCTGCCTCTTTCAGCTTTTTAACGCCTTCTTCTTTTCCGTTTTCTGCATTGATGAAAATTTGATACGTTTCATCGCCAAGTACCCCTAAAAACTCGTAGCAAAGAACTTCCTTGCCCACATCGTTTCGAATAAGAGCCATATGCTTTTCCATCATTTTAAACTTCGGATTGACTTTTGTTTTTGCAGCTGCCTCCGAAAGTTTAACAGCCGGAATGGTTCGTTTATGATGGGAAAGTAAGTACTCTGTTCCTTCATAGCCCATAATATCGCCATTATCTAATGCTACCTTTACGGAAACGGTATCCGGATAAATGCGCACACCGTTTTGCACAGCAGCGAATGTAAATACCCCAACATTATCATATTGATCACTTGATACAGCTTCCATTTTCGTATTTAAATGACGGTTTAAAAACTGATCCGCTTTATTTTGTGCTTCATTTAAACTAATTGTCGGCTTCCCAACTTTCCGGTCTTGCAATACCCATAACGGATGGCCGCCTTTTTTGGAAAGATCCATATACGTGTTCGCTTTCGTATCCGGGTTATAAATGGTTAAGGAGTAAGTATCATATTGCGCTCCTTTTCCTGATTCTTCTACTTTTATTTTTACATTGCGGCGAAGATTTAAAAACTTGAAGGCTAGCTGTTTCGCTTCTTGTTTTGAGATCTTCCTTCCTGATAAATGCGACAAATTACGATTTTTCAACTTGTCCATTTCTTTCGCTTCAGGACCAAAATCTAATTCTGTATAGCCTTGCGCCGATTTATCAACCGTTTTAAATCCGTCAATGATTGTATTATCCTGAGGCTGCTTATTTGTCGCTAAGGCAAGTTCAACATCCATCCAGCGTAAATTTTTTTTCTGTGCCATCGCTTCTGTTTTTCTTAATTGATTTTGAATGTTCGTTGAGTTCGCATAAAGCGTTTTTAAGGTGTTATACTCTTCTTTCGTTAAAGGCTTTTTATCAAGATCGCGAACAGCGACCCGATAGCTAAAGTCCCCCATCTTCGCAAGAAATTCTTCCGTTTTGTTAAATGGCAATAGTGCAAGCGGAAGTTGTCCGACATTGTTATGTGCCTCAGAAGTCAACCGCCAGACTTGAGCAAGCGCCGGGGACAGTTGTTTTTGTGAATTCATGGCAAGTGTTTCCCCGATTTTATCATGCAAAGAATCAATATGAAAATTCAACTCATGAAATGCCCGTTGATAATTGTTTTCAGCCTGCAGAAGCACAGCGTTTTTTTCTTGATGTTCACTGTATCCCCAGTAGCCTGTTCCGACGATACCAAGTGCAAGTATGACAATAAGAACCGTTCTTATCAAGTTAGTCACCTCAATTATTTACAGAAAATATGCTTCCCTATCTTTTTAATTTGCGGTCTTGTCCATATCCAACCTGACGTTGCTGTATCCGGGTTAAAATAATATAACGCTTCTCCCGTAGGATCCCATCCATTAATCGCATCCATGACGGCTTTTTTTGCCGTTTTATTAGGTGTTAAATAAATCTGGCCGTCTGCAACCGCCGTAAATGCTCGTGGTTCAAATATTACCCCTGCCACCGTATTTGGAAAAGCAGGACTATGGAGGCGATTTAAAATAACGGCAGCAATCGCTACCTGCCCGATATATGGTTCGCCCCTTGCCTCACCGTATACCGCGTTTGCAAGTAAATTAATATCATTTTGCGAGAATCCTGCGGGTGTATTTTTGCCAGGTTGTGCTTTAGCCTGTTTTCTTTCCGGTTGTTTCGTTTCTTTTTTCCTACCTTTAATCACAACATTGCCAGTTTGTTTTTTCTCCGAAACCCCGCCATACGTCGTAAATTTTCTTCCCTGGCGAATAAGTTTCATCACACGGGCACGATTAAATTTCGTCACACTGGCAAGCTTTATTTTTGTTTTATATCCTGCCAGCCCGTCAACAGGAAGTTTAAATTCATATTGAAAGTTTCGCAGTGCCCAATACGTACGCCATCCGAAAACGCCGTCGATTGGGCCGTTATAATATCCAATGTATTGAAGCCTTGCTTGAAGTTCGATGACATCTTCTCCAACCGCTCCTTTTTGAATAACTTGAGGGGTGAAGGCATGTGCCGCCTGGTTGGGAAAATCCGCAAGTACCAAAAAACAGAAAGTAACTAGTATAAGTAGCCTTTTTATGTAATGCCTGATTCCCTTCATAAATAGATTGCCTCCTGTGAATTTTTCTCAACATTGTATGATATACGTAGCTTTTGTAATGAAAGCTAATTTATACATCAAACTGAAGATGAGAAATGAGACGTTAGATTTGTTCGAATCGGCCAATAGCCGATTCCGCTATCTGCATGTTTTAGGTTTCTAAAACATAAAAAAACGAAACGGCGACTGCCATTTCGTTTTTTTTATAGCCATTCAGACTTTTGCGCATTTGCCATTCTCACTCTCTTTAAGCCAATCCACCATAAGTAGAGCATAAATGGGATCATTAATAGCAAAAAGTCTTTTTTGCTATCAAAAGTCAATAATATCCAATTGTATATGCCATGTAATCCGGCAGGAATAATTATCGCTAATACTAAATATAGCAACTTCCGGCTAGAAAATTTCGCCTTTCCTAAATAGTAGCCGCTAATCACACCGAATAAAGCATGGCTGCTTACCGGCAATAACGCCCTTCCAATCGCATCATGCAAACCGTGAACATATAAATAAAAAATATTTTCCATGGAAGCAAAACCCAATGAAGCGGAAACCGCATAAACGATGCCGTCATATGGTTCATTAAATTCGGCATGTTGATACGCGAAATAAATGACGATAAACCATTTTAAAAATTCTTCTAAAAAGCCGGATAATAAAAAGGCATGGACGAGCCTGGAAATTGTAAATTCTTCCTGCAATCCATATTGAATAAGCATAACCGGAAAAACGAGCAATGCACCGAAAATATATACTTTTATAACCATTGAAATGGGTTCTGTTTCATACTTATCTTTTAAATAAAAAAAAGAAAGTAGGGCGATGGCAGGTGCAATAGCCGCCGAAATAATTCCAAACATGTAAGCCCTCATTTCTACTGTTTTTTTCTATCGTAACATGATAGGCTATTATTGAAAACAATAAAATCAAAAAACGTTTTTAAATCAACCTGCTCTTAATACAGGTTGATTTTTTTGCTTAACGCTTTTGCAATAAGCTCTCCATGAAATCTCCCGTTCTCAATAAAGATTTCATTTGCATTATTCCCTGCGGCAATCACGCCGCAAATGAAAATATTTTCCACGTTCGTTTCCATCGTGTCTGGATGATGAACAGGCCTTCCCGTTTCTTCATCAATGGCAACACCCATTTTTCTTAAAAATGAATGATCGGGGTGATAGCCGGTCATGGCGAATACGAAATCAGCCTTTATTTTTTCCGTTTTCCCATCCTTTTCGTAAAACAAAAAGTCTTCCGTAATTTCTTTCACAACGGCATTAAACTCCATCCTTATGTTGTTTTGAGAAACTTGAGCCGTAAATTCTGGCAGCAC
Source organism: Fictibacillus sp. Mic-4 (assembly GCF_049843615.1). Classification (NCBI taxonomy): domain Bacteria; kingdom Bacillati; phylum Bacillota; class Bacilli; order Caryophanales; family Fictibacillaceae; genus Fictibacillus; species Fictibacillus sp. Mic-4. Next base: position 26,795 of record NZ_JBBHZM010000004.1, on the reverse strand, counting down.
CCACGGTTTAATGCTTTTCGAATAATCTTTACCGCGATAAAGAACGGTCACACGCGCCCCGGATTTTTGAAGCTCGAGCGCTGTATCGATCGCTGAATTTTTCCCGCCAATGACAACGATGTCCTCATTGAAAAAAGGGTGCCCTTCTTTAAAATAATGAAAAACGTGCGGCAGCTCTTCCCCCTTTACTCCCATCATATTCGGGTGGTCATAGTAACCTGTAGCAATAATGGCGGCACGAGAATAATAAACTTTCTCTTGTCCTTTTTGAGTTTTTGTTATTATGCAAAAGAGTTGATCCGATTCTTTTGCAACAGAAATCACTTTTTCATATGTGTTCACTTGAAGTTCCTTACGCTTTACAACTTCTCGATAATACGTTAACGCATGAATTCTTTTTGGCTTTCTTTCCTCATTCACAAAAGGCACACCGCCAATTTCCAGTTTTTCGCTCGTGCTAAAAAACGTCTGGTGGGTTGGATACCGGGAAATCGTATCAACGACATTTCCTTTTTCAAGAACAACATATGAAAAACCTTTTTCTTTTATCGCAATTGCCGCAGAAAGCCCGCACGGACCTCCCCCAACAATACAAACATCATAAATCACGATCACCACTCCCTAAACATAAAAATCCCCTATCAACAAATGATAGGGGATTTTTCCTTTCATTGCAAAGATTAAATCCAGCCGCGGAAGCGAGAAGCTTCAGCCATTTTGCGCACACCGACCATGTAAGCGGCCAGACGCATGTTCACTTTGCGGTTGACCGAAGTTGTATAAACAGAGTTGAAGGATTTGACCATAACTTTTTCAAGTTTTTCTTCCACTTCTTCTTCTGTCCAATAATAGCCCTGGTTGTTTTGTACCCATTCGAAATAAGATACCGTTACCCCACCAGCACTTGCAAGAACATCCGGAACAAGAAGGATGCCTCTTTCAGTTAAAATCTTCGTTGCTTCAAGAGTTGTCGGACCGTTTGCCGCTTCGACAACGATGGAAGCCTTAATGTTATGGGCATTTTCTTCCGTAATTTGATTTTCAATTGCCGCAGGAACGAGAATATCACAATCTAGTTCAAGCAATTCTTTATTTGAAATCGTGTCTTTAAACAATTTCGTTACTGTACCAAAGCTGTCCCGTCTTTCAAGGAGATAATCGATATCCAATCCTTCAGGATCATAAAGACCGCCGTATGCATCGGAAATACCAATTACTTTCGCTCCAGCATCATGCATAAATTTCGCAAGGAAGCTGCCGGCATTACCAAACCCTTGAACAACAACACGTGCACCTTCTAAAGTAATGCCACGTTTTGCAGCCGCTTCACGAATACAAATCGTAACACCTTTTGCCGTAGCTGTTTCACGTCCGTGAGAACCACCGAGCACTAACGGCTTACCTGTAATAAAACCTGGAGAGTCGAATTCACGAATTCGGCTATATTCATCCATCATCCACGCCATGATTTGAGAGTTGGTCATGACATCTGGAGCTGGAATATCTTTCGTAGGCCCTACAAGCTGGCTGATGGCGCGAACGTATCCACGGCTTAATGCTTCAAGCTCTCTGAAAGACATCGTACGCGGGTCACAAATAATACCGCCTTTACCTCCGCCATATGGAAGGTCAACAATTCCTGCTTTTAAGCTCATCCAAATGGAAAGCGCTTTTACCTCATTTTCCGTTACGTTTGGATGGAAACGTACGCCACCTTTTGTCGGTCCAACGGAGTCATTATGTTGTGCACGGTAACCCGTGAAAATTTTCGTCGTACCATCATCCATTTTGATTGGGATACGAACTGTTAACAATCGAATCGGTTCTTTTAACAATTCATATACTTCTGATGGGTAGCCTAATTTATCCAGTGCTTCATGTATCACTGTTTGTGTCGATGCTAGCACATCGTTATTTTCATGTTTTTCTTGATTTTGATCTGCATTGTTTTGGGCAGTCATTTGATTACCTCCCATTATTGTCACCTCTAAAGTTTAGTCAATGTTCAGTGCAAGTATACACCTTTGGACTCATTATGAGAAGGGAAAAATCACATTTTCTCATAAAAAAAGAAAGCGCTTCCTTTTTCGGAATATTCATAAATGTAATCTAATCTTTCACAGTATTTTGATAAGGTTCTAAAAATAAAAATCCCCCTTATTTTACAAGGGGGCAGGGTCGTTATTTATGAATAGAAAGCTTAATAAGCTGCTCGATCATATCAGGATAGCTCAGCCCAATTTCTTTAGCAGCATCAGGGAAAAGGCTTGTCGGTGTCATTCCGGGCAATGTATTTACTTCTAGTATAACCGGTTCGCTGCCGTCATGTGGAACGATAAAGTCGACACGTGAATAGACTTCGCATCCTAGTGCTTCATGGGCCAAAACGGCATTTTTTTGCAAAAGGGCCGTAATTTCATCGCTTACCCTCGCCGGAACATAGTGCACACTTCCGCCTTCAGCATATTTTGATTCATAATCGTAATAGCTATTTTTTGGGACGATTTCAACAACTGGCAATGCTTTTACATTTCCTTTTTCGCCCATTACAGCTACTGTTACTTCTTTACCAGAAATAAATTGTTCAATCATGACCGTATGATCATGCGTAAACGCAGTTTGAATTCCCTGTAATAATTCTTCTTTATTTTGAGCAATTGTAAGACCGATTGTTGAGCCTTCGTGATTCGGCTTTACTACGACAGGAAACGGAAATGGGATTTCCAGTTCGTCTTCCCGATATAATTTTTTCTCGAGAACGATTTCTTTTGCGGTACGAATTCCTTGCTCTTGAAAAAACTTCTTCGACTTTGATTTATCCATTGCTAAAGCAGAAGCAAGTACCCCTGAACCGACATATGGGATATTGAGCATATCAAGCATGCCTTGCAGCCTGCCATCTTCGCCAAATTTACCGTGCAAACCAATGAAAACTGCATCGACTTCTAAATGAAGAAGTTCATTCAAACGATCGATTTGAAAATCGATGCCAATCACTTCGTGTCCTTTTTCTTTAAGAGCAGCCATAATTTGTTTCCCGGATGACAATGACACTTCTCTCTCTGCAGAAACGCCGCCATATAAAACAGCAATTTTCATCTCCTCATTCACTCCTAACCGTCTTATCTATGTAACATTTTATTTCCGAAAATGTGATTCGGGTACAATAAAATATTTTCTATCATACCATTTTTTCGAATGACATCATATAAAAACCTCCCTGATCACCGGGAGGTTTATTTAAAAAAGGTATTTAATTGCAATATCGCTTCTTTAGGCATTAAACATTTACCGTATTCCATTACACGGTAACTGGTAATTGTGGAAGGGCTGCCGAATTCCGCCAGGAGTGCTATCAACATATCAAGTTCAATCGATTGAATGTCGTTTTCCTCAAACTTTAAATAAAATTGATCGTTAAAGGAATACAATACTCCGCCCTCAATTTGAAACGAATGTAATCGATGGGCAAGCGAAATGACATCTTCAAATGACGAAAACTCATAGAATATTTCATCACTTTCATCAAGAGTGACTTGCATTTCGATATAGTCTTCATCATATTCATCTTCCAGGTCATATTCATTGCTGCCTTTTGTAACGATGACTACCATGCCTTGAGCAGGTAAAGCAAATACTTCTACGGCAATCGGTCCATCTGCTTTAAACCCTACTTCATCATCGGCTTCATTCATCATATCGCGAAATAATTGATGAACCTTTGGGATATCCTGCCATATTTCATCTTTCGATATGCCTCGCTCTTTTAAATCATCCAACGTGAGGAAGATTTTTATCTTATTATAGGTTAATCGCTCTACCCGCATCTTTTGGTCCCCCTTACGCTACTGCATCTCTTTGATACAATATATGAGTGATAATAAAGATGGTGATTAGATTTCTTCCTCTTATCTAATCATTCCTTCCTATTACTAGAATACCAAAAACGATCATTTTTCAATCATCTTGACTTTAATATTAAAAACATTGTAAAACTTGTCCTTCAATGTTGCAACTAAAAACATTTTTTAACCAATTTATTTCTTTATTCCGCTGTTTTTCTAAAAATCCTGCCCGCAGGACGAAAAATTATGTGAATATTTCAAAATCAATTGTTGAAAAAATTGTCAGTTTCGCTTATCATTAAAGTAAGTTAATAAAAATTAAAGAAATGGAGAGGAAGCAGCATGACGATAACCAAACTTAAAACAAAATCTCTCGTCTTAAATACGGAGCTTGATTATAATAAAAGGCTTGGGCTTCCCGTTGAAGTTTACTCCACAATTACACATGAGACCATCGCATTTGGACGCATCGACACAATCGATGACCGATTTGTAGTCATTAATAATAAAAAACATTCCAGAGAAACGAACATGTTTTTCGGCTGTCCCTGTTTATCTTAATTTTATTTATGATAAATATTGATGTTATACTCCGATTTCATAAAGGCTAATATATGATGCCGATTTTTCCACTGTTCCGGTTCCGACCATAATTCATCTCCACGTTCAATCACATCATTTCTCACTAATTCAAATTCTTCGTCCGCTTTCTTATGTTTTTTCTTGTAAAAGCTGAATTGGAATAGCGATAAGCCGTAGAGAAAGATAGCCCCCATGATCACTTTATCGCTCATTAACATATAGACAAGATTCACATGCTGTACCAGTACTTTCGGCCATATAACCAAAAAAAGGTACAAAAATGTTCCGAGGCCAACTAAAAACATGGCAAAAGACCATTTTTGCGCTAAGCGCTCAAACCTATCTTTCTCTTCTTTTTTTCTTACGAGATTCTTGAGCACCACTTTGCTTACTTCCGTCATATACGGATCGATCTTCCAATTTGACGCATTCATATGTATAACCCCCTGTTTATACGTATGCACATCATTTATGATTCATTCCGCACTTTCATCGCCGTATTTGTAAGCGGTTAGCCGCAAAATCAGTCGTTTTTAATCTGGTTCAATATTCACTTCCTCAATTTCCGTATCATTATTCCCTCCTGCCGGGTTTAATAAATGAGGGGACCAATATTGATACGTTAATGTTAAAAGGACGAGAACGAGGAAGCAAAACAAAAGAATTCGCGAAAGCGGCATCTTTTGTTTTTTTTCCCCGCTTTCCGATTGATCCAATTTTTTACGCCGTTTTTTCCTCAATTGGCTATGGTATTCTTTTCGAGAAGGCAATTTCGATTCCCCTGCTACTTTATTTTCGCTCATTTTGGAACGTAGCAAGTCCGCCTGGTCATGTTGTTTCCCCACTAAAATCCGCCTCCCGTTACATCTACGTTACACGAGAAAAAATATAATGCAATTCTTTTTCCCATTGAAAAAAAGAATCGGGTTCTCGTTTTTTATGGTTTAAAAAGGGTTGAATGGTTGCCTCACAGATCGTGCAGCAATTTTTATTTTTATATGTCAAATGTTCGCCAAACGCTTTTAAAATTCCTCTTCGCTTACACTCTTTTTTCACTATCCAATGGAACATTTCATCCAGTTTGTTCAATTTATACTGTTTTCGTTTTTGGATATGGTTAAGGATCGTCTGAAATACAATGGCTAACTGTTCTTTCGTTTTTTCTTCCCGATTGAACATTTTTTCTTGTTCAAATTGAAATTCGATAAACCTTTTTGCCGTCGAACTTATGCCATAACCTTCCAACCACTGTAAAAAGCGCTCTTTATCCATTAAAGAAGCTGCTTGGATTAATTCAATTAATTGGTTTTCATCAGGAAATTCATGTTCAATGAGAAGAGAAGGAATCTCTTTATCTCCTTCATTATAAAGCAAAATAGCAACACTCGGGCATTGATCCCGGCCTGCACGTCCAATTTCCTGGACATAGGCTTCCATGTTGGCCGGTGGATGAAAATGAATAACATAACGTATATTTGGCTTATTAATTCCCATCCCAAACGCATTTGTTGCGCATATACAGTCAAGTTGGCCGTTTAAAAATTGCTTTTGAATGAGCAATCGATCATGAGTTTCCATGCCCCCATGATAGGCAGCAACTTTCAATTGATTGGATTCCATCAAAAATGCCGACAGATTCTCAGCCCAGGCTCTTGTTGACGTATAGATGATACCCGGTCCTTTTAAGATTTTCGCCAGCTCTTTAACCCGCTCCATTTTTTCATCGCAAGTGAAGAACGGCTCAACGATAAACGTAATATTTTCTCTATCCACACTATGTATATGACAAACCACGTTTTTCATTTCTAATTGTTTCTTAATATCTTCCCTGACCTCCTCAGTCGCTGTTGCCGTTAAAGCAAGACAGGGAGGGGAGCCGAGTTTTCTTCTCGCTTCGCTCAAGCTTAAATAATGTGGTCTAAATTCATGCCCCCATTGTGATATACAATGCGCTTCATCAACGACGAACAATGAAATTTTCATATGAATGAGCTTGTTCATAAGAAAGGGGGATTGCAAAATTTCCGGCGAAACATAAATGAACTTAAATTTCGATAATTGATGGAGCACCCGGCTTCTTTCACCCGGATCCATAAAGCTATTAATAGCAACGACCCGCTTCTCTCCCGCTTTTTTTAGTTGCTCAACCTGATCTTCCATGAGTGACAATAATGGGGAAACGATTAAAATCGAGCCGTCGAAAATGTATCCGGGCAACAAATATAAGAGTGACTTTCCTGCTCCTGTCGGGAGCATAGAAAGAACATCTTTTTTTTCGAGGACATCTTCGATTATTTCTCGTTGCCCTTTTCGGAACGAATTAAATCCGAAATGGCTTTTCAGAAGCCTCTCCAACTGCATCTTTCTCAACACCGACCCTTCCAATGACCATCCGTATTTTAAAGTATGATATCGTTTCAAGCTCGTCCTTGATCCGTTTTAATCTTCTTGTTTTGAGCCGCTCGTATACATGTAAAATAGCCTTTTGTTCTTCAACCGACACATATTCTTCAATCGGAAAATGAGGGTCATGCATCGCAATTTCGACGATATGATCCTCGATTGTACTTCTTTTTAAATTCCTGATTTTCATAATCTCTTCTAGCGGCTTTCCGCGATTTAACCACTCTAACGTCTTTTTTGCCGATAATGTCAGAGACTCTTTCAATGCCACACCGTTTAATAAACGAAACAGAACCGGATACCGATCGGGCCACTCAAAACAGGAGAACATGATATGATGCAAAACAGCCTTAAACCGCAATAATGTTTCATCTTCTTCCAGCTTCATAAAATGGGCAACTTGTCTAATTGTCAACCCGATTCGTTTATAACGGCTTAACCGGAGAACAAAAATCCCGGCACTTTTTTCATGTACCCCGGTAAGCAGTTCGCTTAATTCTTTCAATAATTGGTTAGCCGTCCATACTCTCTCATTATATGTAACAGGAAACTGCTTTTTGACAAGGGAGAAGATAGCCGGATCACTAGAAACCGGCAAAAACTGATTTTCTTTTCTTACCATATTTGAAATGCATTGGACATATAGCATTACGAGTTGCCAGAACTTGTTCTCCATTGGGGAATACTTTAAACCGTTTAATTGTTTTATATAATCCGCTTCCTTCAAAAAACTTGCAAGTTTCTCTTCGCCACAAGCCGTTAGCCTATAACTGTTGTTTGATATTTCTTCAATAGAACGATCATTGCTCAAGTTATCTATCATTTGCTGAAATGTAGAATCAGTGATGAAATTGCACGCTCCAAAAACATGGCTCACGTCAAACAGCTTTGCATCCGCCAATGTTTGTGCATTTTTCTTCCCTTTTAAAAGGTGAAAAGCCCCTCGGGCACTTCTTTCACCATTGAATTGTTTCAATACATATAAGGTTAAAAAACAGGTAACATTCATACAATCACCTTCTATAGAAACTATTGTAGCAAACAAGAAGAGGAACGTATATATAAGAGGTTATTATCTCCAGGCGAGTGGAATAAATATAAGTGTGAAAATCGCCGGATTTCCTATTGAAAAGTAAGGGGAGAAAATTTACAATATAATTGTATAATTGATTTTTGCAGTTATGAAAATGGATTTTTCTGTTGTTTCCAACTTTATAAGGAGGTAAGCATTATGCCAAAGTACACAATTGTAGACAAAGAAACATGTATTGCTTGTGGGGCCTGTGGGGCCGCAGCGCCGGATATTTATGATTATGATGATGAAGGAATTGCTTATGTAACGCTAGATGATAACCAGGGAATTGTAGAAATTCCTGATGTATTATTAGATGATATGCAGGATGCTTTTGAAGGCTGTCCTACAGATTCCATCAAAGTAGCTGATGAACCATTTGACGGTGATCCTTTGAAATTTGAATAAGCTTTTAAAAACCCTTCATCATCGAAGGGTTTTTTCTTTACTCTACTCTTTTATTTTAGTAACTATGATAATCATTGTCAATTCCATTCAAGCTAAAAGGGTGGTAGCCGGCTACTTCTATCACACAATATGTAGCGCCTCCGGTTGATTCACCATTAGTTTTGTAAATTGCGGAGGCGGAGCGGGCAATTCCTGTTTATTTAGTTTGCCGGCAAAGCCTCCTCTTCCGCCGATAAATAATATACCAATGCAAAGTGTGATCATGATTACGACAAAAAATCGTTTGACGTACTCCATAACATCCTCCCATACGGTAAATTGCAATAACTTTACTATTGTATGAAAAGGATGGATGAAAAATGACCGGATTCTTTCACTTTTGTTTCGTATGGAACAAGAAAAAACGGGAAAATAACAGTTATTCTTCTATGTTTCGAGGCAAAAAGAAAGAAAATGTCGTACCTTCCGTCCATTTGCTGTGAACGGTAATTTGCCCTCCATGTGCTTCAACGATATTTTTAGCAATCGCCAGGCCTAAACCGGTTCCGCCTTTTTTTCCACGTGTTCGCGCCTTATCCGCCTTATAAAAACGTTCAAATACAAATGGGAGGTCTTCACCCGGGATTCCTGAACCGTTATCTTGTACATCGATTTTAACGCCGTTTTCCTCAGATCGAACAAAAACTTTTACAAACCCATTGTTTGGAGTATGCCGAATGGCATTATCGATTAAGTTCGTCAAAACTTGTTCAATTCGATCCGGATCGATCATAATTTGATCTTCAAACTCGCTAATCTCATAAGATAAAGCAATTTCCTTGTCCTTAGCCAGCCCGTAAAATTTGCGGACGACACGTTCAATAAAGGTCCCGATCGATACATGATCGAGATGCAATTTCATTTGTCCGGATTCTAATCTTGCCAAATCAAGAAGCTCATTCACAAGACGTCCCATTCTCAGGGATTCATCATAAATGATTTGTGCGATCTCCTTTTTTTCCTCCTCTGATTCTGCAATATCATCTACGATCGCTTCACTGTAACCCTGGAGCATCGCAATGGGTGTTCGTAATTCGTGTGAAACATTGGCGATAAAATCATCTCTTAGTTTATCCATTTGTCGTTCTTTTGTCATATCACGCAAAACGGCGACGGCTCCGCGGACAAATTGCTTATTGTAAAGAGGTGTCATGACGACAACCCAATACCTTCCCTGTATGGCAATTTCGAGAAACTGCTCTTTTTCAAGGGTAACGACTCGTTCAAATAACTCATTCATTTCCGCAGGTAAACCGTCCGAACCTTCTATTTCCGCTCCATGTTCATATTTCCACGTTTGTAAAAACTGTTGTGCAGGTGGATTCGTCACGAGAATGTCCATTTTCCTGTCGATTGTTATGACACCGTCAGCCATTGAGCTTAATATTCCAGATAGCTGCTCTTTTTCTTGATTCAGTGCGGTAATAAACGTTTTCAACTGTCTTCCCATCCGATTAAACGCCATCGCCAGCTCCCCGATCTCATCATGAGTAAGCATCGGAACTTTCATATCAAATTCACCTTTTGCAATATGAAAAGCCGCTTCCCTCATTTTACGGAGAGGGGCTGTAACCCTTGTTGAAAGGAAAAAGGCAAAGATCGTAGTTAAAATAATGGCAATACCTGCAGCCAGAAAAATAAATAGTGTTGTATGGGTTGTGCTTTCCTTAATGTTTTGCAATGATTGGTAGACATATACGGCACCTGTTTCCCCATTGGACTGTTTGATAGGTAGGCCAACAATTAAAACGTGGTTATGGATTTCCTTCCCATTTTGGATCACCGGGAAGTCACCCTGTTCAATCACTTTTTTCCCTTTTTTATAAACGGAAGCCAATGTTTTGTTTTTTAAAAATACCGATTTTGGCAAATTAGGTTCATTTTTTTTGCTGGAAGGAGGTGAATAAAAGTTCCCATTATCCATCACTACCATCGCATTTAAGGATGAAGCGTCAACTATTTCCCATGTGATCCTGAGCGCTTCGTCGCGGTTGCCATAGTTTTTAATCATATCATTAATTTTTTCGGTAATATGCGTTAATTGATCCCTGGCCTGCTTTTCATAAAAGTTGCTGAAAAACTGCGTTAAAAGAATGGATAACATGAACAGGACGACGGCTACGAGAAGAATGATGGTCGCCCATAATTTCCCTACTACACTTCTCCAAAGCATTATTCTTCTGCCGCCTCAAACTTATACCCCACTCCCCAGACCGTTGCGATCATGGAAGCCGCCTCCGGCGACACTTTATTTAATTTTTCACGGAGCCGTTTTACATGCGTATCGACTGTTCGTAAATCACCAAAAAACTCATAATTCCAAACGTCTTTCAGCAATTGTTCACGGGCATATACTTTATCAGGTGTTTTTGCTAAATAGTAAAGAAGCTCATATTCCTTCGGTGTAAGATTCACTTCTTTTCCACTGGCCAATACGCGGTGGGCATCATGGTCAATCGTTAAATGCGGGAATACAATAACATTTTTTGTCACTGTTTCCGTTTGCAAAAACTTTGTAGAGGAAGACCGCCTCAATAAAGCTTTTACTCGAAGGACCACTTCCCTCGGGCTGAATGGCTTGACGATATAATCATCCGTTCCAGCCTCAAACCCTTGAATTCGGTTCATTTCTTCCCCTTTTGCCGTTAACATAATAACAGGAGTGGCTTTTTTCTTTCGTAATTGTTCACAAACCTCAATTCCGTCCATTCCCGGCATCATGAGATCAAGCAAGATAAGGTCATAATTGATTGAAAGTGCCAGTTCCAGAGCATCTTCGCCGTTTTCAGCTTCATGGACCTCATAATGTTCCCGCTCTAAATACATTTTTAATAGCTTGCGAATTCGTTCCTCGTCATCAACCACGAGAATTTTTGCTTCTTTTTCCACAACGATTCCCCCATTATTGACTATTTTCCAATTTTATTTTACATGAAGTTAGTAGATACTACAAAACCCTTCACCTCTGTGAAGGGTTTTGTAAGCTTACGCATAGGAGTGCAGTCCGGCAAGAACGAGATTGACCGCGATTAAGTTAAAGGCAATGATTAGAAACCCGATTACGGATAGCCAGGCCGATTTTTCCCCGTGCCATCCTTTGTTTAAACGCAAGTGAATGTAGGCTGCATAGAATAAAAAGGTGATAAGTGCCCAGACTTCTTTCGGATCCCAGCCCCAAAAACGAGTCCATGCCTTTTGCGCCCAAATCATTGCAAATATTAACGCTCCGAGCGTAAAAACAGGGAACCCAATCGCAACCGCACGATAGCTGATTTCATCTACGAGGTCATCATTCATATTCGCCAGCTTCGGTTGAATAGCTGCCGCAATGCGCTTCCGAAGAATCAAACGCAATAGGCCATAAAGCACTGCCCCCGAGAGCAATGACCAAATAAATGTATTTAGCTTTTTCGGGGCCTCTTCTCCTTTCATCCAGGATGGGGCATGAACGAACGGCTCATAGCCGCCTTTTGTCAGCAGCTTTCCGTCAGGCGGGCCAATCAGTACCGGAAGTTCGTATGTGATTGTTTGTTCTACTCTTTGTCCGTCCTTCCATGCTTTCCACGAAAATTCTTCTTTCGTCCCTATGCTTTGAGAAATGATTGTCACAATAATAAAGCCAACAATACAAAGAAGACAGTACATAATGAATTCCAACCATTTCGTCTTCGCTGTTGAAACTTTTTGGTCAACGGTTAAGATTAAGTAAATAAGTCCTGCAACAAAACTGATAGATAAAATCCCTTCACCAAGTGCCGCCGTCGTCACATGAATTTTCAGCCAATCACTTTGCAGTGCCGGAATCAGCGGAGAAATGTCACGCGGGAACATGCTTGCATAGGCAATGACTAAAAGCGCAATTGCCATTGCAAATACCCCGAGTACATTTGTTTTATAAATTGCATAAATAATGATAAAGGCAAATACCATCATCATTCCAAAAAATGTTGTAAATTCAAACAAATTGCTTACAGGAGCATGTCCGCTCGCAATCCAGCGAGTAATAAAATAGCCGAGTTGACAAATAAATCCGATGATGGCTATTGTATATCCTATTCTCCCCCATCGTTTAATGTACGCCGCTCCTTTTTCACGCCCTTTTTTGTCTGAGATCGACATCGCAAAAACAAAGGTTGCAATTAAATAAATGATAAATGCACAGTAAAGTAATGTACTACTAATCCCAGCCATAATACCCTCCTATTGGCTTATGAACGTTTTGGTTCAACCTTATCTACAGGCATTATTAATCCCGTTTCATCAGAAATCTTTTGAATTTCCTTTTTGAAGCCAAACCAGTTTTTATTTGTATGAGCCGCCAGCCATGTTTCATTGTCTTTCTGACGTATCCAAATTCGCCGATGGTTCCAATACAGTCCCTGGACGACTCCAAGCATAAAGATGGCAGCGCCTACAATGATGATCGGCAACGTTAAATCTTTTTTCACAGTAAGCCCTGAAACATCTTTCATTTCTACACCGGCAAACTTCATTTTATATTTGTTTGCTTGCTGTTTATTCGCTTCAATGGTTTGCTGAATAGCGACCAATGAACGTTCTCCGTCAGGTGTTTCCGGTGTTTTAAAGTCAAACACAAAGGCTGGATTTTCCGGCGACTTGTTTCTCGAAGCAGGGAGTCCCTTCTCATCAAAATAAAAATTTGGATAATATCTCGATAATTTCACTTCCACACCATGACCTAAATCATACTCAGTTTTTGGATTATTTAAATCAACCGTCATTGGACCGTACGCTTTTCCCGTTTTTTTATTGACGAGGTTAAATTTCATTTTATCCAATTCGCCTTGCCTGTAATAAGACTGATAGATTCCGTAATGACTGAATTTAAAAGGATGATTGACCTTCGCTTGTCCATCTTTTATTTTTTCGAGCTTCGGCAGTTCGCCAATGACTGGCTTGCTTTTCGCCCGATAGAGTGTGATTTTGCTCTCGTAGTTTTTTGGAACTTCGCCGGCCTTTTGGAGCGCTGCCTTATACTGTTTGTCGTTTTTGCTATACGTTTGAAGAATAAAATTATTATTTTTCAAATAATATTCGTTATTGGTTCCGGGGATGGCTGCCGTTTCTCCTTCTTTGATCCATACAACTTTATCGATGTACATGCCCGGAAAAAAGCGCAGCATCGCACCGACAAGAAAAATGATAAGGCCGGTATGATTAACGTAGGCCCCCCATCTGGAAAATCGCCCTTTTTCCGCCAGTATATTTCCGTTTTCTTCTCGTACTTTATAACGATTTTTTATTAATGCACCTTTAATATGCTCAAACGGGATACTGCCAGGAGTGATGCTTACTAGCCGCTGTCCTTTGAGGAAATTTTCATGTCTTGTCACTCGCTGATTTTTCAATGACTTATAAAGAGGCACACCACGGTCGATACTTGCCACAATGATCGATAAACCGAGAGCCGCTAACAAAGTGATGAACCACCACGAACCATATAAGTTTTCAAACCCAAGTAAATAATAAATTTTTCCGAATATCCCGTATCTGTCCTCATAATATGTAGCAGGGTCCGCGTTTGACGGTATGTACTCTTGTTGCGGAAAAATCGATCCGATTGCCGCAGCGACAAGAATGATAAAAATAATTGTGACACCGACTTTTACAGAGGAAAAAAAGTTCCATATTTTATCAATGATTGTTTTGTTGTATGTTTTCGATCGAATGGCACTACCTTCATAGCGCATATTGATCAACTGGTCTGAATCTCCGCCCTTAAAAGGCTTGCCGCATGCGGCACAAAATTCAGTTCCGTACGGATTTTCATGACCACATTCACACTTGATTGCCTTCATATGAACACCCCGTTACGGTTTTATCATTTCCATAAATTGCTTGATCGTATCATACGGCAGAGACGCACTTGTCTTTTTAATAATTTTACCGTTTTTATCTACTAAAACAGTTGTCGGAAGAGGATCAATACCGTAAGCTTCCACAACATCCCCTGTTTTATCATTCACTATCGGAAAAGTTAACTTATATTCTGACTTAAAATCTTTCACCGCAACGTTCGATTCCCCGACATTAACGGCCAATATTTCGACACCTTTTTTCTTATATTCAGAATATAGCTTCTCCATATCCGGCATTTCTTGTTTGCATGGTTCACACCATGTCCCCCAGAAATTTAAAAAAACGCCCTTCCCTTTAAAATCTGAAAGTTTTACCTTGTGCCCATTTAAATCGGTCAATACGAAATTCGGTGCCTGATCCCCGACAGTAGCAACATCATCTTTCGTCAAACTTTTATAAATTGTATAACTGACTGCACAAACGATTATTAAAAGAATGAGTGAGCGAAATAGCAACCGCGTTTTTTTATTCATGTCAATCACCCTGTCCCTATTGTTCCAATTTTACTATAACGTTAAATTATCTCTTCGAAACATCTTTTTTTGACGGTTGTGTGACAGCTTGATTTCGAAGTTGTTTTACTTCATGCGCCGTCAGTACACGAAACTCACCGGGGTTTAATCCTTTAACGTCCAAAAAGGCGTACCGTTCGCGTTTTAATTTGATTACAGGGTGGCCGACATGCTCAAGCATTCGGCGAACCTGCCTGTTTTTTCCTTCGTGAATGACAAGTTCAATGATAGCCGTCTGTTTTTTTCGATCTGCTGAACGCAGTTTTGCTTTTGCCGGTGCCGTTTTTCCATCATCTAAAACGACTCCTTTTTCCAATTTTTTTAATGTTTCCTTCAAAGGAATTCCTTCTACTTTCGCTATGTATGTTTTGTCCACTTTATATTTCGGGTGCATGAGAAGATTAGCGAATTCACCATCATTCGTCATAATGAGTACACCCGATGTATCATAATCGAGCCGCCCGACCGGAAAGATGCGCTGATTGACGATGTCTTTGAAAAAATCCGTCACGACCGGCCTTCCTTTATCATCAGAAACTGCTGTAATAACACCCTGGGGCTTGTACAACAAAAAATAAACGGGCTCCTCTCGCTCAATTTGGATCCCATTCACCTCGATACGATCTTTTCCGGAGACTTTTGTCCCGAGTTCTTTGACGACCTTCCCATTGACTTTCACTTTACCTTCCAATATTAAGTTTTCAGCTTTCCTTCTGGAAGTCACTCCACTTTGTGCAATTACTTTTTGTAAACGTTCCATGCTTTCACCTCTTTTACATGATACCTTCTCTATCTTCAATTCTCAAGAATTCAAGTTTTCATTTCTATTATCCATTGTTAACGTATTTGCAAACAAAAAAACGTTACCTGCGAAATTGGTAACGTTTTGAACTTATGAAAATAGGAGTGAAACAACGATACACGAGGAAATGAATCCAATTAAATCAGCGAGAAGCCCTACTTTAACCGCATATCCCATCTTGCGGATCCCAACCGCGCCAAAGTAAACCGTTAAGACATAAAACGTCGTATCTGTACTTCCTTGAATCGTAGAAGCAAGCCTTCCGATAAACGAATCCGGCCCGTATGTTGCAATTAAATCGGAAGTCATTCCAAGTGCCCCGCTCCCTGAAATGGTCCGCATTAAGGCGAGAGGAACAACTTCACCTGGAATGTGCAGCCGATCAAATAACGGCTTGCAAAAGTTTAACATTAAATCGAGTGCCCCCGACGCCCGGAAAACGGAAATGGAGACAAGCATGCCAACGAGAAATGGAATGATAGAAATGGCCATGGAAAACCCTTCTTTTCCACCTTCAACAAAAGCCTCATATGTCGGTACTTTTTTTATCGTTCCATAGAGAAGAATAAATCCGATTAGAAAAGGAACAAACCATATCGAAAATGAATTGATTAAACTCATGTTCTATTCCCTCCTCTTTTTCGAACGATAATAAAAAAACCGGTCAATCAAGAGTGCCCCCACTGTTGAGAAAGCTGTCGCAATTAACGTTGGCCCAACAATGTCTGTCGGGCTCTCTGAACCAAACTTCATCCGAATGGCAATAATAGTTGTAGGGATAAGTGTGATGCTCGACGTATTGATTGCCAGCAGCGTGATCATCGAACGGCTTGCTTCATTTTTATCACCGTTTATTTTTTTTAACTGTTCCATCGCTTTTATTCCCATCGGCGTTGCTGCATTTCCAAGCCCAAAAAGATTGGCGACCATATTTGATAAAATATAGCCTAATGCCGGGTGTTCCGGAGGAACGTCCGGAAAAATACGCTTTACAATCGGCCGGAACAAATTAGCAAGAACAACGAGTAGTCCGCCTTTTTCCGCAATTTTCATCAATCCGAGCCAGAATACTAAAATACTGATCATCGCAAAACTAATCGTAACCGCTTCTTCGGCCCCTTTGAAGACGGCTTCATTTACTTTATCCATCGTCCCGTTAAACATCGCTACTATAAAGCCAATGACCATCATGGCAACCCATATGTAATTCACCATTTTCTTTAATCCCCTACTCGAATAACAAATAATTGATTTAAAAAATGTTTAATCGTGTTCCAAAGCCCCTTTTTCTCTTCTTTCACCTGGCCTTTTCCTTCATAGTATAACGGCAAATTTCCTATTTCGTCGGAATTAAGGGTAATTTGCATTCTCCCAATCGGTTTAGGTATGCCTCCCTGCCACTTTCCATCTTTAGGAGGACGGTACAATGTGATAGCGGTTTTCACAAGTTTCCGTTCATCCTTCATCAGTGGATATTGAAAGGTTCGGTTCGCTTCAATTTTATTTTCATATTGTTTTAATCGAATGCCGTCGATGACTCCTTTTTTTACAATTGTTGTAAGGTCATATGTTTGAAAGCCCCAATTAAATAAATTTTCATGATCTTCCCAATCATTTGGGTCATCAAGGGTCACTGCGATTAACCCCATCCCGTCTTTTTTTGCTGTGGAAACGAGTGTTCGTTTCGCCCGTTTCGTAAATCCTGTTTTGCCTCCTGTTGAATAGCGGTACAACTTTAACATTTTATTTTTGTTTTTCCAAATTCTGTCCCATTTTTCTCCTTCTTGATGTGACCGATACACTTTCGTTGACGATATTTTTCTAAACTCCTTATTATTCATTGCATATCTTGTCAGAAGAGCCATATCATAAGCGCTTGAATAATGATCTTCATGATCATCCAACCCGTGCGGATTGCGGAAATTCGTATCTTCCATTCCGATCTCCCGCGCCTTTTGATTCATCAAAAGTTCAAATCCTTCGACGCTTCCCCCGACATGTTCAGCAATCGCCACGGCCGCATCATTTCCCGAACGCAGCATAAGGCCATAAACTAAGTCCCTCAGTGGTACACGTTCCCCTGGCGTTAAATAAAGTGAGGAACCTTCCGTTCTTGTTGCTTTCTCGCTTATTTTTACCTTGTCCGACATTTTACCGGATTCAATTGCGATGATTGCTGTCATAATCTTTGTTATACTCGCAATCCGCATTGGACGGTGTTCTTCTTTTCCGAAAAGCACTCTTCCTGATTCTTGTTCCATTAATACGGCAGCCCGTGCAGATACACCAGGACCAACCGCTTTTGTCTTTGCGGGCACTAGCAGCATGAAAAGAAGAATTACAATCGACATTTTCACCTTTTTCGATTGAAAGAACATATTGTATCCCGTCCTTAAGCGTTTTGTACAAGTTTATGCAAAATAAGGATCGTTATGATAACGAATTCTATCTCCTATTCGCTTCCTGGAAGAAATCTTCTTTTTTTCGAAAATTGATATTTATAATTTGTCGCTCCTTCAAGCGCTCTTTCTTCTTCTGGAATGCGGATGGTTAAGAGATAGGCGTTCAACACCGTAAATAAAATAGCGGTGAAATAAGCTTGAAAGAGCAGCGGAATGACAATAATTTCGATACACACCACGAGGTAATTCGGATGGCGTAAATAGAGATATGGCCCCTTTGCGATAACGGATGCTCCCGGCAGAATAATAATCTTTGTATTCCAATAAGGACCGAGAGATGAAATGGTCCAGACTCTCAACATTTGTGCTATTATGTATAAAGTGAACGGAATCGGCCACCATCCCGGCGGCGTTCGGTGAAAAACGGTGACCTCAAACCATAACGATAGGAAAAAAGCGATATGCAACATAACGATCCATTTATAGTGGGCTCGCCCTACTTCGATTGCCCCTTTTGCTCGCATTTTCATTTCATTGCGTCTTGCAAGGAATAGCTCGGCAACACGTTGGATGATGACGAATAGGAAAAAAAGATTAAACCACATTGAATATTCCCTCCTATACCCACCTGACAAGTAACAATTCAGAAGAAAACCCGGGTCCTAATGCCCCAATCAAGCCCATTTGACCTTTTTCGCATACTTTGTCCATAAATCGTTCAAGACAATAAAAGATTGTGGCTGACGACATATTTCCATGGTGTTTTAATACTTCCTTCGAAATGGACAGTTTTTCCTCATTGATTCCAATTGCGCCAACGTATGCATCAAGCACCTTTTTTCCCCCTGGATGAACGATAAAATGATCAATCATTTTTTCATCTAACTGATGTTTTTCTAATAATTGATCAACATTTGGTTTCAGCCACTTCGTTATTATCGAAGGAATATCCCGTGAAAAGACTACATATAAGCCGTTATTTTTAACGTTCCAACCCATCACATCTTCCGAATTCGGCATAAGGGTTGACATCGTATCAAAAATTGCAGGAATTGCCCCGAGCTTTGAGTGCTTGATTAAATCAGATTCGTCCCCACAGATTAATGCACATCCGACTCCATCTGCAAACAGGGATGTTCCGACAAGATTGCTTTTTGATTTATCATCATGTTGAAATGTCAGGCTGCAAAGCTCAACACTAAGGACGAGGGCATTACTCTTCGGATACGCTAAACAATATTCATACGCTCTTGAAAAGCCGGAAGCTCCTCCGGCACATCCAAGTCCCCAGATCGGAATTCGCTTCGTATGGTTGGAAAAGGGTAATTTGTTCATAATCCGCGCTTCAATACTCGGAGTCGAAAAACCGGAACTTGAAATAAAGAAAATCGCATCAATTTCCTCAGGGGAAATCGCGGATTGCAAATGTCCTGATCGAAGCAAACATTTTTCTATTGCCCTGACGCCAAATTGGGTTGCGTTCTCTATATATAACTCGTTTTTCTCTTCCAGAGAATGTGCGGACTCAAACCACTCCAGCGGCATGGCAAAGTAACGGGATTCAATTTCTCCATTTTGAAAAATGGTCAAAAGCCTCTCAATATCTTTAAACTGATGTTGAAAAAGTGACCGTGCAAATTTTAAGGCCGTTTCTTGCGTTAATGAATAGGGTAAATTTTCTGTTTGAACAGAGAGAAATACAGGCATCGCTGACCCTCCAAATATTTCATCTTTTGTATAGTTTTCCTCTAAACCAAAAAAATAAAAGGATTTCCCTTTATTTCAAGGGAAATCCCATTTTTTTCTTTCTCATTCGATTGTTTCCTTAAACTTCGAGAAAAATAAATCGGCTTCTTCTTCAATCGATTGTTCGTTGACGTTTTCAGGAAGCGGAGGGAGTTCTTCAATTGATTTTAAGCCAAAATGATCGAGGAACGCTTTTGTCGTTCCGTATAATATGGCCCTTCCTGTTCCTTCCGCCCTTCCAACTTCTTTAATTAATCCTTTAGCTGAAAGAGTGGAAAGCGGCTTTTCCGTTTTCACCCCGCGGACTTCTTCAATTTCTGTTCTCGTAATCGGTTGTTTATAAGCAATAATCGCCAATGTCTCAAGTGCAGCCTGTGATAATGTCGCATGCTGAGGCGTTGAAACGAGCCGTTCATAGAAACGGGCATGCTCTGGTTTAGTGACAAATTGAAATACCCCTGCCACTTCTATAATCTTAAAGCCTCGTTTCTTCGATTCGTACTCTTCTTTTAATTCACTTAGCAAATCATCAACGATATGTATATCTATTTCCAATACATCCGCGATTTGCTTCCGATCAATTCCTTCTTCTCCCGAAACAAACAGTAACCCTTCTATAATTGCTTTTGTCTCAACTGCATCGTTCAAACTCATTTCTCCCCTGTTACACTAATAAATATTTCACTAAAATTCCCATCCTGGTTACACGTTATTTCTTTTGTTTTCATTAATTCTAAGATTGCTAAAAAAGTAACAACCATATGTTCTTTATTATGATGATGAAAAAGCTCTGAAAATCGTTTTCTCCCATTTTCAAGCCGCAATTCGTTGATAATTTGACTCATACGAAGTTCAATCGGAATTTCTTGTCGTTCAATCGTTGTTCTCTTTGGCAAATTTTTCTCTTTTTTTGCGAATAGTTTTTGCATAGCTTCCAGCATGTCATAAATCGTTACATTTGAAACAGGATTAACCGTTTCTTCATTTTTTCCAAAAGCGGATAAGTCCGCCGGTTCTCTCGTATAGACTAAACTTCGTGCAGCTTCCTTTTCTTTAAGATGTAAAGCCGCTTGCTTAAATTTCCGATATTCAATAAGACGGTTCACTAAATCTTCCCTCGGGTCTTCTTCCACCTCAAAGCCCATTTGCTGATCGATTGGATCTGCTTCCTGTTTAGGCAAAAGCATTTTGCTTTTTATTGCAAGAAGTGTCGCGGCCATCACAAGGTATTCACTCGCAACATCAAGCTTTAATTCTTTCATTGTATGAATATAGTTCATATATTGCTCTGAGATGACCGAAACCGGTATATCATAAATATCAATTTCATACGTGTTAATTAAATGGAGGAGAAGATCAAGCGGACCTTCAAATGCGTCCAGTTTTACGTTATATGGCATCGTTATCCCCGGTTTCCTTCATTCTATTTTCCTGTACAAGATTATAACATATAAATTCAAACAGGCACCCTTTTATCAAAATAGGCATATATCTATAATTATATTGAATGGATTAGAGGTGGAATGAAATGAGTAAATCCAATTTATCGTACCACCAGCTATCGAATGAACGACTAAAACAGCTGAACGGTCTTTTGTCTAAAAAAGATGCAATGGATATTTTGAAATGGGCATATGAAGAGTTTAATGATGATCTTATTTATGCGTGCAGTTTTGGGGCGGAAGGCATCGTTCTGACCGATATGATCAGCAAAATTCGTCCCGATGCGAAAATTATATTCTTGGATACAAATGTTCATTTTAAAGAGACGTACGAATTAATTGAAAAAATGAAAGAAAAGTATCCTTCACTCCAAATCAAACGAATTGAACCACAGCTTTCTCTAGATGCACAACATCATCAATATGGAAAAGACCTATGGAAATCGAATCCTGATTTATGCTGCAAGCTCCGAAAGCTAGAGCCTCTTGCTAACGTCCTCTCCAACTTTAACGCCTGGATTTCCGGATTAAGGAGAGAGCAGTCTCCAGCACGCGCGGCCGTCCAATTTGTCAATAAAGATCATAAATTTTCTTCTATAAAAATATGTCCGCTTATCCATTGGACGTGGGTAGATGTTTGGAATTATATTTCGCTTTTTCAATTACCGTATAATGAGCTGCACGATCAAGGATATCCGAGCATTGGTTGTAAACATTGTACCGTTGCTGTAGATTCAAATAGTGATTTTCGTGCAGGTCGCTGGTCAGGATTTGCAAAGACGGAGTGTGGTTTGCATTTGCAAAAAAACCCTAAAAGCTGCATGTAAGTGCGCCTTTTAGGGTTCGTTATTTATAACTTTCGAAAAAGATGGTGAAGTAATAAAAGAAGATCGATTACTTTTTTCACCTTATCTATATTCGGTTTTTCTAAGTTATTGAAAGAGCTGCTGTTGTTGTCCGCCTCCAGCGGCCTGTCCCTGTTGGTTCCCCATTTGGCCCTGCTGAGCCCCCATTCCTTGCTGGCCTCCCATTTGACCTTGCTGAGCTCCCATTCCTTGCTGGCCGCTTAATTGATTAAATTGCTGATGCGCCTGAGAAATGGCCTGATTCATTTGAAAGAGCAATTGATTGGATTGTACATATTGCATTCCTTGATTTAAGGCTTGAATCGCCTGCTGGATACATTGTTGCAATTGTTGATCGGTTTGTTGCTGCTGCTGTTGTGCCTGGCTAGAGAATTGTTGGATTTGCTGCAAAAGCTGGTTCATTTGTTGCTGAGGCTGCCCTGCATTTTGACCCATTGGCTGCTGGGACTGTCCTGCACTTGGACTCATTTGTTGAGATTTTTGCTGTTGCATGCTGGATAGCGATTGTTGCAGTTGTTGGATTTGATTTTTCAAATGCCCGATTTCCTGAGCTAACTCAACGTTAACAGCTTGTTTGGCAACGGTTTCAATCTTTTTTTCAGTTTGTTTATCCATTGTTTTTGATCCTCCTTAAAGGTAAATTCTCTTGTATCATGTGTAGTAAGGCTTTTTTTATCCGTAAGTTAATCCTTTAAAACATCAAGAAGGGGGACTATTGTAGACGTATGGTTTCCATGTTGTTTCTTTTCCAGTTACCGGGCAGTGGCTAAATGTATCTCCCTTCTTATAGGATTGAATTTTGCCTGCTTTGCAAATGTACTCTCCATTTTCAGCAACAATATCCCTAGTTCGATAGAATATTTTTTCCTTCAATTATAATCCCCCTTTGAATTAGGAAGTTCTATATTATCATTCGACTCGTTGTAATATTAGTAAAAAGGCTATCGTAATTTTGAATCTTTCCTGTCAGGCTCTTTATCAGGATTATCTCCCATTAAAGAATACGCATCGATGTGGCCAACATGATTTTTCGAATTTTCGTCACTATTATTTCTATTGGTATTGCCTGAACCGTTTATTCTCGACATTCAAATCCTCCTCTATCATTCCATTATTTATTCCTTCAATCCTTCAAGCCACTCTGCATAACAAACATCACAAAGAGGCTTTTCTTGTTCCATTCTATTTTTAAAAAAGGCAACAAAGTGTTGTTTCCCTTCCTCTATTTCATAATCACAATAAAAACAGTTTTTTTCCATTGTATAAATTCCTTCTCCTTATTTGTTGTTATTGTGGTTATTGTTTTTCATATTTAAATTTCTTTCTCTTGCCAACAACTCCCCTGGTAAGTCTGCTCTGCTATTTTTGTTTACTTCCGCGGGGTTCTTTTTAGGACCAAGATTTTCCATTAAATATTGCTCCGTATTCCTTTCCGGCATGCGTACCTCCTCCTTTTCCGTACGTTTATAATTTCCGAACTAATTTCTTTTATTCCTTACAGTAATTTTGTTAATGATAAAAATAGTTGCTTTTTGCTACGCTAACAGAGATCAAATTAGGAAGGAATAAAAATAAACTGCAAAAATAGGAAAAATCAACGATATTTAGCAGACATTCATTAAATTAATGGTTTATTTCCGGAATTACAAAAGGGGAATGCTACGATATGAATTTTCTAAAAGAACAGGATCCATTTGATTAAATCCCCATCGGAACAGATTTTGGAGTTAAAATAGAGAAATAATATTGAAAGTCAATCGGTTTTTTGGTGTATCTGTTAGGCTACGGTCAGTCGGTACGAATAAAGGGTAAAAATCATCGCAACTTGAAGCTAGTTAATGTATAATTGTTTTCATTTGCGGAAGAACAGGAATTAACATAAAAATTACTAACGTCATAACTTCCCGAACATGAAATCCATTTTGATTAATTCTGTTAATTATTTCTTCATATGTAATCAAATTTGGGTTATATTCTAATTTTATTTCCCCATCATCAACATCCACAATCTTTCAATCCCTTCGACTTTTGTTAAAAGAGATTCAACAGTTTCGATTGTTCTCCTGTTTTTGCTTCTTTAATGTAAATCGTTTTATTTGTCAATTTTAAACCTCCATTTCGCTCGCTGTTTTGATAATTAAGAATTTACAAAGTGTAACGTTTCCTTTTATTTGGGTCAATATGCAAACACAACAGCGCTCCATAATCGGCATCCTAAAACTTATTATGAAAAGAAAAAAACGCCGGTCAAAGCCGACGTTTTAAATATATTAAAGAATTACCAACTTGCTTTTTTCACACCCGGTAAATGGCCTTTATAAGCTAGTTCTCTAAAACAAATTCTGCAAATGTTGAATTTGGAAAGAACCGATCTAGGACGGCCACACCGAGAACAGCGAGTGTAGTTTTGGACGTTAAACTTCTTTTCTTTTCGGTTTTTTTCGATTAATGATTGTTTGGCCAACTCTTTTCATCCTTTCCATTTAATTTTACCGCTTAGTAGCGAATATATTATTTTACATCCAAATTCCCTTGAAATCCACCGGTTGATATTTCCAGTGATGATGTTAACTAATGTATAATAGGGTTAAAAAACACTCTAGACTACTGAATTAAACAAAAATCCCTTGTGTAAGAAATTTTGGGATATAAAATGGTAAAGAGGATGGTTGTAATTGACTATCTCTTCTTCTTAGGTCATCCGGAAATCGGCTTATCAATATTTATAATTTGCAAAATAAATTGTTCACCACATATTAATATAAGTTAAATTTGTGGCTAGATTTCTGAAGCCATAACGCGTAATGTTCAGCTTCATCAAATGTTGCAAAGATAATGTTCAACTTAAAACAATCATTCGGATCGGATTTATTTTCAAATCAAATGACAGGTTTAATTTAAAGTGGGCATTATCTATTACGACATAAAAAGCTCCCCTTCTACTCTATGCATTCCTTATTTAATTTTGGAAAATCCATCCATTAGAAGATTATTTCCAGTTTCTGTGGTATTTACCCTTTTTATACATAAACCAGCCAATGATTATCAGAACGATACCAACTGTATCGTAAGCCAGATCATACATCAATTGATAGGTGCCAGGTTTAACGTGATGAATCTTTAAGAAATGATGGTTAATGATCCCTTCCAAAAAATTAAACCACCCCGCTCCTAAAAAGAACCCTCCCCAAAATTTCTCTTTTTTCACATTAGGATCACTTTTCCAAAGCAAAATGGCAGCAACAAAAATTACAACGGTTACACTAAGGTGAAAAATGCCATCACTAATAATTTGATTGAAACGATTGGTACGGATATACGTACTGTGCCATTGAAGTAGTTGGTGAAAAATGATGCCGTCTAACATTCCAATAATGCCAACCCCAAATAAGAAAGAACCTAAAAACGTATAGTTTTTCATTATTTTTTTATACATTAAAATCTTTTTTAAACCTCCAATATAATTTTAATCCTATTATTGCCATGTCCAACATTGCAAAAACTGTCAAAGTGCTGCATTTCTATGATGGTTTAAAATGATCATCCGAAAAATCGTTTAAGCGTACAACTTTTTTCATAATATTCCCTCCGATTTAAGATACTAATAGTATATTCATCTGTTCCCAGAAAAAGAAAATACTGAATACCATGTGAATAAGATTGAAAGGAGATTTTTAGTTGTTATTCTTTAAACCGGAATTTCGGAATCATGAGGGAGAAATTATTAATGTTGTCGATTTACAAAATAACGCAGTAGGTTTTATTTCTTTTTTATACAAAGAGAATCAAGAACTATATATTTTCGGCCAATTAAATGACGAAGGAGAAAAGCAAAACTTCATCGATATTGTCTCCCACTATATAGATGGGCTTAAAATAGCCATTCTTGGTAATAGCGATAAAGAACCGAATATCTATCTTCATTCTGGCGGAAATCCGATTGAACTGGATAAAGAAAAAGAAAAGAGCCAATGAGGTCATGAACCCAGATTGATTTTCATGCATAGGATGGTTTCAGAGATACTTACCCATAAGGAGGATTATGGCTGTGACCCATCCACCATGCAATTGCCATCCCCGGCTTATTGATCCAACGGGAGAAAGAACAGGCAAATTAAACGATGTTGGCTTAACAATGTTAATTGACAAAGGCATTGGTCTTGTCGCTTTCGAAGAACTTCTGCAACTTGCCGGCTCTTATGTTGATTTTATTAAACTCGGTTTTGGTACAATGGCGCTCTATCCACCTGAATTGCTTCAAAAAAAATTGCTGCTCGCCAAAAAGCATGATGTCATTTTATACCCCGGTGGCACGCTTTTTGAACTCGCCTACCAGCAGGATGTATTATTGGAGCATTTGCATCACTTAAAACATATCGGATTTGAATATATCGAGATTTCCGACGGCACGATTGATTTGCCTTTTTCTGAACGATGCAAAATCATTAGAAAAGCTGCAAAGCTTGGCTTTAATGTCATTACGGAATGTGGCAAGAAAGCAGATGGGAGTTGCCTCGACATCGAAGATCTAAAAACAACCCTTTATTCTGATCTTGAATGCGGAGCTTGTTTCGTTATTGTAGAAGGAAGAGAATCCGGTGAAAATATTGGCATATATGATAAAAAAGGAGACATCGGCATAGAGTTCCTATCGGCCGTTGAAAAAAACATTCCTTCCAAAATAAGAAAACATTTAATTTGGGAAGCTCCGCAAAAAAATCAACAAATCGGTTTAATCCGATTTTGGGGAAGGAATGTCAATATCGGAAACATTCAAATGGACGATGCCATTAATT